>NZ_JAEHFP010000065.1 GCF_016446475.1 Paracoccus binzhouensis | reverse complement strand
CGCGGTGCCTGGGCAGGGGCCGGGGTGGGCGAGGCGGCGGCGGGCGCTGCGGCCGCGCGGGCCACGTCCTCCTTCATCACCCGGCCGTCGCGGCCGGTGCCGGTGACGGCATCGCGGGAAATCCCGGCCTCGGCCATGGCCTTCTTGGCCGCGGGCGCGTCCTCGACATCCTTGCGCTCTTTCGGCGTCTCCGGGCCGGCGCCGGGCGATTCCACGGCGGCCGCGGCAGCGGCCGGGGCGTCGGCCTTGGGCGCCGCGGCGGCACCGGCGGCGCCTTCGGTGATGATGGCCAGCCGGGCGCTGGCATCGACCGTCGCGCCTTCGGGCGCAAGGATCTCGGCCAGCACGCCGGCGGCGGGGGCTGGAACCTCGACCGAGACCTTGTCGGTTTCCAGCTCGCACAGCATCTCGTCCTGGGCGACGGCATCGCCGACCTTCTTGAACCAGGTGGCGACCGTGGCTTCGGTCACGCTTTCGCCCAGGGTGGGCACCATCACGTCGACGGGTTTTCCGCTCATCTTCTTCTGTCCTTCCTGGGCTTTCGTGCCCGCATCTGCCTTGGGCAACATTTCCTCGGGGCCCGCATCGCCCTCTTCCATGATCTGCGCGAGCAGCGCATTGGGCGCGACCACCGCGCCCTCGGGGGCGACGATCTCGGCCAGCTTGCCGGCGACGGGCGAGGGCACCTCGACCGTCACCTTGTCGGTTTCCAGCTCGCACAGCATTTCATCCACCGCGACGCGGTCGCCCGGCTTCTTGAACCAGGTGGCCACGGTCGCCTCGGATACCGATTCCCCCAGCGTGGGGACGCGCAGTTCCACGGCCATCTCAGGCACCGATCGTGATGGCTTCGGTCACCAGCGCCTCCTGCTCGGCCTTGTGGCGCGAGGCGAGGCCGGTCGCCGGCGAGGCGGCGGCGGTGCGGCCGACATAGCGGGCGCGGCCGTGCCTGGCACCGATGCGCGACAGCACCCATTCGATGTTCGGCTCGACGAAGGTCCAGCCGCCCATGTTCTTGGGCTCCTCCTGGCACCAGACGATCTCGGCATCCTTGAAGCGCTCCAGTTCCTTCGACATCGCCTGGGCGGGGAAGGGGTAGAACTGTTCCAGGCGCATCAGGTAGACATCGTCGGCCCCGGCCGCGTCGCGGGCCTGCAGCAGGTCGTAATAGACCTTGCCCGAGCAGATCACCACGCGGCGGATCTCATTGTCGGGCTTCAGCGCCAGCTGCGAACTGCCGCGTTCGGCATCGTCCCACAGCACGCGGTGGAAGCTCGAGCCGGTGGTGAAGTCCTCGGCCGTCGAGATCGCCAGCGGATGGCGCAGCAGCGATTTCGGCGTCATCAGGATCAGCGGCTTGCGGAACGGCCGCTTCAGCTGCCGGCGCAGGATGTGGAAATAGTTCGCCGGCGTGGTGCAGTTCGCCACGATCCAGTTGTCCTCGGCGCACATCTGCAGCCAGCGCTCCAGCCGGGCCGAGCTGTGCTCGGGGCCCTGGCCTTCATAGCCATGCGGCATCAGCACCACCAGGCCCGACATGCGCAGCCATTTCTTCTCGCCCGAGTTGATGAACTGGTCGAACATGATCTGCGCGCCGTTGGCGAAGTCGCCGAACTGGGCTTCCCACAGGGTCAGGGTGTTGGGCTCGGCCAGCGAATAGCCGTATTCGAAGCCGAGCACCGCATATTCCGACAGCATCGAGTCGGTCACCTCGTAGCGCGCCTGCCCGCCGCGGATGTGGTTCAGCGGGTAGAAGCGTTCCTCGGTGGCCTGGTCGATGAAGGCGGAATGGCGCTGCGAGAAGGTGCCGCGGGTCGAATCCTGGCCCGACAGCCGCACCGGATGGCCTTCCAGCAGCAGCGAGCCGAAGGCCAGCGCCTCGCCGGTCGCCCAGTCGAAGCCCTTGCCGGTCTCGAACATCTGCTTCTTCGAATCCAGCAGCCGGCCGACGGTGCGGTGCAGGTCGAAACCCTCCGGCACCCGGGTCAGGGCGGTGCCGATCTCGGCCAGGGTCTCGGGGGCGATGCCGGTCTGGCCGGGGGCGTATTCCTCGGATTCCGCGGCCAGGCCCGACCACTTGCCGTCCAGCCAGTCGGCCTTGTTCGGCTTGAAGTTCTTGCCGACCTCGAATTCCTCGTTCAGATGCGCCTGGAAGGCGGCCTTCATCTCCTCGATCTCGCCCTCGGGCACGAGGCCGTCGGCGACCAGCCGGTCGGTGTAGAGCTGCAGCGTGGTCTTGTGGCCCTTGATCGCCTTGTACATCGCCGGGTTGGTGAACATGGGCTCGTCGCCCTCGTTGTGACCGAAGCGGCGATAGCAGAAGATGTCGATGACCACGTCCTTGTGGAACTTCTGCCGGAACTCGGTCGCGACGCGGGCGGCATGCACCACCGCCTCGGGGTCGTCGCCGTTGACGTGGAAGATCGGCGCCTCGACCATCAGCGCGATGTCGGTCGGATAGGGCGAGGTGCGGCTGAAATGCGGCGCGGTGGTGAAGCCGATCTGGTTGTTCACCACGATATGGATGCAGCCGCCGGTGCGGTGGCCCTTGATGCCGGAAAGCTGGAAGCATTCCGCGACGATGCCCTGGCCGGCAAAGGCCGCGTCGCCATGCAGCAGGATCGGCAGCACCGCGGTGCGATGCGTCTGGTCGGAAAGCTGGTCCTGCTTGGCGCGGACCTTGCCCAGCACCACCGGGTTCACCGCTTCCAGGTGGCTGGGGTTCGCGGTCAGCGACAGATGCACGGTATTGTCGTCGAAGGTGCGGTCCGAGCTGGCGCCAAGGTGGTATTTCACGTCGCCCGAGCCGTCCACGTCCTCGGGCTTGTAGCTGCCGCCCTGGAACTCGTGGAAGATGGCGCGATAGGGCTTGTTCAGCACGTTGGCCAGAACCGACAGCCGGCCGCGGTGCGGCATGCCGATCACCACGTCCTTGACGCCAAGCGCGCCGCCGCGCTTGATGATCTGCTCCATGGCCGGGATCAGCGCCTCGCCGCCGTCAAGGCCGAAGCGCTTGGTGCCCATGTACTTGACATGCAGGAACTTCTCGAAGCCCTCGGCCTCGACCAGCTTGTTCAGGATGGCGCGGCGGCCTTCTCGGGTGAAGGCGATCTCCTTGCCGTAACCCTCGATCCGCTCCTTCAGCCAGGCGGCCTGCTCGGGGTCCGAGATGTGCATGAACTGCAGCGCGAAGGTGCCGCAATAGGTGCGCTTCATCAGGTCGACGATCTGGCGGATCGTGGCGATCTGCAGGCCCAGGACGTTGTCGATGAAGATCGGCCGGTCCAGGTCGGCCTCGGTGAAGCCGTAGGTCTCGGGCTTCAGCTCGCCATGGTCGGGGACGTCGCGCATCCCCAGCGGGTCCAGGTCGGCATGCAGGTGGCCGCGGATGCGGAAGGCGCGGATCAGCATGATGGCGCGGATGCTGTCCAGCACCGCGCGCTTGAGCTGCTCGTCGGTCAGGCTGACGCCCTTTTCGCCGGCCTTGGCGGCGATCTTGTCCAGCGCCGCCTTGGCCTCGGCCTTGGGCAGCATCGGCCATTCGCCGGTCAGCGCCGCGGTGTTGTCGTCCGAGGGGACCGGCGGCCAGTCGGCCCGGCGCCAGCTGGCACCCTTGGCCTCGCGCGTGACCACCGCCTCTTCGTCGCCGAGGCTGCGGAAGAAGGCGTCCCAGGCCTGATCGACCGCCGCCGGGTCCTGGGCCCATTGGCCGTAGAGCTGCTCGACATAGGCGGCGTTATGGCCTTGCAGGAAACTTGAATCGTGGAAGGCCGCGTTGGGGGATTGATCGTTCATTGGATTGCCTCCGGGAAATTCTATCCGTTCACGCCATGATCAGGGGCGGTCGCATGGTTGTGGCCAGGGCCGCGCGGCGCGCCGGCCATGAGCCGTGTCTGTTGGTGCTGATACCATTCGGGCAGGCTGGCGCGCGGCTGGAGCAGCAGGGCGGGCAGGTGGCGCCCCGCCAGCAGGGCGCCGCGAAACTGCGGCAGGCGCCAGCGCCCGCCGGAAATGTCCTTGGGCAGCTCGGCCAGCGTCATGCGCAGATACCACAGCACATAGCGGGTGACGTCGCGGCCCTGCCGCTCGGACCGGCGGCGGACGAAATAGGCGATGTTGAGCAGCGCCAGCGCCGTGTTCACCCGGCGCTGGCCGCGGCCGGCGGCGGCTTCCAGGTGCAGGATCGCCGCATCGGCGGCCAGGGCCAGGACCCCGTGGCGGCCGAAGCGATAGCTGGCGTCCAGGTCCTCGGCGATGGCGCTGCCGACCAGCCCCTCGTCGAAGGGCTCGCGCAGGGCGATGGCGCGGCGGACGGTCAGGGCGAAGCCGACGATGAAATCCACCTCGACCAGGTCCGCCGGCAGGGTCCGGTCGCCGCGATAGCGTCGCTCGGGCCGGTCATAGCCCAGGAAGCGCTGGTCGGCGGGGATCATCAGCAGGTGGCGAAGCACAAGGTCGATGCCGCGCTGCAGCGCCGCCGGCCGGCCCGAGACCAGCGCCCCGGCCCGGTTGATCTGCTTGAGCGCGCCGCCGCCCGCCGGATCCTGCTCCGCGGGGGTGTTGCAGGCCGAGATGGCGACGATGCGGCCCTGCGGATCGGCACGGTAATGCCCCATGATCCGCCCGGCGCAGCCGGGATGCAGCAGCGCGTCGTCGTCGATGAGAAACAGGATGTCGGCCTGCGCCATGGCGACGGCCTGGTTGCGCTGGACGGTCAGCGAGCGGCGCTGCGCCGGCGCATAGCGCAGCGGGCAGCCGCCCGCCTCGGCGATCACCGCCTCGACCCCGGCGCGGTTCGCCTGCCAGTCGGTGCTGGCATCGACGATGACGATCTCGGCCGGCGGCATGTCCGAGGCCAGGGCGTGGCGGACGCAGCGGCGCAGGATGTCGCCGCGATTGTAGGTGGCGACGCAAAGCGCCCAGTCCCGGGCCTGGGTGTGAGCCAGGGACGCATCGGTCGCGGGCGCGGCGGGACGGGCGTTCATCGCGACCCTCGCGGTGGCTGACCGGCAGGTCGCCCGCGGCCAGGACAAGGCACTGCCCCGGCGGGTCTGGCGACGATCTGGCGACGGCGGACGTCCAATCTGGCACCTGCTGGTAAGGTCTGGCGCGGCCCCCTGAAGGTAGGCAGGGGCCGCGCCTAAGTCAAAAAGCTTGCAAGGACGTCACCGGCCGAGCGCTTTCAGCACCGCCTCGCCCAGGCCCGCCGGGCTGTCGGCGACGACGATCCCGGCCGATTTCATCGCCTCGATCTTCGATTCCGCGTCGCCCTTGCCGCCCGAGACGATGGCGCCGGCATGACCCATGCGGCGGCCCTTCGGCGCGGTGCGGCCGGCGATGAAGCCGGCGGTCGGCTTCCACTTGCCCTTGCGCTTCTGCTCGGCCAGGAACTCGGCGGCCTCCTCCTCGGCCGAGCCGCCGATCTCGCCGATCATGATGATCGACTCGGTCTCGGGGTCGTCCAGGAACATGCGCAGCACGTCGATATGCTCCATGCCCTTGATCGGGTCGCCGCCGATGCCGACGGCCGAGGACTGGCCCAGGCCCACGTCCGAAGTCTGCTTCACCGCCTCATAGGTCAGCGTGCCGGAACGCGACACGACGCCGACCGAGCCGCGCTTGAAGATGCTGCCCGGCATGATGCCGATCTTGCATTCGTCGGGCGTCATGATGCCGGGGCAGTTCGGTCCGATCAGCAGCGATTTCGAGCCTTGCAGCGCGCGCTTGACCTTCATCATGTCGAGCACCGGAATGCCCTCGGTGATGGCGACGATCAGCGGGATCTCGGCGTCGATGGCTTCCAGGATCGAATCGGCCGCGAAGGGCGGCGGGACATAGATCGCGGTCGCATTGGCGCCGGTCTTGGCCACGGCCTCGTGGACGCTGTTGAACACGGGCAGGCCCAGGTGTTCGCTGCCGCCCTTGCCGGGCGTCACGCCGCCGACCATCTTGGTGCCGTAGGCGATCGCCTGTTCGGTGTGGAACGTGCCTTGCGAGCCGGTGATGCCCTGGCAGATGACTTTGGTGTCTTTGTTGACGAGAACGGCCATGGTGGCTTCCTCCAGTTATGATGTTGCGGATGTCCGGTTGCGGCTTTGCTGCTTTTCCTGCGCAGGCAGGCAGAAGCGGATCGGCTACCGGGCCTCCGTTGCCTTATTCAGGCGATATATTTCGATGTCGGTGAAACCGGTGTAGGGGGGAGTGCTGCCCGAGAGCATCAGCTGAACGTCACCCTTGGCGTAGACAGTGCCGGTTTCCTGCCTGGGAATCTGCTTGAACCCATCTGCCAGAAGCGCACCCGTCACGGCCGAAAAGCTGGAATAGCCCGAGACCCGATTGACCTGAATCGTGCAAGGGCTTTTCACGGAACGGTCGTTGACCCGGACCTCCTTGAAAAACTCAAGCATTTTGGCCTTCGGGGCGGATTTGGCATAGGCCACGCCGCTGCCGACGCGGATGGCGGTATAGCCTTGCCCACGCAGTGCCTGCAGAGATGCCGGCCCGGAGATTTCGCTGGCAATGCACGCCCTGGTCGCGACCTGCAGCTCCTCGGTCATGTCGAACTGAGCTTTCCGCTCGGCCGGCACGACAGAGGGCAGTGATTTCGTGTCGCCCGGCAGCCCCTCGGGCTGGGTGCAGCCCGAAAGGATCGCCAGACAGAACGCTGCGGCCGCGAGCCCGCGCATCAGCCCTTCACCGCCTTGACGATCTTCTGTGCCGCATCCGACAGGTCGTCCGCCGGGATCACGTTCAGCCCCGAGTCGCGGATGATCTGCTTGCCCAGCTCGACATTGGTGCCTTCCAGCCGCACGACCAGCGGAACCTGCAGCCCGACTTCCTTCACCGCGGCGATGATGCCTTCCGCGATGATGTCGCAGCGCATGATGCCGCCGAAGATGTTGACCAGGATGCCCTTCACGTTCGGGTCCGAGGTGATGATCTTGAACGCCTCGGTGACCTTTTCCTTGGTGGCGCCGCCGCCGACGTCAAGGAAGTTCGCGGGCTCTGCGCCGAACAGCTTGATGATGTCCATGGTCGCCATGGCCAGGCCCGCGCCGTTCACCATGCAGCCGATCTCGCCGTCCAGCGCGATGTAGTTCAGGTCGAATTTCGAGGCCGCCAGTTCCTTCGGGTCTTCCTCGGTCTCGTCGCGCAGCGCCAGCACGTCGGGCTGGCGATAAAGGGCGTTGTTGTCGAAGCCCATCTTCGCGTCGAGGCATTTGAGGTTGCCGTCCTTCATCACGATCAGCGGGTTGATCTCCAGCATCTCCATGTCCTTCTCGATGAACATGCGATACAGGTTCTTGACCAGCTGGACGCATTGCTTGACCTGCGGGCCCTTCAGTCCCAGGGCGAAGGCCACGCGGCGGCCGTGGAAATCCGACAGGCCCGAGGCCGGATCGACGCTGAAGCTGACGATCTTCTCCGGGGTCGAGGCAGCGACCTCCTCGATGTCCATGCCGCCCTCGGTCGAGGCGACGAAGCTGATGCGCGAGGTGCCGCGGTCGACCAGCAGCGCCAGGTAAAGCTCGCGCTCGATGTCGCTGCCGTCCTCGATATAGATGCGGTTGACCTGCTTGCCGGTCTCGCCCGTCTGGTGGGTGACCAGGGTGCGGCCCAGCATCTGCCGGGTCAGCTCCTCGGCCTCGGCGACGGATTTCGCCAGCCGCACGCCGCCCTTCTCGCCGGCTTCCTTCTCCTTGAAGTGACCCTTGCCACGGCCGCCGGCATGGATCTGCGCCTTGACGACCCAAAGCGGCCCGTCGAGTTCCCCCGCCGCCGTCTTGGCCTCGTCGGCCTTCATCACCACCCGCCCGTCAGAGACCGGCGCGCCGTATTGGCGCAGCAGCGCCTTGGCCTGGTATTCATGGATGTTCATGGTGCTTCCCCGCAGTTATCGGTTGGCGGGCTTGTGCCATATCCGCCCCTGGCTCTAAAGCACTATGCGCGGCGGATTGCGTAAAATTGCGCGGTTTTGCGATTTTGTGATCACAGCCCTTGATGCTGCGATCACAAAACCCCTGGGGAAGGCCACCAACAGCGACAGCGACCCTCGGCAGGTTGCCAAGCAGGCGCGCGCCAAGCGATTCCCGTGGCTTGCGCCAAAGCCTGCCGAAACCCGGCCTGGACAGGGCATTTTCCTTTGACAAAGGGGGCGGGATGGGCGGTATTTCCTGCACTATTCCTTTTTTTGATTGAACGAGAGACTTGTCATGGCGACCATTAACGGAACTGACGGCTCGGATACCCTTGTGGGTACTGGCGATGCCGATGTCATCAACGCGCTCGGCGGCAATGACTCCCTCACCGGCGGCGGCGGCAACGACACGATGCGCGGCGGCTCGGGCGACGACACCTTCTATATCGGCGGCACCGAATTCGGTCGCGACGTCTTTGACGGCGGCGACGGTGCCGACCGCATCCGGCTGAGCGGCGATGTCACCGTCTCCAGTCTGCTCTTGAACAGCAGCTACCTGACCAGCACCGAGACGCTGGACTTCTCGATCTACGATATCCGCGGCACCGGCGGGAACGATGTCTTCGACATCAGCGGCGTCACCTATACGGTGAGCTATGACTGGATCTATCTCTATGACGGCAACGACAGCTTCGTCGGCTATGCCGGCAGCGACGAGGTTGATGGCGGCTCGGGTGCGGATACGCTGAATGGCGGCGCCGGCAGCGACTACCTGACCGGCGGCGGCGGCAATGACCGGCTGATCGGTGGATCGGGCGACGATACCTTCTATATCGGCGGCACCGATTTCGGGCACGATGTCTATGACGGCGGCGAAGGCGCGGACCGCATCCGGCTGACCGGGGATGTGACCGTGGCCAGCCTGCAGTTGACCAGTGCCAACGTGATCAGCACCGAGACGCTGGATTTCTCGATCTACGACATCCAGGGCACCGGCGGAAACGATGTCTTCAACATCAGCGGCATCACCTATACCGTCAGCTATGACTGGATCTATCTGTCGGACGGCAACGACAGCTTCGTCGGCTATGCCGGCAGCGACGAGGTCGATGGCGGTTCGGGTGCGGATACGCTGAATGGCGGCGCCGGCAGCGACTACCTGACCGGCGGCGGCGGCAATGACCGGCTGATCGGTGGATCGGGCGACGATACTTTCTATATCGGCGGCACCGATTTCGGGCACGATGTCTATGACGGCGGCGAAGGCGCGGACCGGATCCGGATGACCGGCGATATCACCGTCTCGCGTCTGCAATTGACCAGTGCCAATGTGATCGGCACCGAGACGCTGGATTTCGCGATCTACGACATCCAGGGCACCGGCGGCAACGACGTCTTCAACATCAGCGGCATCACCTACACGGTGAGCTATGACTGGATCTATCTGCACGACGGCAACGACAGCTTCGTCGGCTATTCCGGCAGCGACGAGGTCGATGGCGGCGCCGGTGCGGATACGCTGAACGGCGGTGCTGGCAATGACTACCTGACCGGCGGAACCGGCAATGACCGGCTGATCGGCGGCACCGGCGACGACATCTTCTATATCAGCGGCACCGATTTCGGGCAGGACGTCTATGATGGCGGCGCCGGCGCCGACCGGATCCGGCTGACCGGGGACGTGACCGTGGCCCGGCTGGCCCTGACCGCGGCCAACGTGATCGGCACCGAGACGCTGGACTTCTCGATCTACGACATCGCGGGCACCGGCGGAAACGACGTGTTCAACATCAGCGGCATCCGCCAGACCGTCAGCTATGACACGATCTATCTGCAGGACGGCAACGACATCTTCGTCGGCTATGCCGGCAGCGATTATGTCGATGCCGGGGCCGGCAGTGACACGCTGTTCGGCGAGGCCGGCAATGACGAACTGGACGGTGGCGCCGGCATCGACCTGGTCGGCTATGGCGCGGCCCGCGGCGGCGTGCGGGTGAACCTGTCGCTGACCTCGGCCCAGGTCATCGGCGGCGGGCAGGGCACCGACACCCTGGCCAATATCGAGAACGTCAACGGCTCGCGCTTCGCCGATGCGATCACCGGCAGTGCCGCGGCTAACGTGCTGAACGGCGCTGCCGGTAACGACGTGCTCGCCGGGCTCCTCGGGCACGACCGGCTGTCCGGCGGAATCGGCAACGACCTGCTGAACGGCGGGACCGGCAATGACCGGCTGGACGGTGGTGCCGGCTACGATACCGCCGGCTACGGCAATGCCACAGGCGGCGTTCGCGTCGACCTGCGGCTGACCACGGCGCAGGCGATCGGCGGCGGCCAGGGCAGCGACCTGCTGCTGGGGATCGAGGCGCTGAACGGCTCGAATTACGGCGACCGGTTGATCGGCAATGGCCTGAACAACCGGCTGAACGGCGGTAATGGCCATGACCGGCTGGACGGCCTGGTGGGCAACGATCTGCTGCAGGGCGGGGCTGGCAGCGACACGCTTTTCGGCGGTGTCGGCAATGACGTGGTGACCGGCGGTGCCGGCAATGATTTCATGGCCGGCGGCCTCGGGGCGGATGCCTTCGTCTTCGCGGTCGGCAACGGCGCCGACCGGATCACCGACTGGCAGGACGGGCTGGACCGGATCCGCATCGTCTCGGGCAACTGGCAGGGCCAGCGCTACGACAGCTTCGACGATCTGGACATCAGCCAGTCGGGCGGCAATGCCGTGGTCCGCTTCGGCGGCACTTCGATCACCCTGAACGGGGTGCAGGCGGGGGAACTGAACGCCTCGGACTTCGTCTTCGTCTGAGGCCGTCAGGGCAAGAAAGAACCCCGCGGGCGCGACCCGCGGGGTTTTCCGTTCCGGTGACGTCAGTATGGCTCAGGCCAGGCTGGCGTCGATGCCCTTGCAGGCGGCGACCAGGCCCTTCACCGCGTCGACCGACTTGTCGAACATGGCCTGCTCGTCCTTGTTCAGGGCGATGTCGATGACCTTCTCGATGCCCTTGGCGCCGATCACGGTCGGCACCCCGACATAAAGCCCGTTCAGCCCATAGGCGCCGTCCACATAGGCCGCGCAGGGCAGCACACGCTTCTGGTCCTTGAGATAGGCTTCCGCCATCTCGATGGCCGAGGTGGCGGGGGCATAGAAGGCCGAGCCGGTCTTCAGCAGGCCGACGATCTCGGCGCCGCCGTCGCGGGTGCGCTGCACGATGGCGTCCAGCTTCTCCTGCGTGGTCCAGCCCATCTTGACCAGGTCGGGCAGCGGGATGCCGGCGACGGTCGAATAGCGGGCCAGCGGCACCATGGTGTCGCCATGGCCGCCCAGCACGAAAGCGGTCACGTCGCGCATCGAGACGCCGAATTCCAGCGACAGGAAGTGGCGGAAGCGCGCCGAATCGAGCACGCCGGCCATGCCGACGACCTTCTCATGCGGCAGGCCCGAGAACTGGCGCAGCGCCCAGACCATCGCGTCCAGCGGGTTGGTGATGCAGATCACGAAGGCGTTCGGGGCGTGCTGCCTGATGCCTTCGCCCACGGATTTCATCACCTTGAGGTTGATGCCCAGCAGGTCGTCGCGGCTCATGCCCGGCTTGCGCGGCACCCCGGCGGTGACGATGCAGACATCGGCGCCCGCGATGTCGGCATAGTCGTTGGTGCCTTTCAGCACGGCGTCGAAGCCCTCGGACGGGCCCGATTCCGCAATGTCCAGCGCCTTGCCCTGAGGGGTGCCCTCGGCGATGTCGAACAGGACGACGTCGCCCAGTTCCTTCATCGCGGCCAGATGCGCCAGCGTGCCGCCGATCTGCCCCGCGCCGATGAGTGCGATCTTGGGTCGGGCCATGGTAACCTCCGATTTCCATGATGGTTCGGGCGGTGGCCTAGTCCCTTGGGATGGGAATCGCAAGCCTTGCCTGCGGGGCAGGGGACGAAATCGGCCGATGTCAAGCGCTAACAGGCCGGTCCCCTCCTGCGTTGCAGAGCCGCCCGCCCTGGCTTACTGCTGGCGCGCAAAGCCGGAAGGAGCGCGCGCATGGACATGCTGGGCTGGGTGCTGGCGGTGATCGCCGCCTTTTCCATCGGGCTGGCCAAGGGAGGGCTGTCCATGGTCGGCACCATCTCGGTGCCGCTGCTGGCGCTGGTCATGTCGCCGGTGCAGGCGGCCGGCATCCTGCTGCCGGTCTATATCGTCTCGGATATCGGCGGGCTCATCGCCTTCCGGCGCGATTTCGACGCCCGGGTGCTGCGGACCGTGGTGCCGGGGGCGATCACCGGCATCGGGCTGGGCTGGGCCACCGCGCATCATGTCAACGATGCGCAGGTCGGGCTGGTCGTCGGGGTGATCGGCCTGGCCTTCGCGCTGAACGCCTTGCTGCGGGCGCCGGTTGATGGCCGGCCGCGGCTGCCGCGCTGGGGGGCGGGCAGCCTTTGGGGCGTGGTCTCGGGCTATACCAGCTTCGTGTCGCATTCCGGGGCGGCGCCCTATCAGGTCTATGCCCAGCCGCTACGCATGTCGCCGATGACCTATGCCGGGACCACCACCATCTTCTTCGCCATCTGCAATGCGGTGAAGCTGATTCCCTATGCCATGCTGGGCCAGCTTTCGGCGCATAACCTGGCGGTGGCCGCGGCGCTGATGCTGCCCGGCGTGCTGGGGGTGCTGGCCGGGCTTTGGCTGGTCAGGCGCATGTCGCCGCGCATCTTCTACACCTTCATCACCTGGGCGCTGATGCTGGTTTCGGCCAAGCTGATCTGGGACGGGATCTGATGCCGCAGCGCGGCAAATGAGTGCTTGCGATTCGGATCGTTTCCGGGCAGTTTCGCGCAAGATTATTACGCGAGGCCCCGATGACCCGTCCCTACCGCTCCGTCCTCTACATTCCGGCCGCCAATCCGCGGGCCATGGAAAAGGCCCAGACGCTGGCGGCCGATGCGATCATCTTCGATCTCGAGGATGCGGTGGCGCCCTCGGAAAAGCCCGCAGCGCGTGAGCTGCTGGCCCGCGCGCTGCAGGCCGATTACGGCGGCCGGGCGCGAATCGTGCGCATCAACGGGCTGGACACCGAATGGGGCGAGGGCGATGCCCGCGCCTTTGCCACCGGCGCCGATGCGGTGCTGGTGCCCAAGGTCAGCCGCCCTGCCGATCTGGACCGGGTGGCGGCGCTGGTGCCCGACACGCCGCTCTGGGCGATGATGGAGACGGCGGCCGGGATGCTCAACGCTGCCGAGATCGCCGCGCATCCGCGCCTGCAGGGCATGGTCATGGGCACCAACGACCTGGCCAAGGAACTGAACAGCCGCTTCCGCGCCGACCGGCTGCCGATGATGGCCGGGCTGGGCCTGTGCCTGCTGGCGGCGCGGGCGCATGGCCGGGTGATCGTCGACGGCGTCTTCAACGCCTTCAAGGACGAGGATGGCCTGCGCGCCGAATGCGAGCAGGGCCGCGACATGGGTTTCGACGGCAAGACCTTGATCCACCCGGCGCAGCTGGCCATCGCCAACGAGGTTTTCGCGCCCTCGGCCTCGGAGGTCGAGCTGGCCCGCCGCCAGATCGAGGCCTTCGACGAGGCCAGCGCCCAGGGCAGGGGCGTCGCGGTGGTGGATGGCAGGATCGTCGAGAACCTGCATGTCGAGACGGCGCGGGCCACATTGGCCAAGGCGGCGGCGATTGCCGAGCTGGCGGGGTGATGGCAAAGTAAGGGCCATTAACATCCAGCGGAAAGGAATAGCCAGATGTTGATCCTGATCCTTGGCCTTGCCCTGTGGTGGGGGGCGCATCTGCTCAAGCGCCTTGCGCCGCAAGCCCGGGCCCGTCTGGGCCGTGGCGGTGTCGCCGGGCTGCTGCTTCTGTCGGTGGTGCTGATGGTGGTCGGCTATCGCATGACCGACGGGCCCTATTGGTGGGGCGCCTCGGCGCCGCTCAAGGGCGTCAACAACCTGCTGGTGCTGGCGGCCTTCTACCTGTTCGCCGCCGACGGCATGAAGACCCGCATCACCCGCCACCTGCGCCATCCCCAGCTGACCGGCTTCGCGCTTTGGGCCTTTGCGCATCTGCTGCCGAACGGCGATCTGCCCAGCTTCGTGCTGTTCGGTGGGCTGCTGCTCTGGGCGCTGGTCGAGATGGCGGTCATCAACCGCGCCGAGCCGCGCTGGACCCCGCCCGCCGGCCCGTTCCCGGCCCGCAAGGAGGCGATGGCGGCGGTCGGCGCCATTATCGTCATGCTGGTCGTGGGGCTGATCCACGCCTGGCTGGGCTATAACCCGTTTGGAGGCTGACATGCCGAAGATCTATCGCCTGCTGACCGAGGACGACACCTCGGCCTTCTGCCACAAGGTCAGCGAGGCGCTGTCGAAAGGCTGGGAACTGCATGGCGCCCCGGCCTATGCCTTCGACGCGGCGCGCGGCGTGATGCGCTGCGCCCAGGCCGTCACCAAGCAGATCGAGGCCGATTACCACCCCGAGATGAAACTGGGCCAACAGTAAGGGACCATGATGAGCAAGACCAATCCGGGCCGCTTCTTCGAGGATTACCGCGTCGGCCAGGTGATCCGCCACGCCGTCCCCCGCACCGTGGCCGAGGGCGAGCGCGCGCTTTACCATGCGCTCTATCCGGCGCGGCATGCGCTTTATTCCTCGGACGAATTCGCGGCGGCCTCGGGACTGGAGGGCAGCCCGATGGACGACCTGATCGCCTTTCACGTCGTTTTCGGCAAGACGGTCCCGGATATCAGCCTGAACGCCATCGCCAACCTGGGCTATGCCGAGGGCCGCTGGCTGAAGCCGGTCTGGCCCGGCGATACGCTGCGCTCGGAATCCGAGGTGATCGGGCTGCGCGAGAACTCCAACGGCAAGTCCGGCGTGGTCTGGGTGCGCACGCGCGGGCTGAACCAGCTTGACGAGGTGGTGTTGGAATATGTGCGCTGGGTCATGGTGCGCAAGCGCGACGCCTCGGCCCCGGCGCCCGAGCCGGTGGTGCCGGAGCTGGCGAAGGCGGTGGCGCCCGGCGATCTGGTGGTGCCCGAGGGGATGGATTTCGCCCAATACGATTTCGACCTGGCGGGCGAGCCGCATCGCTGGGGCGACTACCAGATCGGCGAGGTGATCGACCATGTCGACGGCGTCACCGTCGAGGAGGCCGAGCACATGCTGGCCACCCGGCTGTGGCAGAACACCGCCAAGGTGCATTTCGACGTGACGGCGCGCGAGGACGGCCGGCGGCTGATCTATGGCGGCCATGTCATCAGCATGGCCCGCGCCCTCAGCTTCAATGGGCTGGCCAATGCGCAGATGATCGTGGCGCTGAACGGCGGGGCGCATGCCAATCCCTGCTTCGCCGGCGACACCATCCGCGCCTGGTCCGAGGTGCTGGACAAGGCCGACACCCATGCGCCGGGCATCGGCGCGATCCGGCTGCGGCTGGTCGCCCACAAGGGCGCGGCCGGTGATCACGCCCTGAAGACCGGCGAGGGCAAATACGTCCCGCAGGTGCTGCTGGATCTGGATTACTGGGCCTTGATGCCGAAATGAGCGGGCCGCGCACCCCATCCCGGCGGCGGGCGAATCGGCGTTCTGGCCGGGCGGAACATGACAGAAATCCTCGGTTACCCGGGCAAATCGCCCGAGTCCGCCCTGATACCGCCATCATTTCCGCTGGCAGCAGGACATGCGTGATCACAGCCGGCGTTTGCGTGATCACAAAACCGGAAAATCTGCGGCATATCCGGCTTCGGTCTGGCTTCCGCCCGTGACAGATGCAACAAGACGGCTAAAAGCAAACCCAATTTCGGCCAGCCCTCGCCGCCAGCCGTAGCGTGCGGGGCCTGAACGCAGGAGAGCGCATCATGGCTGACGTCAACCGGGGCAACCGGCCACTGTCACCGCATCTGCAGGTCTATCGCCTGCCCCTTGCCGCCATCACCTCGATCATGACCCGCATCACCGGACACGCCCTGGTCGCCGGGATCGTGCTGATCGCCTGGTGGCTGGTTGCCGCCGTGACCTCGCCCGGCGCCTTCGCCTGCGCCGACTGGGTGGTGCGGTCCTGGCTGGGCTTCATCATCCTGACCGGCTCGATGTGGGCGCTGTGGTATCACCTGCTGGCCGGGCTGCGCCACCTGTTCTACGACGCCGGCTACGGGCTCGAGATCCGGCAGGCCGAGCGGTCCAGCCAGGCGCTGATCGCCGGTTCGGTCCTGCTGGCCGTGCTGACGCTGATCATCTTCTTCGCGTTCTGAGGAAAGGGCAGGGATCATGCGTTACATCACCCCCCGCAAAGCCGCCGAAGGCCTGGGCTCGGCCCATGAAGGCACCCAGCACCATTGGGCCATGACCGTCAGCGCCGTGGCGCTGACCGTGCTGACGCCGCTGTTCATGATCGTCGTGGCCCGTGCCATCGGCTTGCCGCACGAGCAGTTCCTGGCCTATTTCGGCCGGCCCTTCCCGGCGCTCATCACCGCGCTGTTCGTGATCGTGGGCATGGTCCACTTCATCAAGGGCACGCGGATCATGATCGACGACTATTTCCAGGGTGGCACGCGCAAGGCGGCCATCATCTTCTCCGTCATCTTCGGCTGGGCGGTGATCGCCGCCGCCGTCTATGCGCTGGCCCGGATGGGTCTTGGCGCGATCGTCGTCGTCTGAGGTTCCGCCATGGCTGCATACAAATACGAAACGCACGAATATGATGTCGTGGTCGTCGGAGCCGGCGGCGCGGGCCTGCGCGCGACGCTGGGCATGGCCGAACAGGGGCTGCGCACCGCCTGCGTGACCAAGGTTTTCCCGACCCGCTCGCATACCGTCGCGGCGCAGGGCGGCATCGCCGCCTCGCTGTCGAATATGGGCCCGGACAACTGGCAGTGGCACATGTATGACACCGTCAAGGGCTCTGACTGGCTGGGCGATACCGACGCCATGGAATACCTGGCCCGCGAGGCCCCGAAGGCCGTCTACGAGCTGGAGCATTACGGCGTGCCCTTCTCGCGCACCGAAGAGGGCAAGATCTACCAGCGCCCCTTCGGCGGCCACACGACCGAATTCGGCGAGGGCCCGCCGGTGCAGCGCACCTGCGCCGCCGCCGACCGCACCGGCCACGCCATCCTGCACACGCTTTATGGCCAGTCGCTGAAGGAAAAGGCCGAGTTCTTCATCGAATATTTCGCGCTCGATCTCATCATCACCGACGGCGCCTGCACCGGCGTGGTGTGCTGGAAGCTCGACGACGGCACCATCCATGTCTTCAACGCCAAGATGGTGGTGCTGGCGACCGGCGGCTATGGCCGGGCCTATTTCAGCGCGACCAGCGCCCATACCTGCACCGGCGACGGCGGCGGCATGGTGGCGCGCGCGGGCCTGCCGCTTCAGGACATGGAATTCGTGCAGTTCCATCCGACCGGCATCTACGGCTCGGGCTGCCTGATTACCGAGGGCGCGCGCGGCGAGGGGGGCTACCTGACCAACTCGGAAGGCGAGCGGTTCATGGAACGCTATGCCCCGACCTACAAGGACCTGGCGTCTCGCGACGTGGTCAGCCGCTGCATCACCATCGAGATCCGCGAGGGCCGCGGCGTCGGTCCGCAAAAGGATCACATGTATCTGAACCTGATGCACCTGCCGCCGGAAAGCCTGGCCGAACGGCTGCCGGGCATCTCGGAATCGGCCAAGATCTTCGCCGGCGTCGATGTCACGCGCGAGCCGATCCCGATCCTGCCGACCGTGCATTACAACATGGGTGGCATCCCCACCAACTATTGGGGCGAGGTGCTGAACCCGACCGAGGAGAACCCCGATGCGGTCTTCCCGGGCCTGATGGCGGTGGGCGAGGCCGGCTGCGCCTCGGTCCATGGCGCGAACCGACTGGGCTCGAACTCGCTGATCGATCTGGTGGTCTTCGGCCGCGCCGCGGCGATCCGCGCCGGCCAGGTGATCGACCGCAAGGCGGCGATTCCCTCGACCAACAAGGAACAGGTGGACAAGGCGCTGGACCGCTTCGACCGTATCCGTAACGCCAACGGCTCGGTGCCGACGGCCGAGCTGCGGCTGGAGATGCAGCGCACCATGCAGGCCGATGCGGCGGTGTTCCGCACCGACAAGACCCTGGCCGAGGGCGTCGAGAAGATGACGCGCATCGCCGCCAAGATGGACGATCTCAAGGTCACCGACCGCAGCCTGATCTGGAACAGCGACCTGATGGAATCGCTGGAACTGACCAACCTGATGCCCAACGCGCTGGCCACCATCGTCGGCGCCGAGGCGCGCAAGGAAAGCCGCGGCGCCCATGCCCATGAGGACTGGCCCGAGCGGGATGATGCCAACTGGCGCAAGCACTCGCTTGCCTGGGTCGAAGGCAACGATGTTAAACTGGCCTATCGGCCCGTGCACCTCGAGCCTCTGACCACGCAAGAGGAAGGCGGGATCGACCTGAAAAAGATCGCACCCAAAGCGAGGGTTTATTGATGCGTCTTCCCCTGATCCTGACCGCCGCCGCGCTGGCCCTTTCGGGCTGCGTGGTCCAGAATCCCGGCATGGCACCCGCTCCGGGGCCGGTTCCCCCGGTCGCCGCGCCGGCGCCCGATGCGGCGATCCGCTCCTCGGCGCGGGTGATCGTGAACCGCGAGATGGCCCGGCGCCTGCCCGGCGCCAATGTCGCGCCCTATACCGATTGCGTGATGCAGAACGCGACCACGGCCGAGCTGGCCGGCATCGCCGACAGCACCAATGCCAGCGGCGCGGTCGCGGCCATCGTCGGCCGGCCGGCGACCTCGCAATGCATCGCCGGCGCCGCCGCGGCTGCCAAGCGGGCGTGATGCGGGGGGCGCGGCGCGTTCTGATCGCCCTGGTCCCGGCGCTGCTGGGCCTGGCCGGCTGCGCGCCGTTGCCCGTCGACCAGGCCGAGCGCCTCTGCCGCGACAGCGCGCGCGATGCGCTCGGACCCCGGACCCGGGCCGGCTTCGGCATCGGCTCGGACGGCGTGCGGGGTGGCTTCATCGAGGTCGGCCTCTCGTCCGACTATGTCATGGGCCGCGATCCGTCGCAGGTCTTCCAGGAATGCGTGCAGCGCCGCTCGGGCCAGATGCCGACCCGGCCGCTTTACGAACAACCGGGCTGGGGGGCGCGCTGACGCCCCCGGTCCAAGCCCACCGCATGACGGCCCGCCGCAAGGCGGCGCTCTGACCACCAGGAGTAACCCAATGGTCCAACTCACCCTTCCCAAGAACAGCCGCATGCGGGTCGGCAAGACCTGGCCGAAACCCGAGGGCGCCAAGAACGTCCGTCGGTTCAACATCTATCGCTGGGATCCGGATGCCGGGGAAAACCCGCGCATCGACACCTATTTCATCGACCTGGACAAATGCGGGCCGATGGTTCTGGACGCGCTGATCAAGATCAAGAACGAGATCGACCCGACCCTGACCTTTCGCAGGTCGTGCCGCGAGGGGATCTGCGGCTCCTGCGCGATGAACATCGGCGGCGGCAACCACCTCGCCTGCATCTTCGGCATCGACGAGGTCAAGGGCAAGGACGTGAACATCTATCCGCTGCCGCACATGCCGGTGGTCAAGGACCTGGTTCCCGACCTGACGCATTTCTACGCCCAGCACGCCTCGGTCCAGCCCTATCTGATCACCGAGACCCCGACCCCCGACAAGGAATGGCGCCAGTCGATCGAGGACCGCAAGAAGCTGGACGGGCTCTATGAATGCGTGATGTGCGCCAGCTGCTCGACCGCCTGCCCGAGCTACTGGTGGAACGGCGACCGCTACCTGGGTCCGGCGGCGCTGCTGCATGCCTATCGCTGGATCATCGATTCGCGCGACGAGGCCACGGGCGAGCGTCTGGACGCGCTCGAGGATCCGTTCAAGCTCTATCGCTGCCACACGATCATGAACTGCACCAATACCTGCCCCAAGGGGCTGAATCCGGCCAAGGCCATCGCCTCGATCAAGCACATGATGGTGGACCGGATCGTCTGATCTGCAGGGCGGTCATGGCCGCTATGCCGTGCCATGCCGGGTTACGCCGCGTCGCAGAACTGGATTTTTCTGCGCTGCGGCGTTATCTTGACGGACGGGGAGAGCACAATTCGACCCGGAGATTCCAAGATGAAATCCCAAGCCGAAACCCGGAAACCGACCGCCAGCCTGGCCGTGCTGAAACCGGCCAGGGCCGAGAACCGCGCCGCCCTGGCGGTGCTGGAGCAGATGTATGGCTATTTCAGCTTCGATCCGCTGCCGCTGGAAGCCGACATCCGCCAGGCTGCCTGAACGCGGCCCTTTGCCTGCCATTGCGGGCCTTCCGGCGCGGCTTCACGGCCGCGCTTTCGTCTTTGGGTATTTGGACAACAAAGAAGCATGCGCCGCCCCGCCGGCTTTTCTGTCGTCCCGATACCCATATGGCAGCACGCGCTTGCGCTGCGGGGGACGCGCGCATAGCATCCGCGCATGATCCGAACCATTCCCGAAGACGCCGCCGAGCGCCGGGCCGTCCGCCCGGTCATCTGCTATCCGAACCACACGCTTCCCGATCCCGACCTGGCCGGGTTGCAGGCCATCCGTCTGACGGCGCGCAAATCCGGCGAATGCCTGGTGCCGCCGCGCGAGGCGCGCTGCTTCCACGTCCCGGCCGGGCATTTCTTCCGCATCACCAGCGTCGAGGGGCCGCAGGTTGGCGACCTCAACCTGTGGTCCGCAGCCGATCCGCGCGAGCGCTTCTATTCCGGCAAGACCCGGGCGCTGCACGGCACGCATCTGACCCGCGGCGCCCGCATGTGGTCCAGCTTTCCGCATCTGCGCCCGATGGCCACGGTGACCGAGGACACGCTGGAATGGTATGGCATCGACGAATTTGGCGGCTCGGTCCATGACGTGATCGGCACGCGCTGCGATCCCTATACCCATCGCCTGCTGAACGGGCAGGACTATCACCATTGCTGCCATTCGAACCTGGTCAACGCGCTGATGGCCGAGCTTGGCCTTGCCCGCGAGGAAGCCGAGCCGCTGGTGCATGACGTGCTGAACGTCTTCATGTGCACCGGCTTCACTCGCGACACTGGGCAGTATTTCATGAAGGCCAGCCCGGTGCGGCCCGGCGACCATATCGAGTTCTTCGCCGAGATCGACCTGATCGGCGGGCTGTCCGCCTGTCCGGGCGGCGATTGCGGCAGCGAGCATTCCAGCGACGCCGCCGCCTGCCATCCGCTTCTGGTCGAGATCTTCGCGCCGGCCCGGCCCGCGGCGCGCGCCCAGCCCGGACCCAGCGCCTATCGCTGGCCCTAAAGCGTGATCGGCCGCATCACCTCGGGCTCGATCACCTGAACGCCGGGCAGGCCGGCCTTCAGCGGTTCGGCATCCTGCGCCAGCAGCGGGAAGGTCTTGTAATGGCAGGGGATCACGGTCTTGAAGTCGAAATATTTCCGCGCCGCCCAGGCCGCCCGCTCCATGTCCATGGTGAAATGCCCGCCGGCGCAGAGGATGCCGATATCGGGCTGGTGGTATTCGCCCATCCAGGCCATGTCGGCCATGATGTCGGTATCGCCCGAGACATAGATCACATGGCCTTCGCCGGCGATCATGTAGCCGGATTCGTGGCCGGCATAGACCGGCCCCTCGTTGCCGTCGAAGGACGAGGAATGGCTGGCATTGACCATCGTCACCTTGGCGCCACCCAGATCGACGGTGCCGCCCTTGTTGAAGCCCACGCCCTCGATGTCCTGATGCGTCTGCCAGGTGTTGATCAGGTCGTAGATGCCGACCACCGGGATCTTCAGCTCGCGCGCGATGGACAGGGTGTCGCCGGTATGGTCGCCATGGCCATGGGTCAGCAGGACATGGGTGGCGCCCCGGATCGCCTCGTCGCGGCTCTGCTCGGGGAACATCGGGTTGCCCGACAGCCAGGGGTCGATCAGGATCACCGCCTGTTCGATTTCCAGCCGGAAGCCGGAATGGCCAAGCCAGGTCAGTTTCATCGGAGGGCTCCTTGTGCTTGCGTGGCCGCATCCTGCCAAGCTGGCGGGCGGCCGTAAAGTTTTGCCGTAAAGTTCCGCCCGCGCGGGCGCTTGCCCCGCCCCGGCCGCCCCGGTAAAACCCGGCGCAAGCGAAAGGAGCCACCCATGGCGATCACCGAGGACGAAGCCCGCAAGGTCGCGCATCTGGCGCGGATTGCGGTCAAGGACGCCGACCTGCCCGCGCTGGCGCAGGAGCTGAACGGCATCCTGCATTTCATGGAGCAGCTGAACGAGGTCGATGTCGAGGGCGTCGAGCCGATGACCGGCGTCGAGCCGATGCGCCTGAAACGGCGCCAGGACATCGTCACCGATGGCGAGATGCAGGAGCTGATCCTGAAGAACGCGCCCGATGCGCGCGAGGGCTTCTTTGCCGTGCCGAAGGTGGTGGAATGAGCGATCTGAACAGACTGACCATCGCCGCGGCCCGCGACGGGCTGCGCAAAGGCGATTTCACCAGCCTTGAGCTGACCGAGGCCTGCCTTTCGGCCATCGAGGGTGCCGGGGCGCTGAACGCCTTTGTCCACAACACCCCAGAGCGCGCGCGGCAGATGGCTGCCGCCGCCGATAGCCGCATCGCGGGGGGCGAGGCGCCCGCCATGTGCGGCATCCCGCTGGGCATCAAGGACCTGTTCTGCACCAAGGACGTGCTTTCCCAGGCGGCCAGCCGGATCCTGGACGGATTCCTGCCGCAATATGAATCGACGGTGACGCAGAACCTGTGGGATGCCGGCGCGGTCATGCTGGGCAAGCTCAGCATGGACGAATTCGCCATGGGCTCCTCGAACGAAAGCGCCTGCTATGGCCCGGCGGTCAACCCGTGGAAGGTGGACGACCGGCAGCTGACGCCGGGCGGCTCCTCGGGCGGTTCGGCGGCGGCGGTGGCGGCGGACCTGTGCCTGGCCGCGACCGGCACCGATACCGGCGGCTCGATCCGCCAGCCGGCCGCCTTCACCGGTACGGTGGGGCTGAAGCCGACCTATGGCCGCGTCAGCCGCTGGGGGGTGATTGCCTTTGCCAGCTCGCTGGACCAGGCCGGGCCGATGACGAAATCGGTGCGCGATGCGGCGATCATGCTGGGCGCCATGGCCTCGGTCGATCCCAGGGATTCGACCAGCGCCGAGCGCGCGGTTCCGGATTACGAGGTGGCGCTGACCGGCGATATCCGCGGCAAGCGGATCGGCATCCCGCGCGAATACCGCATGGAGGGCATGTCCGAGGAAATCGACGCGCTCTGGCACCAGGCGGCCGAGATGCTGCGCGATGCAGGGGCGGAAGTTGTAGACATCAGTCTGCCGCATACAAAATATGCGCTTCCGGCCTATTACGTTATCGCCCCGGCCGAGGCGTCCTCGAACCTGGCGCGCTATGACGGGGTGCGCTATGGCCGCCGCGCGAAGCTGGGTGCCGGCGACGGCGTGGTCGAGATGTATGAGAAGACCCGCGCCGAAGGTTTCGGCCCCGAGGTGCAGCGTCGGGTGATGATCGGCACCTATGTGCTGTCGGCGGGCTTCTACGACGCCTATTACAACCGCGCTCGCAAGGTGCGCGCGCTGATCAAGCGCGATTTCGACCAGGCCTATGCCGAGGGCATCGACGCGATCCTGACCCCGGCCACCCCCAGCGCCGCCTTCGGCCTGGGCGAGATGGCGGGCAAGGACCCGGTCGAGATGTATCTCAACGACGTCTTCACCGTGACGGTGAATCTGGCCGGGTTGCCGGGCATCTCGGTGCCTGTGGGGCTGGACAGGCAGGGCCTGCCGCTGGGCATGCAGCTGATCGGCCGGCCCTGGGACGAGGGCAACCTGTTGAACCTTGCGCAGGCCCTCGAATCTGCGGCAGGCTTCACGGCGAAACCCTCGCGCTGGTGGTGACCGGCTTCAAACGGGAGAGACCGATGCGGAACCTGGCGATCCTGGGACTTGCCCCGCTGCTGGCGCTGACCGCCTGCGGCGAGAATACGGGCTGGAACCCGAATTACAGCGCCATGCACAATGGCTCGCGCTATGCCGAATACCTGCAGGCGCGCGAGGTGGCGCTGCATGGCAAGGGTCCGGTGCCGACGCCGATCCCGGTGCAGCTGCCGGTGCAGGCGCCGACCGCCACCGACATCGCCGGGGCGCCGGCGAAACCGGCGGGAACGACGACGGTACGCGCCAGTGCGGTTCCGGCCAATGCGCAGGTCGCCACAACCGGCCCTTATCCCGGCTCGACCCCGGTCCTGGTGCGCTATGCGCATCAGGAAGCGCAGGCGCCGGGCACGCGGAAATATCAGCGCAGCGGTGGCTCCGAATCGGTGGCGGCGCGGGCCTGCCGCGGCTATGCCAGCGCCGATGCGGCGCAGACCGCCTTCATCGCGGCGGGCGGGCCGGTGATCGACCCGCGCGGCCTGGATCCGGACGGCGACGGCTTTGTCTGCGGCTGGGAACCGCGTCCCTTCCGCCAGCCGCGGCTTTGAGCCCTTCGCCCAATCACGGCGACCGGCGCGGGCAGGTCCCGTCGCTGGTGGTGATCCATTACACCGGCATGGCGGATGCCGCCTCGGCCCGCGCCCGGCTTTGCGACCCCGAGGCCGAGGTCAGCGCGCATTGGCTTATCCATGAGGACGGCCGGACCGAGCCGCTGGTCCCCGAGGACCGCCGCGCCTGGCATGCCGGCGCCGGGTCCTGGCAAGGGCGCGAGGACGTCAATTCCCGCAGCATCGGCATCGAGCTGGCCAATCCCGGCGACCGGCCCTTTCCCGAGCCGCAGATGGCGGCGCTGGAGGTGCTGCTGCGCGGTATCATGGCGCGCTGGTCGATCGGCCCCGCGGGCGTGATCGCGCATTCCGACATGGCGCCGGGGCGCAAGAGCGATCCCGGCCCGCGCTTCGACTGGCGGCGGCTGGCCTTGCAGGGACTGGCGCTCTGGCCGGACGCCGCGGGCGAGGACCGGCCGCTGGCTGCAAGCCTGGCCCGCATCGGCTATCCAGAAGACCCGGCACGTCTCGCTGCCTTCCGCCTGCGCTTCCGCCCTTGGGCCCAGGGCCCCGAGGATGAAACCGACCGTCGCCTGGCTGCGGCGCTGGCCGATCATCTGCTTCTTCGTTGCCGAAATACCCCGCAGGGGGAGGCCGCCGCGCCAGCGGCGGACGGGGGACGCGCAGTCCCCCCGCAACGACTCTAGGTTGTGTTGACAAAAAGGATTCCCCTGCGCGCCTGGCTGTGATTCAAGATCATCTCTACGTGGGAGGTGACCTTGGCACGCAA
>NZ_JAEHFP010000064.1 GCF_016446475.1 Paracoccus binzhouensis | reverse complement strand
CGGCCAGCTGCGCATCCGGGCTGGCCGGCGGGGCCAGCGCCGCCAGCCGCAGCTGCCAGCCGCGCTCGGCCAGCAGCCGCGCCACCACATAGCCGTCGCCGCCATTGTTGCCCGGCCCGCAGAGAATCACCGCCCGCCCCGGCCGCTCGCATTCCGGCCACAGCGCCAGCATCGCGTGCACCACGCCCGCCCCCGCCCGCTCCATCAGCGCCGCGCCGGTGACCTCGCCGCTGGCGATGGCGGCGCCCTCGACCGCGCGCATCTGCCGAGTCGTCAGGATCTCGCATCCCGGGACCATCTTGTCGCACATAATTCAGGCAACCTGCTCAATATCAGGGCACATGCCCCGGATTCCCCGTCCGCATGCCGCTTTCCCCATCAAGCCGCATGGACGCGCATCATCAAACCCGCCAATCAGGGCGCAGGCAAGTCGCGAGAGAAGGATCAGGCGATGAAGAAAGTCGAAGCCATCATCAAGCCCTTCAAACTGGACGATGTGAAAGAGGCGCTGCAGGAAGTCGGCGTCCAGGGCCTCTCGGTCACCGAGGTGAAGGGCTTCGGCCGGCAGAAGGGCCATACCGAGCTGTATCGCGGCGCCGAATACGTGGTGGACTTCCTGCCCAAGGTGAAGATCGAGATGGTGCTGCCCGACGACCTGGTCGAGGCCGCGGTCGACGCCATCGTCTCGGCCGCGCGCACCGAGAAGATCGGCGACGGCAAGATCTTCATCCTGCCCGTCGAACAGGCCATCCGCATCCGCACCGGCGAGACCGGCGACGACGCGGTCTGATCCTCGAACCCGCATTCCCGCAACAACCGAGACCAGCCCGGCGGCGGCGCCGGGCCGACTGATGGAGGAAGGACCCCAATGACAGTCAAGGACGTTCTGGAGCTGATGAAGACGGAAGAGGTCGAGTATGTCGACGTCCGCTTCACCGATCCCAAGGGCAAGCTGCAGCATGTGACGCTGGTCGCCGATCTGGTAGACGAGGACTTCTTCGAGGAAGGCTTCATGTTCGACGGCTCCTCGATCGCCGGCTGGAAATCCATCGACCAGTCCGACATGAAGCTGATGCCGGACGCCTCCTCGGCCTATATTGACCCGTTCTACGCCGAAAAGACCCTCTGCGTGCATTGCAACGTCGTCGAGCCCGACACCGGCGAGCCCTATGCCCGCGACCCGCGCGGCACGGCGCTGAAGGCCGAGGCCTATCTGAAATCCTCGGGCATCGGCGATACCGCCTATTTCGGCCCCGAGGCCGAGTTCTTCCTGTTCGACGACGTGCGCTATTCGGTCACGCCGCAGAAGGTCTCCTTCGAGCTCGACTCGGTCGACGCCGCCTGGAACACCGACACCATCTACGAGGACGGCAACCTCGGCCACCGCGCAGCCCACAAGGGCGGCTATTTCCCGGTGAACCCGGTCGACGCCGCCCAGGACATCCGCGGCGAGATGCTCTCGACCATGAAGCGCATGGGCATCAAGGTCGACAAGCACCATCACGAGGTCGCCACCGCCCAGCACGAGCTGGGGATGATCTTCGGCGGGCTGGTCGAGCAGGCCGACAACATCCAGAAATACAAGTACGTCATCCACAACGTCGCCGCCGCCTACGGCAAGACCGCGACCTTCATGCCGAAGCCGATGAAGGGCGACAACGGCTCGGGGATGCATGTCAACATGTCGATCTGGAAGGACGGCAAGCCGCTCTTCGCCGGCGACAAATATGCCGACCTCAGCCAGGAAGCGCTGTATTTCATTGGCGGCATCCTCAAGCACGCCAAGGCGCTGAACGCGCTGACCAACCCGGCGACCAACAGCTACAAGCGGCTGATCCCGGGCTTCGAGGCCCCGGTGCTGCGCGCCTATTCGGCCCGCAACCGCTCGGGCTGCGTGCGCATTCCGTGGACCGAATCGCCCAAGGCCAAGCGCGTCGAGGCCCGCTTCCCCGACCCGGCAGCCAACCCCTACCTGGCCTTCGCCGCGCTGCTGATGGCCGGCATCGACGGCATCAAGAACAAGATCGACCCCGGCCCGGCCTCGGACAAGGACCTCTACGACCTGCCGCCCGAGGAGCTGGCCGAGATCCCGACCGTCTGCGGCAGCCTGCGCGAGGCGCTGGAGGAACTGGAGAAGGACATGGACTTCCTGCTGGCCGGCGACGTCTTCACCCGCGACCAGCTGGAAGGCTACATCAAGCTGAAATGGGAAGAGGTCTATGCCTACGAGCACACCCCGCATCCCATCGAATACGCGATGTATTACAGCTGCTGATCCGCAGCCGGGACAGTGACGCAAGGCCGCCCCTAGGGGCGGCCTTCTGCATGGCCGGTTGCTTCGGGGCCGGCTTCCCCGTGCCCCGCCCCCTCATGCCGGGGCGCGCCGGTCAGGCCCAATACAGAGAGACCGCCAGCAGGCCGCGGACGATGGTGACGGTCAGCAGCCAGGTGTCGAACCGCGACATCGGATAGGGGAATCGCCCTGCAGCTGGGGCAGGTCCGGGCGCTTGGCGCCACCATGTGCCGGCAATACTTGCAGGGTTTCATCGTTACCTCCGGACTGGTCAAGCCGATCGCCGGCCATGACAGCCGCGGCCCCGCCCCCCCGACCAAGCGCAAACCTGCCGCGCCGCCCGACGATGGCCCGCCCCTGCGGCCCGCCCCGGTCTTTCCGTTTTCCAAATACCCGTCCCGGCCCCGCGCGCCGGCCCTCGGCCTACCCCCTGTGTACGCCCTGTGTACGCGCAGTGCACGCCCGGCGATGGAAGATTTGCGACAGCCCTTCCCCGCCGCTCCGGCCTGCCGCAGCCATTGGTTGCGGCCTTCGGGGCAAGCCGCTAGAACCCCGGCAAACCCAAGGAGCCCGCCCATGATCCCGCGCTATGCCCGCCCCGAAATGGTCGCCATCTGGTCGCCCGAGACCAGGTTCCGCATCTGGTACGAGATCGAGGCCCATGCCTGCGACGCCCAGGCCGCTCTGGGGGTGATCCCGCGCGAGAATGCCGAGGCGGTCTGGAAAGCCAAGGATGTCACCTTCGACGTCGCCCGCATAGACGAGATCGAGGCGGTGACCAAGCATGACGTCATCGCCTTCCTGACCCACCTGGCCGAGCATATCGGCGCCGAGGAGGCGCGCTTCGTCCACCAGGGCATGACCAGCTCGGACGTGCTCGACACCACACTGAACGTGCAGCTGGTGCGCGCCGCCGACATCCTGCTGGCCGACATGGACAAGGTGCTGGCCGCGCTGAAGAAACGCGCCTTTGAGCACAAGGACACCGTCCGCATCGGCCGCAGCCACGGCATCCATGCCGAGCCGACCACCATGGGCCTGACCTTCGCCCGCTTCCACGCCGAGATGGCGCGGGGCCGCGAGCGGCTGGAACGCGCCCGCGAGGAGGTGGCGACCGGCGCCATCTCGGGCGCGGTCGGCACCTTCGCCAATATCGATCCGGCGGTCGAGGCGCATGTCTGCGCCAAGATGGGCCTGCGCCCCGAGCCGATCTCGACCCAGATCATCCCGCGCGACCGCCACGCGATATTCTTCGCCACGCTGGGCGTGATCGCCAGCTCGATGGAAAACATCGCCATCGAGATCCGCCACATGCAGCGCACCGAAGTCCTTGAGGCCGAGGAATATTTCAGCCCCGGCCAGAAGGGCAGCTCGGCCATGCCGCACAAAAGGAACCCGGTCTTGACCGAGAACCTGACTGGGCTGGCCCGCCTGGTGCGCATGACCGTGGTGCCGGCGATGGAGAACGTGGCGCTCTGGCACGAGCGCGACATCAGTCATTCCTCGGTCGAGCGCGGCATCGCCCCCGATGCGACGATCACTCTGGACTTCGCCCTGAACCGCCTGGCGGGGGTGATCGAGAAGCTGGTGGTCTACCCCGAGAACATGCTGAAGAACATGAACAAGTTCAAGGGCCTGGTCATGTCGCAGCGCGTGCTTCTGGCCCTGACCCAGGCGGGTGTGTCGCGCGAGGACGCCTATCGCCTGGTGCAGCGCAACGCCATGAAGGTCTGGGAACAGGGCGCCGATTTCAAGACCGAGCTGCTGGGCGATCCCGAGGTGACGGCGGCGCTGAGCCCGGCCGAGATCGAGGAGAAGTTCGACCTCGGCTATCACACCAAGCATGTCGACACGATTTTCGCCCGCGTCTTCGGCGAGTCCGGCGCGCGTTAACCGGACGTTCGGCTTTTCCTGCCAGATTGCCCCCAGAACGGATGAATCGGGGGCAATCCATGGGCGTTCCGGCAATCGGGGGGACGGGCCTGACCGCCCGGCAGAAGGCGGCGGTGATCGTGCGGCTGGTGCTGGCCGAGGGCGAGGATATCGACCTCGCCCGGCTGCCGCCGGGGCTGCAGACCGACCTGGCGCAGGAAATGGCGCTGATGGGCGTCATCGACCGCGAGACCCGCAATGCCATCGTGGCCGAGTTCTGCGACCGGCTGGAGGCGGTGGGCCTGTCCTTTCCCGGCGATATCGACGGCACGCTGGACCTGCTCGACGGCCATCTCTCGCCCGATACCAGCGACCGGCTGCGGCGCATGGCGGCGCTGAACGGCGCCGGCGATCCCTGGGACCGCATCGCCGCCATGACCCCCGCGCTGCTGGCCGAACTGGCCCGGACCGAGGCGGTCGAGATCGCGGCGGTGATGTTCTCGAAACTTCCGGTGCCGCGCGCGGCCGAGGTCTTCGGCCTGCTCGACCCCGCCCTGGCGCGGCAGATCGCCTATGCCATGTCGCTGACCGGCGGGATCGAGGCCGCGGCGCTGCAGCGCATCGGCAAGGCGCTGATCCAGGCCGCGGACGCGGTGCCGCAGCCGCCGCTGCAGGGCAAGGCCGGCGAAAAGGTGGGCGCAATCCTGAATTTCTCGCCCTCCTCCATGCGCGACAGCGTGCTGGCCGGATTGGACGATGACGACGCCGCCTTCGCCGGCGAGGTGCGCAAGACCATCTTCACCTGGTCCCACATCCCCCACCGCATCGACCCGCGCGACATCGCCCGCATCACGCGCGAGGTGGACAATGCCGTGCTGCTCAAGGCGCTGGCCGGCGCCAGGGGGGAGGCGCGCGAAACGGTGGAGTTCCTGCTGGGCGGCATCTCCTCGCGCCTGGCCGAGTCGATGCGCGAGGAAATGGAGGCGCTCGGCAAGGTCTCGGCCCGCGACGCCGAGGAAGCGATGGACGAGGTCGTCGCCACCATCCGCCGCATGGAGGCGGCGGGCGACCTGTTCCTGATCGCCCCCGAACTCGACGAGGAAGAGGGCGAGGCGACATCCCCGTGAAGCCCCGACCTGCGGGCAGGGCTTGCCTGCGGGCCGGCTCTGCCCTAGCACCTTCCGCGGACCGCGGCGCCCATGCGGGCGGCGGAAGGGGCGGGACAGGCCACGGAACAGCAATCGACAGGACAAGAGGCATGACAAATCAGATCGCCATCGTGCTGGGCCTGCTGATCCTGGCGCTCTTTGCCGCGGACGCGCTGGTCCTGCATTGGGGCCTGCCGGTCTTCCTGGGCAAGCAGTTCGCCGGGCTGATCGAATATCTCAGCTTCTGGCGCTAGCGCCGCGGCAAGCGGCGCCTGCTCGATTCGCGCGAACCAAGCCCACTGGCGCGGCCAGCCGGCTGCCGCGGACCTGTCGCGGAACGGCCATGGGATACCGCGCGGCCCCCGCCTCCGCCGCCAGCATGCGATTTTCGGCGCAGTTTCGTCTGCAGCCGGCTTCAGGCATTTGCATTCCCCCGGCGATGCGGGCTATCTGCAGCGCGAAACTTCATCAGCGGCGGAGGAACCCCCATGGCTGTCAAGGTGGCGATCAACGGCTTTGGTCGTATCGGTCGGAACGTGCTGCGCGCGATCATCGAATCGGGGCGCAATGATATCGAGGTCGTGGCGATCAACGACCTGGGTCCGGTCGAAACCAACGCGCATCTGCTGCGCTATGATTCGGTGCACGGCCGCTTTCCCGCCAAAGTGACGGTCTCGGGCGATTCGATCGATGTCGGCCGCGGCCCGATCAAGGTCACCGCCATCCGCAACCCGGCCGAGCTGCCCTGGGGCGATGTCGACGTCATCATGGAATGCACCGGCATCTTCACCTCGAAGGACAAGGTGCAGCCGCATCTGTCGACCGGCGCCAAGCGCGTGCTGATCTCGGCCCCCGGCGACAATGCCGACAAGACCATCGTCTTCGGCGTCAACCATGACACGCTGACCCGCGACGACATCGTCGTCTCGAACGCCAGCTGCACCACCAACTGCCTGTCGCCGGTCGCCAAGGTGCTCAATGACAGCATCGGCATCGCCCGCGGCTTCATGACCACCATCCACAGCTATACCGGCGACCAGCCGACGCTGGACACCATGCACAAGGACCTGTACCGCGCCCGCGCCGCGGCGCTGTCGATGATCCCGACCTCGACCGGCGCTGCCAAGGCGGTGGGCCTGGTGCTGCCGGAACTCAAGGGCCGCCTGGACGGCGTGGCGATCCGCGTGCCGACCCCGAACGTCTCGGTGGTGGACCTGGTCTTCGAGGCCAAGCGCGACACCTCGGTCGAGGAGATCAACGCCGCGGTCAAGGCCGCCGCCGACGGCCCGCTCAAGGGCATCCTGGGCTATACCGACGAGCCGCTGGTCTCCTCGGACTTCAACCACGACAGCCACAGCTCGGTCTTCCATCTGGACCAGACCAAGGTGATGGAGGGCAAGCTTTGCCGCATCCTCAGCTGGTACGACAACGAATGGGGCTTTTCGAACCGCATGGCCGACACCGCCGTGGCGATGGGCAAGCTGATCTGAGCCCACCGCCGCAGCAGGGAAAGCGGCCAGGAAAACGGAAACGCGCCCCGGAGACGGGGCGCGTTTTCCATGTCCGGCCGCGATGCCGGCCGGATCTTCCGCCGGACCTACTTCGACAGCCGCCGCACATTCGCCCGCGTGCGCCTGCGATAGGGCCGCAGGGCTGCCGCCATGACGCGATCCGCGCGCGCGCCGCGTCCCGCCGCGTTCAGCGCCGCATGCAGCGCCTCGGTCGCGGCATTGGCCTTTTCGACCACCATGCGCTGCGGCTCCGAGGCGTCCTGTCGCAGGATGCCCAGCATGCCGGCGGTGCGCAACGCGATGACCATCTGCGATTCCCAGGCCATGCGGGCCATCTGCTGCCAAAGCAGCACCGGCGCCTGCATGGCCGAAAGATTCATCATTCCGAAACCCATTCCGAATTCCCTTCACAGGTCGAGCAGGCAAGCAAGCTGCGCCCATGATGCCGGAATGCCAAGCGTTTCTTTGACACAATTGATTGCGCTATGGCCTTGATGCCGCACCCGGTATAGAGGGGAAACCATGACCCGATCCGTAACGCTCCGACGTCCCGACGACTGGCACCTGCACCTGCGCGACGGCACCATGCTGCAGGCAGTGGCTTCATTTTCCGGCCATTTCGGCCGGGCGATCATCATGCCCAACCTGGTGCCGCCGGTGGTGACCGGGGCGCAGGCCGCGGCCTATCGCGACCGGATCCGCGCCGCTTTGGGCGCGGAAATGACGTTGCGTCCGTTGATGACGCTCTATCTGACCGAAACCACCGATCCGGCCGATGTGCTGGCCGCCCATGCCGGGGGAATCATCTCGGCGGTCAAGCTCTACCCGGCCGGGGCGACCACCAATTCCGCCTCGGGCGTACGCGATTTCGACAAGGTGCGCGGCGTGCTGGAGGCCATGGCCCAGGCCGGCATCCCGCTGTGCTTCCATGGCGAGGTCACCGACCCGGCGGTGGACATCTTCGACCGCGAGGCCGTGTTCATCGACCGGGTGCTGGACCCGATCCGCCGCGCCACGCCCGGCCTGCGCGTGGTGATGGAGCATATCACCACCTCGGACGGGGTGGATTACGTCGCGGCGAACGACGACATTGGCGCCACCATCACCACCCATCACCTGGTCATCAACCGCAACCACATCCTGGCCGGCGGCATCCGGCCGCATTACTATTGCCTGCCGGTCGCCAAGCGCGAGACGCACCGGCTGGCGCTACGCCGCGCCGCGACCTCGGGCGATGCGCGCTTCTTCCTCGGCACCGATTCGGCGCCGCACCCGGACCGCGCCAAGGAATCGGCCTGCGGCTGCGCCGGTTGCTTCACCGCCCCGAACACCATGTCGATCCTGGCCCAGGTCTTCGAGGAGGAAGGCGCGCTGGACCGGCTCGAGGGTTTCACCGCGCTGAACGGCGCCGGCTTCTACCGCATGGAGCCGAACCCGGACCGCATCCGGCTGGTGAAACGCGACACGCCCGCCGCCTACCCGACCCATATTCCCGCCGGCGACGAGACCGTCACCGTCTTCGATCCCGGCTTTCCGCTTTATTGGCATGTCGAGGATCCCGCATGACCCTGCCCTTCCCCCCGCGCGAGGAAATCGCCCGCCTGACCGCCCGCATGCTGCTGGAGATCAAGGCGGTGCATTTCAACGCGGTCGAGCCCTATACCTATGCGTCGGGCCTCAAGGGGCCGACCTATATCGACTGCCGCAAGCTGATCTCCTATCCGCGCATCCGCTCGACGCTGATGGATTTCCTGTCGGCCACCGTGCTGCGCGACGCGGGCTTTGACGCCTTCGACAATATTGCCGGCGGCGAAACGGCGGGCATCCCCTTCGCGGCGCTGGTCGCCGAACGGCTGGAACTGCCGATGACCTATGTGCGCAAGAAGCCCAAGGGCTATGGCCGCAATGCCCGTATCGAAGGCGCGATGACCGAGGGCCAGCGCGTGCTGCTGGTCGAGGACCTGACCACCGACGGCGGCTCGAAGCTGAGCTTCGTCGACGCGATCCGCGAGACCGGCGCGACCTGCGGCCATACCGCGGTGATCTTCTATTACGACATCTTCCCGGAAACCACGCAGCGCCTGGCCGATCATGGCGTCAGGCTGCATCACCTTTGCACCTGGTGGGACGTGCTGGCCGAAGCCAAGGCGCAGGGCTTCTACGACGCGGCGACGCTTGCCGAGGTCGAACGTTTCCTGACCGATCCGCGCGCCTGGCAGGCCGCGCATCCCTGATCCGGCCGCGCCCCGGCCCAACCCGCGGCATGGGTATTTGGAAAACGGAAAGGCGGGGTGCGGCGCGCCTGGCCCTTCTGTCTTGTGCTTCTCTGCTGTCCGAATACCCGTCCTGCCACCGGCACCGGGCGGCAATCTGCCCACAGCTTATCCACAGCATATCCCGATGGACCCCGGGGCCCATAAGGTGGATAACGGCCCCCAGCCGAGTCGAAGGTCGGAGACCAGGGGATGAGCGAGTTGCGCGCCGTCGAAGTCAGGAAACCCGGCGAGATCGCCGAGGCCGCCGCCGCGCAGGCGGTGCCCTTCTCGATCGAGGCCGAGCAGCAGCTGCTGGGTGCGCTCCTGACCAATAACGAGGTCTATGACCACGTTTCGCGCATCATCAAGGCCGCGCATTTCTACGACCCGGTCCATCGCCGCATCTACGAGATCTGCGCCGAGCGCATCGGCCGGAACGCGCTGGCCAGTCCGGTGACGGTCAAGGCGTTCATGGAGCATGACGCGGGGCTCAAGGAACTGGGCGGCCCGGCCTATCTGGCGCGGCTGGCCGGCGCGGCGATCTCCTCCCATGCCGCGCGCGACTATGCGCAGATGATCCGCGAATTCGCCCTGCGGCGCGAGCTGATCGGGCTGGGGCAGGATATCGCCTCGCGCGCCGCGACCGTCTCGGTCAGCGATTCCGCCGAGGAACAGATCAAGGAAGCCGAGCAGGTGCTCTACAAGCTCGGCGAGCAGGGCGTGGCCGAGCGCGGCTTCCAGAGCTTCCTGGCCGCCGTCACCGGGGCGCTGAACGCCGCCAATGCCGCCTTCAGCCGTGGCGGCGGGCTGTCGGGAATCTCGACCGGGCTGGTCGATCTCGACGGCAAGATGGGCGGGCTGAACCGCTCGGACCTAATCATCCTGGCCGGGCGGCCGTCGATGGGCAAGACCTCGCTGGCGACCAATATCGCCTTCAACGTCGCCAAGGCGCATCGCCTGGGCGAGTTGCCCGACGGCACGCATGGCACGGTGGCGGGGGGCGTGGTCGGCTTCTTCAGCCTGGAGATGTCGGCCGAGCAGCTGGCCGCGCGGATCCTGTCGGAAGCGGCCGAGGTTCCCAGCGAGGCGATCCGCCGCGGCGACATGACCGAGGACGAGTTCCGCCGCTTCGTGAAGGCCGCGCATGACCTGCAGAACTGCCCGCTTTACATCGACGACACCCCGGCCCTGCCGATCAACCAGCTGGCGGCGCGGGCCCGCAAGCTCAAGCGCACCATGGGGCTGGACCTGCTGATCGTGGACTATCTGCAGCTGCTGCGCGCCGCCTCGGCCAAGGACAGCCGCGTGAACGAGGTCAGCGAAATCACCCAGGGCCTCAAGGCCGTCGCCAAGGAGCTGGACATCCCCGTCATCGCCCTGTCGCAGCTGTCGCGCCAGGTCGAAAGCCGCGAGGACAAGCGTCCGCAGCTGTCCGACCTGCGCGAATCCGGCAGCATCGAGCAGGACGCCGACATCGTGATGTTCGTCTTCCGCGAGGAATATTACCGCGAGCGCGAGAAGCCCGCCGACCACGACTTGGACAAGATGGCGGCCTGGCAGCAGATCATGGAGGCCTGTCACGGCAAGGCCGAGATCATCATCGGCAAGCAGCGCCACGGCCCGATCGGCACGGTCGAGCTGTCCTTCGAGGGCCGCTTCACCCGCTTCGGCAATCTCGAGAAGCACCGCAGCTGGGACCGCGCCGAATGAACCTGCCGGTGCCCGCAGTCACCATCGGCCTGCTGATCCTGTCGAACCTGTTCATGACCGTCGCCTGGTATGGGCATCTGAAGTTCAAGACCACATCGCTTCTCGTCGTGATCCTGATCAGCTGGGGCATCGCCTTCTTCGAATACCTGCTGCAGGTGCCGGCGAACCGCTTCGGCTATGGCCATTTCAGCGCCGCCCAGCTCAAGACCATCCAGGAGGTGATCAGCCTGTCGGTCTTCGTGTTGTTCTCCTGGCTCTGGCTGGGCGAGCGGCTGACCTGGAACATCGGCCTTGGCTTCGGCTTCATCTGCTTCGGCGCCTTCCTGATCTTCCACCGCTTCGGCGCAACCCCGCATTGAGACAAAGCAGTGCCGCTTGAACAGGCAGTTGCCTTTGCCCGCGCAACGGGCAATCTAGCGCCATGACCACCCTGCCCCCACCTGTCGCGCGCCGGCCGCATCTGATCACCCTGGTCTCGATCTCGGCCACCGGCGCGCTGTCCATGAACATCTTCCTGCCCTCGCTGCCGGCGATGGCGCGGGATTTCGGCGTCGAATACGGCTTCATGCAGCTGTCGGTCTCGGCCTTCCTGGCGGTCAGCGCGGTGCTGCAGCTGCTTTGCGGCCCGATCAGCGACCGTTTCGGGCGCCGGCCGGTGGTGCTGGGGTCCTTCGCGATCTTCCTGCTGGCGACGCTGGGCACCTTGCTGGCGCCCAATGCCGGCTGGTTCATGGCGTTCCGCCTGATCCAGGCGGTGGTGACGACCGGCTTCGTCATCAGCCGCGCCGTGGTGCGCGACATCGTCCCGGCCGAGCAGGCGGCCAGCATGATCGGCTATGTCACCATGGGCATGTCGCTGGTGCCGATGATCGCGCCGACGCTGGGCGGGGTGCTGGACGAGACGCTGGGCTGGCAGGCCAGCTTCGTCGCCATGGGCCTGGCCGGGCTGGGCGTGATGGCGCTGTGCGCCTGGGATCTTGGCGAGACGGCGCGCGGCGGCGGCGTACCGCTGCGCCAGCAGGTCGCGACCTATCCGGTTCTGGCCCGCTCGCAACGCTTCTGGGGCTATGCGCTGGCGGCGACGCTGAGCGCGGGGTCGTTCTATGCCTATCTGGGCGGCGCGCCTTTCGTCGGGCAGGTAGTGCTGCACCTGACGCCGGCCGAGGTCGGCTACTGGTTCGCCGGCCCCTCGATCGGCTATGCGCTGGGGAATTTCATCTCGGCCCGGTTTTCGACGCGGATCGGCATGAACAGGATGATCCTGGCAGGGGCGGTGATCTGCTCGGCCTTCCTGCTGGCGGCACTGCTGGTCGATCTGGCCGGCGGGCTGACGCCGCTGGTGTTCTTCGGCGCGGTCGGCTTCATGGGCCTGGGCAACGGCATGCTGCTGCCCAATGCCAATGCCGGGATGATGAGCGTGCGCCCCGAACTGGCCGGCACCGCCAGCGGCCTTGGCGGCTCGATGGCCGTCGCGGGCGGCGCGGGGCTGGCGGCCCTGGCCGGGGCGCTGCTGCATGACGACAGCGGCGCCATGCCGCTGCTGGTCATCATGGCCGTCTCGGCCATCGCCTCGATCCTGTTCATCCTCTGGGTGATGATCCGCGAGCGGCAGGTGATCCGGCGCGGCTGACACCTCTTGCCGGAGGGCCTTTGCAAAGCGTATCCCTGCCTTTGCAAAGCCAGGAGGTCCGATGGCCACCCAGAAGATCTATGCCGGCGTCGCCCTGCGCGAGACGCGCTCGCGCGCCGGGCTGACGCAGCGCGCCTTTGCCGACCGGCTGGGCGTCTCGCTGCCCTATCTGTCGCAGATGGAGAACAACCACCGGCCGGTCTCGGCCGGGGTGCTGCTGAAGCTCGCCTCGGAATTCTCGGTCGATCTGGGCGCCATGGCGGTGGGCGATGCCGAGCGCATGGTCATGGACATGGCCGAGGCGCTGGCCGATCCGCTGTTCGACAGCCCGCCGCCGCGCGCCGACCTGCGGCTGGCAGCGACCAATGCGCCGGCTCTGGCCCGCGCCTTCCTCGACCTCTACCGCGCCCATCGCGAGGGGCAGGAGCGACTGGCCGCGCTGGACGAGGCACTTGGTGCCGGCGCCCAGAACGCCACCTCCTCGCCCTGGGAGGAGGTGCGCGACTTCTTCCATTACTGCGACAACTACATCGACGCGGTGGATCGCGCGGCCGAACACTTCGCCCGCTCGCGTCCCAACCTGCGGCCGCTGGAGCGCGCCATCGCCGGCCTGGCCGAGCGCGGCATCGAGGTGACCCAGGCGGAACTGGGCAGCGGCGCGGTCTATCTGCGCGAGGGCAAGCGCATCACCCTGAACGCGGCGGCCGAGACGGCGACCCAGGCCTTCCAGCTGCTGCACCTGCTGGCGCTGGAAACCCGCGGCGACCTCTTGGAAGCGACGCTGGAACTGGCGCGGTTCCGCAGCGCCTCGGCCCGCGACATCGCCCGGCTGGGGCTGGCGAACTATTTCGCCGGCGCGGCGATGATGCCCTACGCCCGCTTCCTCGAGGCCGCGCGGGTCGAGCGCCACGACCTGGAGCGGCTGGCGCATCTGTTCGGCGCCTCGCTGGAGCAGGTGGCGCATCGGCTGTCCACCATGCAGCGCGGCGGCGACCGCGGGGTGCCGTTCTTTTTCGTGCGCGTCGATCAGGCCGGCACCATCACCAAGCGCCATTCGGCGACGCGGATGCAATTCGCCCGTTTCGGCGGCGCCTGCCCGCTGTGGAACGTGCACCAGGCCTTCGAGACGCCGGGCCGCTTCCTGCGCCAGCTGGCCGAGACGCCGGACGGCAAGCGCTACCTGCTGCTGGCGCGCGACGTGTCGAAGCCCGCAGGCGCCTTCGGCGCGCCGGTGCGGCGCTTCGCCATCGGCCTGGGCTGCGAGGTCAGCCATGCCCGCGATCTGGTCTATGCCGACGGGCTGGACCTGGGCAATCCGCAGCTGTTCGAGCCCATCGGGGTGTCGTGCCGGATCTGTCCGCGGCCGAACTGCCACCAGCGCTCGGTGCCGCCGGTGGACCGGCATATCCGCATCCCCGCCGACCGGCCGGGGCCGCTGCCCTATGAGATCGCCTGAGGGGGCCGCAACGTCCTTGCCCCGGTTAAGTTCCAGGGGCGCGACGGATTCGCCACACCCGCCGGGCGGCGGGCCGCGGGACGAATCCGGCACTGCCCGTTTGGAAGGCAGTTTTTGGCGCCCGGCAGGAAACGGCGCAGCCCGTGCGCCGCACCGACGGCTCCGCAGGTTCGGTCCACGTATTTTCCACGCAACTCCCAAGGTTTGCCGAGAGAATCTAGAATAACAATCACAGGTTGAAGAAACCGTGATCCGAGACCGCCGGCAAAGATCCACCCGGCGATGCTGCAGCTATCGGCATCAATCCGCCCACTTGCCCTGTATATATTTCAGCAATGTTGCGCTTTGAGCACAGGTCGGATTTATCCATGCGCAGCGTCACGACCGCCTCTGCTCGGCTGGTCCGACAAAAACAAGATGGACCCGGGACATTGCGCATCACCCATAGCCTGAATTCGGTGCTCGAGCGCTGGCTGCCTGAGCAGCGCCTCTTCCTGAAGTCGGACAAGACCACTCGCTTCCTGCGGCTGCGTCCGGCCACTCAGCTGATCGCCCTGGGCGGCATCGCGCTGGTTTTCGGCTGGTCGATCATCGCCAGCTCGATCCTGGTCATCGACGCGGTCAGCGCCGGGTCGTCGCGCGATCAGGTCCGCCGCTCGCAGGACGCTTTCGAGGCGCGGCTGACCGATCTTTCGGCCGAGCGCGACAGCCGCGCCGCCGAGGCGGTGGCGGCGCAGAACCGCTTCGCGGCAGCGTTGGACCAGGTCTCGCGCATGCAGTCCCAGCTGCTGGAATCCGAGGCCATGCGGCGCGAGCTGGAAACCGGGCTGGGCGCCGTGCAGGCCAGCCTGCAAGAGGCCGTCGAGGCCCAGCACCAGGCTCGGGCCGATGCGGATGGCGACGGCGACCGGCCGGCGGCGCGCACCGCCGAGCTGCAGGCGGCGCTGGACATCCTGTCCGGAGAGCTGGAGCAGGCCGCCGCCGCCCGCGCCAATGCCGTGCAGGAGGCCGAGGACGCCCGCCGCCTGGCCGAGGCCGTCACGCTGGAGCGCGACCAGATCGTCGCCCGCAACGACGAGATCCTGGCCCAGCTCGAGGACGCGGTCTCGGTTTCGGTCAAGCCGCTGGACGACATGTTCCGCAGCGTCGGCATGAATCCCGACGACATCCTGCAGACCGTGCGCCGCGGCTATTCCGGCCAGGGCGGGCCGCTGAACCCGGTCGGCTATTCCTCGAGCGGCAATGCCGAGATCAGCCAGGGCGAGGCCAAGGCCAACGAGATCCTGATCACCCTGGATCAGATGAACAGCTACCGCATCGCCGTCGAGAAGATGCCACTGGCCATGCCGGTGCAGTCGGCCTTCCGCTACACCTCGCCCTTCGGCCGGCGCTGGGGCCGCATGCACGAAGGCATCGACATGGCCGCCCCGGTCGGCACCCCGGTCTATGCTACGGCCGAGGGCAAGGTGATCTTCGCCGGCTGGCAGCGCGGCTATGGCAACCTGATCAAGATCCAGCACGAGCTGGGCACCGAGACCCGCTATGGCCACCTGTCCAAGATTCGCGTGAAGGTCGGCCAAAAGGTATCGCGCGGCAGCCGGATCGGTGATATGGGCAATACCGGCAGATCGACCGGCTCGCATCTTCACTACGAGGTTCGCGTGAACGGCCGTGCCGTGAACCCCATGAGTTTCATCAAGGCAGCCCAGAATGTTTTCTAAGACCCGTGTGACCGAACCCGGCCCCCGTACCCAGCCGATCCCCGAGCCCGAGCCCGCGCGCGGCCTTGACACGAGTTACGACATTCCCGCCGCCGCCGCCCCGGCGGCGCGTCCGCGCAGCACGCCTTCGGTGCTGTCCTCGGACCTGACCGTCACCGGCAACATCCAGACCCAGGGCGACATCCAGGTCGAGGGCACGGTCGAGGGCGACATCCGCGCCCATCAGCTGGTCGTCGGCGAAAGCGCCACCATCCGCGGCGAGATCGTCGCCGAGGAGGTGGTGGTGAACGGCCGCGTCGTCGGCCGGGTCCGCGGCCTGAAGGTGCGCCTGACCGCCACCGCCCGGGTCGAGGGCGACATCATCCACAAGACCATCGCCATCGAATCCGGCGCGCATTTCGAGGGCTCGGTGCAGCGCCAGGAAGATCCGCTGGCCAATGGCGTGACCCCGAAGCTGGCCCCGCCTGCCGCCCGCGCCACCGCCGATACCGCCGAGGCCAAGTGATCCGGCAACGGGCCGGCGAAACGCCTGAACGGGCGGCCGGAGCGCCGCCCTTTTTCGTGCCGGCCCTTTTCATCCGGGCTCCGGATCCGGCATCAGCCGGCGATACATGTGCCAGCTGGCATGGCCCAGCACCGGCAGCACGATGAACAGCCCCAGGAACAGCGGCAGGATGGCGGCGAACAGCAGCGCCGCGATCACCAGCCCCCAGCCCAGCATCACCGGCAGGTTCGCCCCCACCGCCTGAAAGCTGGCGATGATGGCCGAGACCAGGTCCACCTCGCGGTCCAGGAGCAGCGGCAGCCCGACCACGGTGATGCCGAACAGCAGCGCCGCGAAGCCGGCGCCCACCGCCGTGCCGGTCAGCAGCATGACCAACCCGCGGCCCTGCAGCAGCGCCTCGGCCGAGGAGGTGATGTTGGTCAGCGCCGAGACGCCCATGAACAGCGCGAAGATGGTATGGGCGACGAAGGCCCAGAACATGAACAACAGCAGGATGACCATGGCCATCGAGGGCACCTGCCGGTCCTTCTGCGCCACCACCACCGCCAGCACCTCGCGCCAGATCAGCGGCCGGTCGGCTTCGATGCGCCGGCTGACCTCGTAAAGCCCGACCGCGGCGAAGGGTGCGATCAGCGGGAAGCCGACGATGAAGGGCATCAGCCACCATTCCCGCCCCGCCGCCGTGGTCACCGCCGCCAGCACCAGCCCGCCCGCGACATAGAAGGCCGCGAAGAGCAGGCCGAAGGCCGGGGCGCGGCGGAAATCCCGCCAGCCCGCCGCCAACACTTCCGGGATGGCGTCGAAGCCGATCACATCGGGCAGCGGGATCTCGTCCGGGCCGGGATCGGGCATCGGATCGGGCAGCGGCCGCCGCTCGGGCTCGGGGATCGGCGTGGGAATGGGCTTCGGGTCCGAATCGGTCACTGCCATCTGCTCCTCCGTCAACGGGGCAAGGTTAGCAGGCGAACGGTAAAGAAAAAGCCTCAGCGCGCGAAGCGGTCCACCAAGGCGTCCTTGACCGCGGGCGAGACGAATTTCGACACGTCGCCGCCCAGCCGCGCGATCTCCTTGACCAGTTTCGAGGCGATGGCCTGGCGGCGCGCATCGGCCATCAGGAACACCGTCTCGATGCTGGCATCCAGCGCCCGGTTCATGCCGACCATCTGGAATTCGTATTCGAAATCCGCCACCGCCCGCAGCCCGCGCACGATCACCGTGGCGCCAACGTCGCGGGCGCAGTCGATCAGCAGGTTCTCGAACGGGTGGACGACGATCTCGCCGCTGGAACGGGCGGCGACGATGCGGTCGCATTCCTCGCGCACCATGGCAACCCGGTCCTCGAGCCCGAAAAGCGGTCCCTTGTCGCGGTTGATGGCGACACCGATCACCAGCCGGTCCACCAGTTCCAGCGCCCGCTGGATGATGTCGAGATGGCCCAGCGTGATGGGATCGAAGGTGCCTGGATAAAGCCCGATGCGCATGATGGGTGCGTCTCCTCGCCGAATTCCTGCAGTCAAACAAAGTTCGGCAAGGAAATGCAAGGCCATGGGCCCGCCTGACGGGCGGGCGCCAGCCCTCAGTTCCCCATGATCATGCCGGTCAGCGCCTCCTTCTCGGCGGCGAGTTCCTTGAGCCGGGCCGAGACCGTGTCGCCGATCGAGATCAGCCCGACCATCTCGCCCTGCTCGTTCACCACCGGCATGTGGCGGAAGCGGCCCTGGGTCATGCGGTCCAGGATCGCCAGCGCGTCCTCGCCGGTGCCGCAGGTCATCAGCTTGCGGGTCATCAGTTCCGAGATCGGCTGATCCAGGACCGAAGCGCCGCGCTTGCCCAGCTCGCGCACGATGTCGCGCTCGGACAGGATGCCCAGCGGGATCCTGCCATTCTCGGACACCACGACCGCCCCGATGCGCTTGTCCGAAAGCAGCCTGGCGGCATCGGCCACGCTGGCATCCGGGGCGATGGAGAAAATCTCGCCGCTGGCTTTCATGGACAGGATCTGGTTGACGAGCATCTGTTCCTCCTCGGATCGGGCTGGCGAAGGCTGCCTCTGGCCCTCAGCGTCACCTCAACCCGCGCTTGCGTCAAGTCTGCTGTTGCGGTGCAGCGATCAGGGCGAGACCAGCGCCTGCAGCCGCGCCACCTCGGCACGGATGCCCTGGGCCAGCGCCTCGGCCAGCCGGTTCATCCGCTGCGAGCGGCGGTCGTCGGCATGGCGGATCAGCCAGAAGCTACGGGTCAGCGAGACCTGGTCGGTCAGCACCCGCCGCACCCCGGGACAGAAGGGGATGGCGAAATCGTGCACGATGCCCAGCCCGGCGCCCATCCGGATCGCCTGCATCTGCACCGAGACCGAATTCGAGGTCAGCTGCGCCCAGTCCGCCCCGGTCTCGGTCAGGTAGTCCAGCTCGCGGTCGAAGATCATGTCGGCGATATAGCCGATCATGCGATGGCCGCGCAGGTCCTCGCGCCGGCGGATCGGCGGATGGGCGCGCAGGTAATCCTCATGCGCGGCCAGGTGCAGCTGATAGTCGGTCAGCCGCTGCACCACCAGCCGCCCGGCCTGCGGCTGCGAGACGGCGATGGCCATATCCGCCTCGCGCCGGGACAGGTTGAAGACCCGCGGCAGGGCGACGATCTGGATCTCCAGCCGCGGATGCGCCTCGCAAAGCCGCGCGCAAAGCTGCGGCAGCAGGTAGTTCGCGCAGCCGTCCGGGGCGCCGATGCGCAATTGCCCGGTCAGGTCGCCGGGGCCGGACAGCGCCTCCTCGGCGCCGCTCAGCGCCGCCTCGACCGTCTCGGCATGGGGCAGCAGCCGCTCGCCCTCGGGGGCCAGCGCATAGCCCTGCGGCGTCTTGAGGAACAGCTTGGCCCCCAGCGCGCCTTCCAGCCGCGCCACCCGCCGGCCGACGGTCGAGGCGTCGATGCCCAACCGCCGCCCCGCCCCCGACAGGCTGTCGGCGCGGGCCACGGCCAGAAAGATGCGCAGATCGTCCCAGTCCATGCCCTTCACCTTTGCAAAAATGCAAAACCCTTTTGCCAGACTTCCTCTTTTTCCGGCAATGCTGCAAGTCTATGATCCGCCCGAAGATGCGAAACCCTCGGGAGGCACCCATGGAAGAACTGAGCCACTGGATCGACGGCAAAGAGGTCAAGGGCACCTCGGGCCGTTTCAGCGACGTCTACAATCCCGCCACCGGCGAGGTGATCGCCCGGCTGCCGCTGGCCACCCCGGCCGAGCTGGACGCCGCCGTGAAGAGCGCCGAGAAGGCGCAGGTCGCCTGGGCCGCCACCAACCCGCAGCGCCGCGCCCGGGTGATGATGAAATTCGGCCAGCTGATCCAGGACAACATGGAGGCGCTGGCCGAGCTGGTCTCGCGCGAACACGGCAAGACCCTGCCCGACGCCCGCGGCGACGTACAGCGCGGCCTTGAAGTGATCGAGGTCTGCATGGGCGCGCCGGCGCTGCTGAAAGGCGAGTTCACCGACAATGGCGGCCCCGGTATCGACCTTTACTCGATGCGCCAGCCGCTGGGCGTGGTCGCGGGCATCACCCCCTTCAACTTCCCGGCGATGATCCCGCTGTGGAAGATGGGCCCGGCGCTGGCCTCGGGCAACGCAATGATCCTGAAACCGTCCGAGCGCGTGCCCTCGACCTCGATCATGCTGGCGAAGCTCGCGCAGCAGGCCGGGCTGCCCGACGGCGTGCTGCAGGTCGTCAACGGCGACAAGGAGATCGTGGACGCGATCCTCGACCATCCGACCGTGCAGGCGGTGGGCTTCGTGGGCTCGACCCCGATCGCGCAATATATCTATGGCCGCGCCGCGACCAACGGCAAGCGCGCGCAATGCTTCGGCGGCGCCAAGAACCACATGCTGATCATGCCCGATGCCGACCTGGACAAGGCGGCGGACGCGCTGGTCGGCGCCGGCTTCGGCGCGGCGGGCGAACGCTGCATGGCGATCTCGGTCGCGGTGCCGGTGGGCGACAAGACCGCCGACGCGCTGATCGAGCGGCTGATCCCCAAGATCGAGAAGCTGAAGGTCGGCCCCTATACCGCCGGCGAGGACGTGGATTTCGGCCCGGTCATCACCAAGGCCGCGCAGGAGCGCATCAACCGCCTGATCGATTCCGGCGTGGAACAGGGCGCCAAGCTGGTCGTGGACGGCCGCGGGCTGAAGATCCAGGGCTATGAGAACGGCTTCTTCTGCGGCCCGTCGCTCTTCGACAACGTCACCCGCGACATGGAGATCTACAAGGAAGAGATCTTCGGCCCGGTGCTCTCGACCGTGCGGGCGCAAAGCTACGAGGAGGCGCTGAACCTGGTCATGGAGAACGACTACGGCAACGGCACGGCGATCTATACTGCCGACGGCGACACGGCGCGCGACTTCGCCAGCCGGGTGAACGTGGGCATGGTCGGCATCAACTTCCCGATCCCGGTGCCGCTGAGCTATTACACCTTCGGCGGCTGGAAGAAATCGGCCTTCGGCGACCTGAACCAGTATGGCCCGGACGCCTTCCGCTTCTACACCAAGACCAAGACCGTCACCGCCCGCTGGTTCTCGGGCATCAAGGACGGCGTGGCGCTGAACTTCAAGGCCATGGACTGACAGACTTCGGGCGGGGGCGGCGGGCGCCCCCGCCCTTTTCCGCGCAAGCCTGAAAAACTGGCGCAACATTTCCCGGCCAAGACCGGCAAGACATCATCACGAAAGACATGAGGGGGAGAGCATGGATTTCGCGCTGAGCGAAGAGCAGCAGGCGATATGCGATCTGGCCCGGGATTTCGGGACGGCGGAGATCGCACCCCATGCCCGCGCCTGGGAAGAGGCGGGCACCATCCCGCGCGACCTGTGGCACAAGGCCGCCGAGCTGGGCTTCGGCGGCGTCTATGTCGGCGAGGATCACGGTGGCACCGGGCTTTCGCGGCTGGACGCCACGCTGGTTTTCGAGGCGCTGGCCATGGCCTGCCCCTCGGTCGGTTCGTTCCTGTCGATCCACAACATGTGCGGCGGCATGATCGACAAGTTCGGCACGCCCGAGAACAGGGCACGCTGGCTGCCCGGCCTGTGCAGCATGGAAAAGGTGTTCTCCTATTGCCTGACCGAGCCGGGCTCGGGCTCGGACGCCGCGGCGCTGCGCACCCGGGCCGAGCGGGTCGAGGGCGGCTGGAAGCTGAACGGCACCAAGGCCTTCATCTCGGGCGGCAGCTATTCGGATTGCTACCTGGTCATGGTCCGCACCGGCCAGGACGGGCCGCGCGGCATCTCGACCATGGTGGTCGAGGCCGGCACCCCGGGCCTGAGCTTCGGCGCGCTCGAACACAAGATGGGCTGGAAGGCGCAGCCGACCGCTCAGGTGCAGTTCGACGATTGCATCATCCCCGAAGAGAACCTGATCGGCGAGGAAGGCCGCGGCTTTGCCTATGCCATGGCGGGCCTGGACGGCGGGCGGCTGAATATCTCGGCCGGCGCCCTGGGTGGCGCGCAGGCGGCGCTGGACGCGACCCTGCGCTACATGGGCGAGCGCCGCGCCTTCGGCCAGACGCTGGACCAGTTCCAGGCGCTGCAATTCCGTTTGGCCGAGATGGAGACGGCGCTGCAATCCGCGCGCATCTTCCTGCGCCAAGCGGCCTGGAAGCTGGACCGGGGCGAGCGCGACGCGACCAAGTTCTGCGCCATGGCCAAGCTGCATGTGACCGACCGCGCCTTCGAGGTCGCGAACCAGTGCCTGCAGCTGCATGGCGGTTACGGCTATCTCGCCGATTACGGGATCGAGAAGATCGTGCGCGACCTGCGCGTGCACCAGATCCTGGAAGGCACCAATGAAATCATGCGGCTGATCGTCGGCCGCGCCCTGCTGGCGGAGCGTGACTGAATGGCCGATATGATCATCCGCAAGGACCGCCGCGCCGGGCGGCTGACCTTCAACCGCCCGCAGGCGCTGAACGCGCTGAGCCACGATATGGCGCTGGCCATCGACGCCGCCTTGCGCGAATGGCAGGACGACCCCGAGGTGGCGCTGGTCGTCATCGACGCCGAGGGCGAGCGCGCCTTCTGCTCGGGCGGCGACATCGCCGCGGTCTATCGCGCCGGGCTGGCGGGCGATCACCGGGTCGGGCGCGAGTTCTTCCGCGACGAATACCGCATGAACGCCCGGATCAAGGACTATCCCAAGCCCATCGTCGCCTTCATGCAGGGCTTCGTCATGGGCGGCGGCGTCGGCGTCGGCGGCCATGCCAGCCACCGCATCGTCGGCGACACGACCCAGATCGCCATGCCCGAGACCGGCATCGGCCTGATCCCGGATGTGGGCGGCAGCTGGCTGCTGGGCCATGCGCCGGGCCGCTGCGGCGAATACCTGGGCCTGACCGGGGCGCGCATCGGCGCCGGCGACGCGATCTTCACCGGCTTCGCCGACAGCTATATCCCCGAGGCGGAATGGCCGGCATTGATCGAGCGGCTGGCCGAGACCGGCGACGTGGCGGCGATCGCGCCCCGCCCCCGCCCCGAGGCGCCGCTGGAGGGCCGCGACCTTTCGGCATTCGGCGGGCAGACCGTGGCCGAGATCATGGCCGCGCTGGAGGCGGCGGGCGACGAGGCGGCGCTGAAGCCCCTGCGCCGCAACTCGCCCCTGTCGATGGCGGCGACGCTGGCGCTGGTGCGCGCGGCGCGCAGCGATGCGACCCTGCGCGACAGCCTGGCGCGCGAGCTGCGCTTCACCGCCCGCGCCGCGGCGGAAAGCGATTTCCTGGAAGGGGTGCGGGCGCAGATCATCGACAAGGACCGCAATCCGCAATGGTCCGCCGATGCCAGCCCGGCGCATGTCGCGGCGATGCTGGCGCCGCTGGGCGAGGACGAAATCGAATAGGAGGACCGGACATGAAGATCGGATTCATCGGCTTGGGCAACATGGGCGGCCCGATGGCGGCCAATCTGGCCAGGGCGGGCCACGCGGTCGCGGGCTTCGACCTGGCCGCGCCGATGCCCGAGGGCGTCGCCAGGGCCGCCAGCGCCGCCGAGGCGGCCGCGGGGGCCGAGGTCGTCATCACCATGCTGCCGAACGGCGCCATCCTGCGCGCGGTCGCGGATGAGATCGTGCCCTCCATGACTGCCGGCGCGGTGTTCTGCGACTGCTCGACGGTGGACGTGGAAAGCGCCCGCGCCGTCGCCGCGCAGGCGCAGGCGGCAGGCCTGGGCGCGCTGGACGCCCCGGTCTCGGGCGGGGTCGGCGGCGCCACTGCCGGCACGCTGACCTTCATGGTCGGCGGCTCGGCCGATGCCTTCGAGAAGGTGAAGCCGCTCTTCGACATCATGGGCCAGAAGGCGGTGCATTGCGGCGAATCGGGCGCCGGCCAGGCGGCGAAGATCTGCAACAACATGATCCTGGGCGTGACCATGATCGCCACCTGCGAGGCCTTCGCCCTAGCCGACAAGCTGGGGCTGGACCGGCAGAAGATGTTCGACGTGGTCTCGACCTCCTCGGGCTACAGCTGGTCGATGAACGCCTATTGCCCGGCCCCGGGCGTCGGCCCGCAATCACCCGCCGACAACGGCTACAAGCCGGGCTTCGCCGCCGAGCTGATGCTGAAAGACCTGCGGCTGTCCCAGCAGGCGGCCGGGGCGGTCGATGCCGACACGCCGATGGGCGAGCTGGCCGCGGCGCTCTATGCCCGCTTCGTCGAGGACGAGGACGGAAAGGGCCGCGACTTCTCGGCCATGCTGCCCAGATTCGAAAAACGGCATCGCCAGGGCTGATTTCTCGCCCTTGTGAGGGAGCCGATCGGGGGTTTGCGGCGTTTAACCCTCGATCAAGCTTTCTGTGCCAGGCTGACAGCCATGTTTCGCAAGCGCCAGCACCTGTTCGCCGCGGCCGGCATGGCCGCCATCCTCGCCTCGGTCGCCCTGGCCGAGCAGGTGGGGCGCGCGGTCGATGCGCTGGCCGAGCCGGCACTGCAGGCGGAAGGCGGCAAGCCGGCCCCGCCGCGGGTCGGCGAGCGGCTGGACAAGGCGCGACTGCACCGGGTCACCCGCCCCGGACTCTATGGCATGAGCCGGCCGCCCGCGGGCAGCCTCTACGGCATCGTGGACGGCAAGCTGATCCGCTATGATCCCGAAAACGCGCAGATCCTGTCGATCATCCGGCAGGTGGACCGGATCATGGACTAGCCCTGCAGCAAGGCCCGCGCCGCTTCCTTGGCGGCGGGGGTGATCTCCTCGCCCGAGAGCATGCGGGCGATCTCCTCGATGCGCTGGCTGGCGGTCAGGGCGGCCACGCGCGAGGTGGTCATGCCGTCCTCGACCGATTTCGCCACCCGGAAATGATGACCGCCAAGCGCCGCCACCTGCGGGCTGTGGGTGACGACCAGCACCTGCGCGCCCTCGGCCAGCCGCGCCAGGCGCCGGCCTACCGCATCGGCGGTGGCGCCGCCGACGCCGCGGTCGATCTCGTCGAAGATCAGCACCAGCGCGTCGTTGCCGCGTGCCAGGCAGACCTTGAGCGCCAGCAGGAAGCGCGACAGCTCGCCGCCCGAGGCGATGCGGTCCAGGGGGCCCGCCGGGGCGCCGGGATTGGTGGCGACGGTGAAGGCCACCGCGTCGCGGCCCTCGGGTCCGGGCTCGGCTGCAGAAAGTCGGGTCTCGAAGACCGCGCGCTCCATCTTCAGCGGCGCGAGCTCGGCCGCCATCGCGGCATCGAGCCGCTTGGCGGCCGCGGCGCGCTGTTGCGACAGGGCCTGTGCCGCCGCGTCATAGGCGGCATCGGCCGCCGCCACCGCCGCGCGCAGCCGCGCCAAGTCGTCCTCGCCCGCGTCGATGCGGCCAAGCCGTGCCCGCAGCGCGTCGGCCAGCCCCGCCAGGTCGTCGGCCAGCACGTCATGCTTGCGCGCCAGCGCCCGCAGGGCAAACAGCCGCTCCTCGGTCGCTTCCAGGTCGCGCGGGTCGAAATCCATCGCCTCCAGCGCCGCCTCGACGCCCGAGACCGCCTCGCCCAGCTCGATCAGCGCCCGCTGCAGCGCCGCGGCCGGGGCCTCCAGCCGGCCCTCGGCGCGCTCGGCGGCGCCGTCGAGCCAGCGCACCGCATCCAGCATCGCGCCCTCGGCCCCCTCGGGACCCAAAGCCTGCAAGGCCCGCGCCACGTCCTCGCGGATGCGCTCGGCGCCCTGCATGGCGCGGCGGCGGGTGTCCAGCTCGGCCTCCTCGCCGGGTTGCGGGTCGAGCTTGTCCAGCTCGGTCACGGCATGGCGCAGGAATTCCTCCTCGCCCTTCGCGGCGGCCAGCGCCGCCTCGGCCCGCTCCAGCGCCGCGCGCGCCTCGCGCCGGGCGGCCCAGGCGGTGCGG
>NZ_JAEHFP010000063.1 GCF_016446475.1 Paracoccus binzhouensis | reverse complement strand
CGGCCGCGGCCGGTTTCGGCTCGGGCGCCGGTGCGGCCGCGGGTCGGGCTTCTGCGACGGGTGCGGCGGCGGGTGCGGCCTCGCCCTCCTCGCCGCGATTCGACAGGCCAAGGCGGTGAACCTTGCCGATCACCGCGTTGCGGGTCACGCCGCCCAGCTCCTTGGCGATCTGGCTGGCCGACTGGCCCTCGGCCCACATGCGTTTCAGCGTCTCGACGCGCTCGTCGGTCCAGGACATGTCTTGCCTTTCCTGCACCGGCTTGGTCCCGGTGCCTTCGTGTTCGTGGCTTCAATTCCGCTCGACCCGGGCTTAAATCCGGGGATAGCCAGATTTACCCGTCCGAGCCCGCAAATTCAAGGAGCGCCGATGCGACCGACCCCGACCAGCCCCGGATTCCGCCAGATGGGCGTGCGCCGCTTTGGCCGGATGAACTGGCTGGGCCTCTATACGCTCAGCCGGCGCGAGATCATGCGCTTCATGTCGGTCTGGCAGCAGACCATCTTCGCGCCGCTGATGACCTCGGCGCTGTTCGTGATCGTCTTCGCCCTGGCGCTGGGGCGCAACCGGGGCGAGGTGATGGGCCTACCCTACCTGGCCTTCCTGGGGCCGGGCATCCTGATGATGACGGTGATCCAGAACGCCTTCGCCAACACCTCCTCCAGCATCATCTCGGCCAAGATGCAGGGCAATATCGTCGATACGCTGATGCCGCCGCTGTCGGCGGGCGAGATCCTGGCCGGCTATCTGATCGGTGCGGTGACGCGGGCGCTGATCGTCGCCGCCGCCATCGCCGCCGGCATGGCGCTGGCGATCGGGCAGGGGGTGGCGCATCCGGTCTGGGCGCTGGGTTTCGTGGTGCTGGGGGCGCTTCTGATGGGCGGGCTGGGGCTGCTGGCCGGGATCGTGGCGCAGAAATTCGACCAGATGGCGGTGATCACCAATTTCATCGTGACGCCGCTGTCCTTCCTGTCGGGCACCTTCTATTCCGTCGAGGCGCTGCCCGGGCCGTTCCGGGCGCTGGCGCATTGGAACCCGATTTTCTACCTGATCGACGGCGCCCGCTACGGCATCGCCGGGGTGTCCGACGCGCCGGCGCTGCGTGGGCTGGCGGTCTGCACCCTGACCGTGGCGCTGGTCCTGTTCACTGCCTGGCGCTGGCTGGCCACCGGCTATCGGATGAAACCTTGAAATGGCCGCCGATTTGACCGTTGCACGAGGCGCGCTTCCGCGCTATGCGGCGGGGCATGATCGTTCGGACCGCCCATATCGCCCGTCCCCGACGTTGACGCCGTCAACGACCGATCCCGCCTGCCTTCCCGTCTTTCCGTCAGCCATGGTGCCGCCGCGCGGCCGTTCCCAGAGAGGGTAACTCCATGATTTCGCATGTCTTGCCGACCTATAACCGGGCCCCCATCGCCTTCGAGCGGGGCGAGGGCTCCTGGGCCATCGCGACGGACGGGACGCGATACCTGGACCTGGGCGCCGGCATCGCGGTGAACGCGCTCGGCCATGCCAACCCCGATCTGGTCGCCACGCTGACCGAACAGGCGAACCGGATCTGGCATGTCTCGAACCTCTACCAGATCCCCGAGCAGGAGAAGCTGGCGGATCTGCTGGTCGAGCATACCTTCGCCGACACCGCCTTCATCACCAATTCCGGCACCGAGGCCGCGGAGCTGGCGATCAAGATGGTGCGCAAATACTGGCACGAGGCGGGCGATCCCGACCGCTACGAGATCCTGACCTTCGAGGGCGCCTTCCACGGCCGCTCGACCGGCGCCATCGCGGCTGCGGGCTCGGAAAAGATGGTCAAGGGCTTCGGCCCGCTGATGCCCGGCTTCCGCCAGCTGCCCTGGGGCGACATGGAGGCGCTGAAGGCGGCGATCACCGATCGCACCGCCGCCGTCATGCTTGAGCCGGTGCAGGGCGAGGGCGGCATCCGTCCGCTGCCCGATGCCGACCTGCGGCTAATCCGCGAGCTTTGCGACCGGACCGGCGCGCTGCTGGTCCTGGACGAGGTACAGTCGGGCATGGGCCGGACCGGCAAGCTGTTCGCGCATGAATATGCCGGGATCACCCCCGACATCATGTTGATCGCCAAGGGCATCGGCGGCGGTTTCCCGCTGGGCGCGGTGCTGGCGACGGAAAAGGCAGCCGCCGGCATGGCGGCGGGCACGCATGGCTCGACCTATGGCGGCAATCCGCTGGCCTGCGCGGTCGGCGCCAGGGTCATGCAGATCATCGCCGCGCCCGAGTTCCTGGCCGAGGTGAACCGCAAGGCGGCCTTGCTGCGCCAGAAGCTCGAGGGGTTGGTGGCGGCGCATCCCGATGTCTTCGACTTCGTGCGTGGGCAGGGGCTGATGCTGGGGCTGAAATGCAAGGTGGCGCCGGGCGAGGTGGTCAAGGCCGGCTATGCCGAGCATATCCTGACCGTGGCGGCGGCCGACGACACGCTGCGGCTGCTGCCGCCGCTGACCATCTCGGATGAGGAGATCGCCGAGGCGGTGGCGCGGCTCGACCGGGCGGCCGGCAGACTGGATGGATAGGTTCGGCTTTCGGCCGGTGACGCGCGCCGATCTGCCCATGCTGGCGGATTGGCTGCGCCTGCCCGAGGTGGCGCGCTGGTGGCGCGGCGCCGAGGCGCAGCTGGCCGGGATCGAGGAGGACCTGGACGAGCCCGCCATGCGGCAATGGCTGGCGCTGCTGGGCGGCGCGCCCATCGCCTATGCGCAAATCTACCCGGCGCATCACTGGGGCGCGCCGCATTTCGCCGACCTGCCGGCCGACGCGCTGGCGATCGACTGCTTTTCCGGCCCCGCGGGCTTCGGCTATGGCGGCGCCTGGCTGCGCGCCCTCGGCGACCGGCTGCTGGCCGAGGCGGCGGTGCTGGTCATCGACCCCGAGCCCGACAACCTGCGCGCGATCCGGGCCTATCGGAAGGCCGGCTTTCGCGGCGAGGACCTGCGCCCAGCCGAGGACGGGACCCTGGCCCGCGTCATGACCCGCCACCGATGAGGGCTGGGTCGAATTCCGCCGCGACACCGGGCCTTGGGCCTTGACCTCCCTTCGGCAAAGCGGCTTGCTTGCCGGATCAATCCGAAAGACAGTCACAGATGAACAGTTTCCTCGACATCCACACCACCGACAAGGCAGACCTGCGCGGCATGATCGACACCGCGCGCCGGATGAAGGATGCGCGCAGCGGCCAGCCCAAGGGCGCGCCCGATGCCGACCTGCCGCTGAAGAACCGCATGGTGGCGCTGATCTTCGAAAAGCCCTCGACCCGGACCCGGGTCAGCTTCGACCTGGGGGTGCGGCAGATGGGCGGGCAGACCATGGTGCTGTCCGGCAAGGAGATGCAGCTGGGCCATGGCGAGACCATCGCCGACACCGCCCGGGTGCTGTCGCGCTATGTCGACCTGATCATGATCCGCACCTTCGAGGAGGCGACGCTGCAGGAAATGGCCGAATACGCCACGGTTCCGGTGATCAACGGCCTGACCAACCGCACCCATCCCTGCCAGATCATGGCGGATGTGATGACCTTCGAGGAGCATCGCGGCCCCATCGCCGGCAGGAAGGTGGTCTGGTCGGGCGACGGCAACAATGTCTGCTGCTCGATGATCCATGCCGCCGGGCAGTTCGGCTATGACTTCACCTTCACCGGCCCGCCCACGCTGGACCCCGAACGCGAGGCGGTGGAATTCGCCCGCGCCCAGGGCGTGCAGGTGCAGATCGAGCGCGACCCGGCCAGGGCGGTCGAGGGCGCCGACCTGGTGGTGACCGATACCTGGGTGTCGATGCACGACCCGCAATCGGCGCGTGAGCGGCGCCACAACCAGCTGCGCGGCTATCAGGTGAACGAGGCGCTGATGGCGCGGGCCAAGCCGGATGCGCTGTTCATGCATTGCCTGCCGGCGCATCGCGACGACGAGGTGACCAGCGCGGTGATGGACGGCCCGAACTCGGTCATCTTCGACGAGGCCGAGAACCGGCTGCATGCGCAGAAGGCGATCATGCGCTGGTGCCTGGGGGTCTGAGAGGGCGGTCGCATCTCGGCGCTGGGGCGTGCCACGAATTCGCGGGCGTGCGCGTTCCCCGGCCCGGCGGCGCGGTGGCGGCCGGTCGCAAGGGGCGGCCGGCGGTTCGCTTCGGGGCGCGCGCATCGGCGGCATGGCTGCAAGGGGGCTCTGCCCCGCCGCTGTGCGGCTCCTCCGGGATATTGGGCAAGAAAGAAGCGGGGCCTGGCCGCGGACGCTGCAGGCCCCGGCGTTCAGTTCTCGCGGAAGGCGCGGGTGAAATAGTCGCTCAGCGGCTTGACCAGATAGGCCAGGGGGCTGCGCTCGCCGGTCTGGACATAGACCTCGACCGGCATCCCCGGCACCAGTTCCAGCCCCTTCAGCTTCTCGACCTGCTCGGGCGGGATCGTCACCTCGGCGCGGTAATAGGGGACATGCGTGGCCTGGTCGACCAGCGTGTCGGGCGAGACCCGGCTCAGCACGCCGTCGATCTCGGGCGTGGTGCGCGACGAGAAGGACGAGAAGCGCAGCACCACCTGCTGGCCCGGATGCACCTCGTCGATGTTGATGGTGGCGATGCGGGCGGCGACGACCAGTGGCCGGTCCTGCGGGATGATGTACAGGATCGGGTCGGCCGCGCGGATGACGGCGCGCGGCGTGGTCACCTGCAGTTCCTGCACCACGCCCGAGACCGGGGCGCGGATCTCCAGCCGGGTTATCTGCTCGGTCAGGGCGCGGCGGCGCTCGGCCAGTTCCAGCTCGCGATAGCCGAGGTCGCGCAGCTCGGTCTCGGCGGCCTCGCGGCGGGTGGCGGTCTTTTCCAGCCGCGACAGGTCGATCTCGGCCAGCTGCGTCACCGCGCGGGCGCGGGTGGCGGTGGTTTCGCCGAGAAGCCCGTCCAGCCGCGCCGCCTCGCGTTCCAGGGCCAGCACCCGCGGCGCCTGCGCCAGGCCCTTTTCCAGCAGCGAGCGCTGGTCGCGCAGTTCCTGGGCGATGAAGTCGCGCTGCTTCTGCAAGGCGTCGCTTTGCGCATCGATGCCGCCGATCTGCGACTGCACCTGTTCGGATTGCTTCGCGAGCTGGCCCAGCGACTGCTCCAGCGTGTCGAGCCGGGCGCGGAACAGGCTTTCCTGCCCTTCCATCAGCGCCTGCAGCTCGGGCCGGGTCGCCGCGGCGGCAAGCAGCTCCTGCGGGAAGGCGATGTCCTTGCGGTCGGCGCGCTCCGCCTCGAGCCGGCCACGCCGGGCCAGGATCTCGAAATACTGGCCCTCGACGATGGCCAGTTCGGTGTCCAGCAGCGCGCCGTCCAGCCGCAGCAGCGGCTGGCCGGCCGTCACCGCCTGGCCGTCATGGGTCAGGATCTCGGCGACCACGCCGCCATCGGGGTGCTGGACGACCTGGCGGCGCTGCTCGACCTCGACCTGGCCGGGGGCGACCACCGCCCCGGCGATGCGCGCGGTCCAGGCCCAGAGCCCGAAGCCACCGAACATCACCAGCAGCGCCAGAATGCCCAGCAGCACCGAGCCGCGGGCCGACCATTCCGGACGCTTGGGCGCGGCGGGCGGCGACGGATGCGGCAGTTCGGCGCGGCGGGCGCGGAAATGCGGCAACGGCCCGGCGGCTTCGCTGGGCGTCGCTGACAGTTTTTCGACCGGCGCGCGGCCGACATTGCCTGGATCGCTCATGTGACGCCTCCGCCATGGCCCTGCGAACGGACGATCTGGTCGGCATTCTTGACCAGCGATTTCAGCACCTCGTCGCGCGGGCCGAAGGCGCGGCGCATGCCCTGGTCGAGCACCAGCAGCATCTCGCATTCGGTGATCGCTGCCGGGCGATGCGCCATGATGATGACGGCGCCGCCGCGCGCCTTGATGTTGCGGATGGCGATGTTCAGCGCCGTCGAGCCCTCGTTGTCGAGATTCGAGTTCGGCTCGTCCAGCACGAAGATCGCCGGGTCGGCATAAAGCGCCCGCGCCAGGCCGATGCGCTGGATCTGCCCGCCCGACAGCCGGCCGCCGGTCTGGGTGACGGGCGTGTCGTAGCCCTGCGGCAGGTCCAGGATCATGCGATGCGCGGCTGCCGCGCTGGCAGCGGCGACGACGCGCTGCGGATCGGGTTCGGGCGAGAGTCGGGCGATGTTCTCGGCGATGGTGCCGTCGAACAGGGTGACCTGCTGCGGCAGGTAGCCGATCAGCCCGCCCAGCACGTCCGGGTCGTATTGATCCAGCGTCGCCCCCGCCAGCCGGATCGAGCCGCCGGCGATCGGCCAGGCGCTGATCAGCGCCCGCGCCAGCGTGGTCTTGCCGGCGCCCGAGGGGCCGATCACCCCCAGCGCCTGGCCGGGATTGAGGTCGAAGCTGACCCCGCGCAGCGTGGCGACGCCCTGGCCCGGCGGCACGACGGTCAGGTTGCGCACCTCGAGCTGGGCGTCCGGGCGGGGCAGGGGGGTGCGCGCGGCCTGCGGCGGCCGGCGCGACAGCAGGTCCGACAGGCGCTTCCAGCCGTCCTGCGCGCGCTGGACGATGGCCCAGCCGCCGACCACCTGCTCGATCGGGGCCAGCGCCCGGCCCATCAGGATCGACGAGGCGATCATGGCGCCCGGCGTCACCTCCTGCCGCAGCACCAGCCAGGCGCCGGCGGCCAGCAGGGCGCTTTGCAGGAACAGCCGGAAGGTGCGGGAAAACACCGTGAAGCTGGTGGCGCGGTCATTGCCGCGCATCGTCGCCTCGGTCGCGCGGTCGCGGGCCTCCTGCCAGCGGTGGAAGGCCGCGGCCCGCATGCCGAGCGAGCCGATCAGCTCGCCCTCGTCCCGATAGAGGTCGGACATGCGTTCGGCCGACTGGCCGGCGATGGCCGCCTGCTGCAGCGAATCGCGGCTGAGCCATTGGTTCAGCAGCGTGGCGATCACCAGCACCAGCAGGCCCGCTGTCGCCACCGCCCCCAGAAGCGGGTGGAAGATGAAGACCGCAGCCAGGAAGAACGGCGCCCAGGGCAGGTCGAAGATCGCCATCAGCACCGGCGAACCGATCAGCCGCTGCACCGCCTCGAGGTCGCGCATCCCGCCGCGCACCGCCAGGTCCGAACCCGCCGCCTGGCCGTCCTGCAGCCCGGCGGTGAAGACCCGCCCCTCCATCCGTTCCTGGAAGCGGGCGGCGACGCGGGCCATGATGCGGTTGCGCGCCAGGTCCAGCACGCCCATCAGCGCGAACAGGAACACCACCAGCAGGAACAGCGCCGTCAGCGTCTCGACCGAGCGGCTGGCCAGCACGCGGTCATAGACCTGCATCATGAACAGCGGCCCGGTCAGCATCAGCATGTTCACCGCGAACGAGAAAACCCCGACGAAGGCGTAGAGCTGCCATGCCCGGCCGCGTGCGGATGCGAGTTCTTTTCGGCCGTCATGTCGCATCGGCGGCGAAGCCATGCCGGTTCCTTTCCTCATCGTCCGGCCGGGCTTGCCCGGCGTTGTTGCAGCGCTTATCCCAACTCTACGCAGCAGAACAGATCGTATTCCCGATGCGCGGGATTCGGCGTGAAAAATCAGGATTAGCAACGGAAGGTTAGCAAAATATTGAGCCGCTGGATCCTTCTTGCCGCGACGCTGGCCATGGCCGCCTGCGCCGCCGCCCGTCAGCCGGGACAGATCGCCGACCCGCTGGAACCGATGAACCGCAGGGTCCATGCCTTCAACAAGGGCGTGGACACGCATATGGTCAGGCCGATCAGCCGCGGCGCCTCGGGCGGCGATGGCGGGCAAGTCACCGAAGCCGTGGGGAATTTCGGCTCGAACCTGGCGCTGCCCGGCAAGGCGGTGAACCACCTGCTGCAGGGCAAGCCGGCGCCGGCGGTGCGCACGACCTTCCGCTTCCTGGTGAACTCGACCCTGGGCCTGGCGGGTTTCCTCGACCCCGCCGGCAAGGATTTCGCCCTGCCCGAGGAGGACACCGATTTCGGCCAGACCCTGGCTGCCTGGGGCGTGGGCGAGGGCGCCTATCTGGAACTGCCGCTGATCGGCCCCTCGACGACCCGTGATGCGGCGGGGCGGGTGGTCGACATCGTGATCGACCCGATGCGGGGCTGGCTCAACCGCGACCAGTATCTGATCGGCATGGGCGCGCGCGTCGTCTCAAAAGCCGGTGAGCGGGGGCGTTTCGGCGATTCCGTCGATAGCATCCTGCACGAAAGCGCCGATAGTTATGCCCAGACGCGGCTGATCTGGTTGCAGCATCGCCGCCACGAACTGGGCGAGGAAGGAGAGCACATTGACCCTTATGCCGAATGAGACCCGCCGCGGATTCCTGGGCCTGATGACCGGGGGCCTGCTCTCCGGCGGCCTGGCGGTGGCCGCTGCCCCGGCTTGGGCGCTGGACACGGAGGAGGCGCGGGCGTTGATCCAGGCCTCGCTGGACGAGGTCTATGCGGTGATCAATTCCGGCCAGCCGCCGGCGCAGATGTACAAGGCCTTCGAGGCAATCTTCGCGCGCTATGCGGATGTGGAGATCATCGCGCGCTCGGCCTTAGGCCCGGCGGCGCGGCAGGCCGGCGCCGCCGAATTCGCCGCCTACCGGCAGGCGTTCCAGGGCTATATCGGCCGCAAATACGGCAAGCGCTTCCGCGAGTTCATCGGCTCCAGGATCGAGGTGACGGGCGCCAGGCCGGTCAAGTCCTTCTACGCGGTGACCTCGGTCGCCTATCTCAAGGGCCGCAGCCCGATGGAGGTGGAATGGCATGTCTCGGACAAGTCCGGGAAAAGCCGCTATTTCAACATCATCATTGAGGGGGTGAACATGCTCGCCTCGGAACGGGCCGAGATCGGCGCGATGCTGGCAAGGCGCAAGGGCGACCTGGCCGGGCTGACCGCCGACCTGCAACAGGCGGGCTGAACCGGGCGCCGCGCAAGCCGCTTCTTTGCTCTTCAAATACCCACCGCAACGGTGCAGCCCGCACCGACCGCGCCGGTGAGGCAAAAAGGCCGGCCCCGGCCTTTTCCTTATTGCTGATAGACCCCGTCGATGCCGCGCAGGGCCTGGGTCAGCGGATCGTCGGGCGGCAGGCCCTCGGCGGGCATCTCGGCCTCGGGGCCGCTGGTCACGGTCTCGGCCGGGAAGGTCGGGGGGCCGCCGGGGCTCTGCACGCCCGGATCGGGCAGCACCCGCCCGGCCGCGGCCGGAGACTGCCCCTGGTCGGGCGACGGCTGTGCCTGACCCTGCGGCGAGGGCTGGCCGAGTGCCTCGGACAGCGCGGCGGCCAGCGGATCGCCGGCGCCGCTCTCGTCCGAGCTGACCACCTGCGGCACGGCGCTGTTCGGGTCGAAGACGAAATTGCCCAGGGGTTCGACCGGCAGGCCGTCGTGGATCTCGGTCATCACCGCCTGCCAGATCTCGGCCGGCAGGCCGCCGCCGGTCACGCCCTTCAGCGGCTTGTTGTCGTCATAGCCCATCCAGACCCCGGTCACATATTGCCCGGTGAAGCCGATGAACCAGGCGTCGCGATAGCTCGAGGTGGTGCCAGTCTTGCCGGCGGCCGGGCGGCCGTTCAGCCGGGCGCGGGTGCCGGTGCCGCGCTCGACCACCTGCTGCATCATGCCGATCAGCTCGCCCGCCGCCTTTTGCGAGATCACCCGCTGGCCCATGCCGCCGGCCTGGCCGATCAGCGCCTGGTCGTCGCCCTTGATGCGCAGCTCGATCAGGCCATAGGGGTTCACGGCGGTGCCGCCGTTGCGGATGCCGGCATAGGCGGCGGTCATGTTCAGCAGCGTCGAATCGGACACGCCCAGCCCCAGCGAGGGCCCCTTGGCCAGTTCATCCGAGACGCCGAAATCGCGCGCCACCCGGCGCACCGCGTCGCGGCCGGCGATCTCCTGCAGGCGGATGGTGGCGGTGTTCAGCGATTGCGCCAGCGCCCGGGTCAGCGTCACCTCGCCCGAATAGCGGCGGGTGTAGTTCTGCGGCGACCAGGGCCCCGAGCCGCGCACGTTGATCGTCAGGGGCGCGTCCAGCACCATGTCGTTCGGGCCATAGCCCTGGTCCAGCGCCGCGGCGAAGACGAAGGGCTTGAAGCTGGATCCGGTCTGCCGCTTGGCCTGGGTGGCGCGGTTGAAGGTGCCCGAGACGGTGTTGTCGCGCCCGCCGATCATCGCCCGCACCGCGCCGTCCGGCGACATGACCACCACCGCGGCCTGCGCCTTCGAGCCCTTGGCGACCTTTTCGTCGAAGACGCGCTTCAGCGCCCGTTCGGCCGCGCGCTGCACGCGCTGGTCGAAGGTGGTCTTGATGGTCACGTCCTCGGTCGTCTCGCTGGTCAGGAAGCCGGGGCCGGATTCCATCACCCAATCGGCGAAATAGCCGCCCGCCCGCGCTGCCGCCGCCTTGGACAGCACGGCGGGATGCGCCTTGGCATCGGCATATTGCGCCTCGTCCAGGAAGCCCTGTTCGTGCATCAGCCCCAGGATCACCGAGGCCCGGTCCTGTGCCCGCTGCAGGTTCGAGGTCGGGGCGAAATAGCTGGGCGCCTTCAGGAGCCCGGCCAGCATCGCCGCCTCCGAGGCGTTCACCTCGGCCGCGGACTTGCCGAAATAGCGTTGCGCCGCCGCCTCGAAGCCGCGCGCCCCGGCGCCCAGATACGAGCGGTTCATGTAGATGTTGAGGATGTCCTCCTTGGAGTATTTCGCCTCCATGGCGATGGCGTAGGGGACTTCCTTGACCTTGCGCCAGATCGAGGACTTGCGGCATTCGGCCTCGAACTCGGCTTCGGACTTCCAGCGGATCGGGTCGAAGGTCTCGCCCAGGCACAGAAGCTTGGCCACCTGCTGGGTGATGGTCGAGCCGCCGTTGCCTTCCAGCGGACCGCGGCCGGCGGCCAGGTTGATCTTGATGGCCGAGGCGATGCCGCGCGGGCTGACGCCGAAATGCCGGAAGAAGCGCTTGTCCTCGGTCGCCACCACGGCGTCCTTCAGCACCGGGGCGATCTTGTCGGCGCTGACCATGCCGAAGGTTTCGCCACGCCAGGCGAAGACCCGCCCCTCGTTGTCCTGCATGGTGACGGAACCGCGGGCACGGCCGTCGAAAAGCGCCGAGGCTTCGGGCAGGGTAGTGTAGAAATAGAAGCTGGCGGCGGCAAGAATCAGCGCGACCGTCAGGCCCAGCCGCCAGAACGAGCCCCAGACCACCCGCCAGACCAGCGTGACGAAGCCGGCGATTCCCCACGTCACCACATTGCCGCGGCGCGGACGGCGCGGCGGCTTGCGGCGCGGTTCACGGGGCTGTTTCTGTCTTTTCTGAGGGACTTGGTCAAAATTGCGCTTCTCCGCAACGATGCGGCCCCCGCCGGTCGGTTTCTTCATGCCTGCTATCCTGCCCGGCCGAGTCCTCCGGCCTGTTGGCGCGGACCATACAGCAAAGTGCCGGGCTTGAGAACCGCGATGACCTATCAGTGAACTGCCGCGAGAGACCGCAAAGCCCGGCGCAAGCGCGTAAAATTCGGGCAGTCGAGGGCCGGGCCCGGCGGGAAGCTGCACAATGCTTGTGCGAGCGCCGGGCGCGCAGGTTTTCTGGCCGGGACACGGAACTGCCGCGATGCAGAAAGAGGTGCAGGAAACATGATCAGACCAACCGCGATCAAACCCATGATCCCGGCGCTCGCCCTTCCGCTGATCGGGCTGGCGGTGCCGGCCCTGGCGCAGGATGCCGAGGCCCCCGCCACCATGGCCGAGACGGTCGTCGAGACCGTGGCGCCGATCGTCGACAAGGGCGACACCACCTGGATGATGGTCTCGGCCATCCTGGTGATGATGATGAGCATCCCGGGCCTGGCGCTGTTCTATGGCGGGCTGGTGCGGGCCAAGAACATGCTGTCGGTGCTGATGCAGGTCTTCACCGTCTTCTGCATCATGTCGCTGCTCTGGGTTGCTTTCGGCTATTCGCTGGCCTTCACCGGCGCCGGCTCGGCCGAGGATGCGACCGCGCTGACGCCTTTCATCGGCGGGCTGTCCAAGGCCTTCCTGGCCGGCGTCGGCACCGGGTCGCTGGCCGAGACCTTCACCCAGAACGTCTTCGTGCCGGAATATGTCTTCGTCATCTTCCAGATGGCCTTTGCCTGCATCGCCCCGGCGCTGATCGTCGGCGCCACGGTCGAGCGGATGAAGTTCCCGGCCGTCCTGCTGTTCGTGGTGATCTGGTTCTTCTTCTCCTACCTGCCGATGGCGCATATGGTCTGGTGGTGGGGCGGCCCCTCGGCCTATGACGCGCCCAGCGGCTTCCTGTTCGGCCATGGCGACCTGGACTTCGCCGGCGGCACCGTCATCCACATCAATGCCGGCATCGCGGGCCTGGTCGCCGCCATCGTCGTCGGGCCGCGCCTGGGCTACGGCAAGGAGCTGATGGCGCCGCACAACCTGCCCTTCACCTTCCTGGGCGGCTGCCTGCTGTGGATCGGCTGGTTCGGCTTCAACGCCGGCTCGAACATGGAGGCGACCGGCACCGCGGCGCTGGCGATCCTGAACACCACCGTCGCCACCTCGGCCGCGGCGCTGGCCTGGGCCTTCGGCGAATGGCTGTTCCGCGGCCATCCCTCGCTGCTGGGCGGGATCTCGGGGGCCATCGCCGGGCTGGTCGGCATCACCCCGGCCGCCGGTTTCGTGGGGCCGATGGGCGCCATCGTCATCGGCCTTGCCGCGGGCTTCCTGTGCATGTGGTTCGTGATCAGCCTCAAGGGCAAGCTGGGCATCGACGAAAGCCTGGACGTGTTCGGCATCCACGGCATCGGCGGCATCGTCGGCGCCATCCTGACCGGCGTCTTCGCGGCGCCGTCGCTGGGCGGCTCGGGCATCTACGACTACGCGGCCGGGGCGGTCGCGGCGGATTACAGCATTGCCGGGCAGGTGACGACCCAAGCGCTGGGCGTGGTGGTCGCGGTGATCTGGTCTGGCGTGGTGTCCTTCGTGGCGCTGATGATCGTCAAGGCGGTGACCGGGCTGCGCAGCTCGGCCAATGACGAGCGCCAGGGCCTGGACGTCACCGCCCATGGCGAGAACGCCTACAACAGCTAGGCGCGACACGGGCCGATACAGGCAAGGACAAAGGCAAAAGCCCGGCTTCGGCCGGGCTTTTCGTTGCGCATTCGCGCCGCGGGCGCGCGGCCGAGGGGTCAGGACAGCCGCGAGACCACGAAATCCGCCAGGTCCGACAGGATCGCCCGCAGCGGCAGCTCCGGCGCCGGGGCCAGCGCCGCCTTGGCGCGCCCCGCCCAGGCGATGGCATCGGCGCGCGCCGCCGCCAGCGCCTCGCGGCGGTGCAGGATCTCCAGCGCCGTGGCCAGGTCGGCCTCCTCCTGCCGGCCCTGGCCGATGGTGCGTTCCCAGAAGGCGCGCTCATCGGCATCGGCGCGGGCGATGGCCTTGATGACCGGCAGGGTCAGCTTGCGCTCGCGGAAATCGTCGCCGACATTCTTGCCGATGGTCGTGGTCGAGCCGCCGTAATCCAGCAGGTCGTCGACGATCTGGAAGGCGATCCCCAGCGCGTCGCCGTAATCGAACAGCGCCTGCTGCACCGCCGGATCGGCGCCGGCGACCACCGCCCCGGCCTCGGTCGCGGCCGAGAACAGCGCCGCGGTCTTGCCGCGCACGATCTGGATATAGGTGTCCTCGGTGGTGGCGATGTCCTGGGCCGCGGTCAACTGCAGCACCTCGCCCTCGGCGATGGTGGCGCTGGCATTGGCCAGGATGCGCATGACCTGCATGCTGCCGGTATCGGCCATCAGCTGGAAGCTGCGCGCGAACAGGTAATCGCCGACCAGCACGCTGGACTTGTTGTCCCACAGCAGGTTGGCCGTCGGCCTTCCGCGCCGCTGCCGGCTTTCGTCGACCACGTCGTCATGCAGCAGCGTCGCGGTATGGATGAACTCGACCGCCGCCGCCAGCAGCACATGGCTGTCGCCCCGGTAGCCGCAAAGCGTTGCCGCCGCCAGCACCAGAATCGGCCGCAGCCGCTTGCCGCCGGCCTCGACCAGATGCGCGGTCACCTCGGGGATGCGGGGCGCGTGGCGGCTGGCCATGCGGTCGCGGATCAGCGCGTTGACCCGGTCCATATCCCCGGCGAGTTCGGCCGAAAGCCGGTCGAGCGGCTTGGAGACGTTTTCGTTCATGCCCATCAGCGATCCCCTTTCGCCGCCAGCCATTGCCATGCCATGGACACAATCGCAACCGCCGCTTAACTTTCCGGTGACATGAAAGAGCTTCTGCGCACCACCGACCCGCTTCTGATCACCCGCGTCGCCGACCTGCTGGCGGCCGAGGGCATCCAGTCCTTTCCGCTGGACCAGCACATGAGCGTGCTGGAAGGCTCGCTCGGCATCCTGCCGCGGCGGCTGATGGTGGCGGATCGCGACCTGTTCATGGCGCGCGCCATCCTGCGCGACAACCGCATCCATCATGACTGACCTGCGCGAGGACGGCTTCCTCGGCGGCCGGCTGCGCATCCTTCAGCCCGCGCAGGGCTATCGCGCCGGGGCGGATGCGGTGATGCTGGCCGCCGCCTGCCCGGTCCGGTCCGGCGAAAGCGTGCTGGAGCTGGGCTGCGGGGCAGGGGTGGCGCTGCTGTGCCTGGGCGCGCGGGTGCCGGGCCTGCGGCTTTCCGGGCTGGAACTGCAGGAGGATTATGCCGCGCTGGCCCGGCGCAATGCCGCGGCGAACGGCATCGCGGCCGAGATCCTCGGGGGCGACCTGGTCCGCCCCCCTGCCGCGCTGCGCGCCATGAGCTTCGACCATGTCATCGCCAATCCGCCCTATTTCACCGCCGGGCCGGTGGCGCCCGATGCCGGGCGCGGCCGGGCCCGGCACGAGGACACGCCGCTTGCCGCCTGGATCGAGGCCGGGCTGCGCCGCCTGCGGCCCGGCGGCCGGCTGACGCTGATCCAGCGCGCCGAGCGGCTGGGGGCGATTCTCTCAGCGCTTTCGCCCGCGGCCGGGGCGATCACGATCCTGCCGGTGGCGGCGCGCGAGGGGCGCGAGGCCGGCCGGGTGATCGTGCTGGCCCGCAAGGGCGCGCGGGCGCCGCTGCGGCTGCTATCCCCCTTTGTCATGCATGCAAATCCGTCACATTCGGGCGATGGCGAGGACCTGACCGAGGCCGCGCAGGCGGTTTTGCGCGGGGGTGCGGCACTTTCGCCGGGAGGGCCGAATTTTCGGTGACAATGTGACGATTCTGTGCTGCAATCCCTTGGTTCGATCAATCCAAGAGGAGGACGGAATGTCGGTTGAATCCCATGTGCAGGAGCTTCGCCGCAAACATCAGTCACTTTCGAACGCCATCGAGGCCGCGCATCGCAGCCCCGGCATGGATGACCTTGCCATCGCCCAGATGAAGAAGGAAAAACTTCGCCTCAAGGAAGAGATCACGCGCCTGTCGCACTAGTGGCGACCCCGGACGGGTCCGCCCGCCCGCGGCTTTCACCATGGAATGAGAAACGGCCCGCGACATCTCGCGGGCCGTTGCCATTTCCGGGCCTGTCGGGCTGGCCCGACCGACTGGCCTGTCCGGCGCCGCTGTCAGGCGGGCGGTCGGACAGGCGGATGGTCAGACGAAGAATTGGCCGCCATTGGCGCTGATGGTCGAGCCGGTGATGAAGCCGGCATCGTCCGAGGCCAGGAAGACGACGCAGCGCGCGATCTCCTCGGGCTCGCCCAGCCGCCCGACGGGGATCTGGGGGATGATGCGTTCGTTCAGTACCTTCTCGTCGATGGCGCGGACCATCTCGGTGCCGATATAGCCCGGGCAGATGGCGTTCACGGTGATGCCGGCGCGGGCGCCTTCCTGGGCCAGCGCCTTGGTGAAGCCCAGGTCGCCCGCCTTGGCCGCCGAATAGTTCGCCTGGCCGGCCTGGCCCTTCTGGCCGTTGATCGAGCTGATGTTGACGATGCGACCGAACTTGCGGTCGCGCATGCCCGACCAGACCGGATGCGTCATGTTGAAAAGGCCGGTCAGGTTGGTGTCGATGACCTCCTTCCACTGCTGGGGGGTCATCTTGTGGAACATCGCGTCGCGGGTGATGCCGGCATTGTTGACCAGCACGGCGATGGGGCCCAGCTCCTCCTCGACCTGCCTGATGCCCGCCGCGCAGGCGTCGTAATCCGCCACCGACCATTTGTAGGTCTTGATACCGGTCTCCTCGGTAAAGGCGCGGGCGGCATCGTCATTGCCGGCGTAATTCGCGGCGACCGTATAGCCCGCCTCCTTCAGCGCCTTCGAGATCGCCGCGCCGATGCCACGCGATCCGCCGGTCACAAGGGCCACTTTTGCCATTTTTCGTCCCCCTTTGAAAATGGTCTTGAAATTGTGTTACCGAACCCGGTCGACGCGCGCAAGATAGTTGCGCGCGCCTTTTTCGATCAGGGACGTTCCAGGCACATGGCGACGCCCATGCCGCCGCCGATGCACAGCGTCGCCAGACCCTTCTTGGCGTCGCGGCGCTGCATCTCGAACAGCAGCGTGTTCAGGATGCGCGCGCCCGAGGCGCCGATCGGGTGGCCGATGGCGATGGCGCCGCCGTTGACGTTCACGATGGCCGGATCCCAGCCCATGTCGCGGTTGACGGCGATGGCCTGGGCGGCGAAGGCCTCGTTCGCCTCGACCAGGTCCAGGTCGCCGACCGACCAGCCGGCCCGCTCCAGCGCCCGGCGGCTGGCCGGGATCGGGCCGGTGCCCATGATCTGCGGATCGACGCCGGCGGTCGCATAGGAGGCGATGCGCGCCAGCGGCGTCAGGCCGCGGCGGGCGGCCTCGTCCTCGGTCATCACCAGCACCGCGGCGGCGCCGTCATTGAGGCCCGAGGCATTGCCGGCGGTCACCGTGCCGTCCTTGCTAAAGGCGGGACGCAGCTTCTCCATCGCCTCCAGCGTGGCGCCGTGGCGGATGTATTCGTCGGCATCGACCACGGTGTCGCCCTTGCGGGTCTTGATCGTCACCGGCACGATCTCGTCGGCGAACTTACCGGCCTTCTGCGCGGCCTCGGCCTTGTTCTGCGAGGCCACGGCGAACTCGTCCTGCTCGGCGCGGGTGATGCCCCATTTCGTCGCCACGTTCTCGGCCGTGGTGCCCATGTGATAGTCGTGGAAGGCGTCCCAGAGCCCGTCCTTGATCATGGTGTCGAGCATCTTCATGTCGCCCATCTTCTGCCCGGCGCGGATATAGGCGGCATGGGGCGAGAGCGACATGGATTCCTGGCCGCCGGCCGCGACCACGGTGGCGTCGCCCAACAGCACCTGCTGCGCCGCCAGCGCGACCGAGCGCAGGCCCGAGCCGCAGACCTGGTTCAGCACCCAGGCGGCCGAGCCCTGCGGATAGCCGGCCTTGATATGGGCCTGGCGGCCGGGGTTCTGGCCCTGGCCGGCGGTCAGGACCTGGCCGAGGATGGTTTCGGACACTTCGGAAGGATCGATGCCGGCCCGCTCGACGATGGCCTTCAGGACGATGGCGCCCAGGTCATGCGCCGGCAGGTTCGCATAGGACCCGAGAAAGCTGCCCACGGGGGTTCGGGCAGCGGATACGATTACAGCTTTGGTCATGGCGGGCTCCTTCCCATATGGCCGAAAAGTCCGGTAACGGACTGACGTTTGCCGTTTCGTTCCGCAACGTCAAGCAGGCTTCCCGATGCGGGCCCGCGGGGCAGGCCCGCGGTTTGCCCGCCGCGCCCTGGCCGAAACGGGCGGGCGCGGCGGATTCCGGGCTGCAGGGCCCCAGCCGGGGTGATGACGCAGGACGGCCGAAAGCGAGGGGGCAGGGTTCGCGGGGCTTCGGCGCGCATCCGCTGAGCGAGCCGCCGGCAGGCCGCATCTTGACAAGCCGCCGCAAGGGTAGGCCCGAATGTCTTCGCCTTCGCCTTCGCCTTCGCCTTCGCCTTCGCCTTCGCCTTCGCCTTCGCCTTCGCCTTCGCCTTCGCCTTCGCCTTCGCCTTCGCCCGCTGCCGCTCAGCGCCTGGCGGCGGCGTTCGGGGATTTCCACGGTGGCACGATGGTCGGGGCGCCGAAGTAATAGCCCTGCAGGCAGTCGATGCCCATGTCGATCAGGAAGGCCGCGTCATCCGCCGTCTCGACCGATTCCGCCACGGTGAACATGTCGAAATGATGCGCGATGGATTGCAGCGCCCGGGCCAGCACCTGGTTGTCGCGCTGCCCGGCGATGTCGCGGATGAACTGCCCGTCGATCTTGATCATGTCGAAGCAGAAATCCCGCAGATAGCGGAACGAGGTATAGCCCGAGCCGAAATCGTCCAGCGCGAAGCTGACGCCGTGGGATTGCAGCTCCTGCATGAAGCGGCCGACCATCTCGGGCATGCCCATGGCCGAGCTTTCGGTGATCTCGAGGATCAGCCGCTCCGCCAGGCTGTCCTGCCCGGCGATGCCTTCGCGCAGGATGCGCAGCCAGGCCGGGTAGCCGATCGAGCGTGCCGACATGTTGATCGACAGCCGCAGCGCAGGTTGCTCGGCCAGGGATTTCAGGCCCAGCGACAGCGACAGGCAGTCGATCTGGCGGCCGAGTTCGGTGGTTTCGGCCAGCGGCAGGAAGTCGCGCAACGGCACGATGCGGCCGGTTTCGTCGATGATGCGGATCAGCCCCTCGTGAAAGGCGGCGTGGTCGGTGCGTTCGGCCTGCACCACCGGCTGAAAGGCCAGCACCGCGTCGCCGCGCGACACCGCCCGCCGCACCGTGGCCATGGTCAGGCGCGATTGCTGTTCGACCGCGAAATCCAGCGGCGAGCCCGTTTCCGGTGGCGAATCAAACATGTCGGTCATGCCAAGACTCCTGTCATCGGCGCAAGTCTGGTGATCATCCCCTAAGATCGCGTAAACTCGAGATGCTTTCTCGACTCGAGGTTAACGGATCCTTGCCCGACATGACCGAACGCTGCGCCTGGTGCGGGGCCGACCCGCTTTACGTCGCCTATCACGACCTGGAATGGGGGGTGCCGGAATACGATTCCCGGGCGCTCTGGGAAAAGCTGGTGCTGGACGGCTTTCAGGCCGGGCTGAGCTGGATCACCATCCTGCGCAAGCGCGACGCCTTCCGCGAGACCTTCGAAGGCTTCGACCCCGAGCGCGTCGCCCGCTGGGGCGCGGCCGAGGTCGAATCGGCGCTGAAGAATCCCGGCATCATCCGCCATCGCGGCAAGATCGAGGCGACCGTCAAGGGCGCGCGGCTGTTTCTGGACATCGAGGGCTCCGAGGGCTTCTCGCCCTTCATCTGGTCCTTTGTCGGCGGCCGGCCGATCCAGAACCATTTCGCCAGCATGGCCGAGGTGCCGGCGAAGACGCCGGAATCGGAAACCATGGCCAAGGCCCTGAAAAAGCGTGGCTTCAACTTTTGCGGACCGGTGATCACCTATGCCTTCATGCAGGCCTGCGGGCTGGTCAACGACCACATGACCCATTGCCCCTGCCACGGCCGGATCAAGGCGCTGTCGCCTGCCGGATAAGCGCCTTGGCGGCCTCCGAGGACCAGTCGGCGCCGCCCATCAGCCGGGCGATCTCGGTGCCGTCGCGGTCGATCAGCACCGTCACCGGCATGCCCATCACCCCCATCTCGCGCGCCAGCTTCTGGCGCGGGTCCAGCCGCACCGGCAGGTGGGTGATGCCTTCCTCGTCCAGGAATTTCCTCACGGCCGGCGGCGGGTTGTGGCCGGCGGCGATGGCCACGACCTCGAAATCCTCGCCGCCCATCTCGGCCTGCAAGGCGTCCAGCGAAGGCATCTCCTCGCGGCAGGGCGCGCACCAGGTCGCCCAGAAGTTCAACAGCACCACCTTGCCCTTCCAGTCGGCCAGGCTGTGCGTGCCGCCCTCGGGATCGGTGAATTCGGTTGTCGGCACCGGGGTCGGGTCGGTCTGCTGCAGCTTCGCCAGCCCGCCGTCATGCGCGGCCTGCCAGTCGATTTCCCCCGCGAATGCGGCATTTGCACCAAGCACCAGCGCCGTATAAAGAACCAGCCAACGCATTCCACCCCCCGAAGGACAATCCATGACCGAGCAGCCCTCCACCGCCAACCAGATGTGGGGCGGACGTTTCGCCGCAGGCCCGGACGCGATCATGGAGGCGATCAACGCCTCGATCGGCTTCGACCGGCGGCTCTATGCCCAGGACATCCGGGGCAGCCGCGCCCATGCGGCGATGCTGGCAGCAACGGGCATCATCAGCACTAGCGATGCCGAGGCGATCGGGGAAGGGCTGCTCACGGTCTTGTCAGAGATCGAGGCGGGGAATTTCCCGTTCTCGACCGCGCTGGAAGACATCCACATGAACGTGGAATCGCGGCTGAAAGAGGTCATCGGCGAGCCGGCGGGGCGGCTGCACACGGCGCGGAGCCGCAACGACCAGGTGGCGACCGATTTCCGGCTTTGGGTGCGCGACCAGTGCGACGCGGCGATCCAGGGGCTGGACGCGCTGATCCGCGCGGCCTTGTCGCAGGCGGAAAAGGGCGCGGACTGGGTCATGCCGGGCTTTACCCACCTGCAAACCGCGCAGCCGGTGACCTGGGGCCATCACATGATGGCCTATGTCGAGATGTTCGGCCGCGATCTGTCGCGCTTCCAGGACGCGCGCAGGCGGATGAACGAATCGCCCCTGGGCGCCGCCGCGCTGGCCGGGACGGGCTTTCCCATCGACCGCGAGGCGACGGCCAAGGCGCTGGGCTTCGACCGGCCGATGGCGAACAGCCTCGACGCGGTCAGCGACCGGGATTTCGCGCTGGAGTTCCTGTCCTCGGCGGCGATCTGCGCCGTCCACCTGTCGCGGCTGGCCGAGGAGCTGGTGATCTGGTCCTCGGCCCAGTTCCGCTTCGTCACCATGTCGGACCGCTTCTCGACCGGCTCGTCGATCATGCCGCAGAAGAAGAACCCCGACGCGGCCGAACTGATCCGGGCCAAGATCGGCCGTATCCTTGGCGCCGCCGTGGCGCTGTTCGTGGTGATGAAAGGGCTGCCTTTGGCCTATTCCAAGGACATGCAGGAGGACAAGGAGCAGGTCTTCGACGCGAGCGACAACCTGATGCTGGCCCTGGCGGCGATGACCGGGATGCTGTCGGACCTGACCGCGAATCGCGAGCGGCTGGCGGCGGCGGCGGGCTCGGGCTTTTCCACCGCGACCGACCTGGCCGACTGGCTGGTGCGCGAGGCCGGGCTGCCCTTCCGCGACGCCCATCACGCCACCGGCGCGCTGGTCGCCATGGCCGAGAAATCGGGCGTGGACCTGCCCGACCTGACGCTGGAGCAGATGCAATCGGTCAATCAGGCCATCACCGCCGATGTCTACAACGTGCTGGGCGTGCATAACTCGGTCGCCTCGCGCACCAGCTATGGCGGCACCGCGCCGGCGCAGGTGCGGGCCCAGATCGCGCGCTGGAAGGACAAACTGGGAGAGAAGCCATGACGCATCCCCTGCTTCTGGCGGCCTTCGCGCTGCTTCTGGCGACGCTGGCCGCCTGCGGCGTCGATGGTGCGCCCACCCGCCCCGATCCCGCGCCCGAGCCGGGCCTGCAGGTCAGCGGCGAGGCGCGGATCGGCGTCGTCTCGAAACTCTGACCCGGAAACGCCATGGATCATTTCAACTATGTCGACGGCTGGCTGCATGCCGAGGAGGTGCCGCTGGCCCGCATCGCGGCCGCGGTCGGCACCCCGGTCTATGTCTATTCCACGGCCACGCTGACTCGGCATTTCAAGCTGTTCCAGCAGGCGCTGGCGTGGTGCGATCATCTGGTCTGCTTCGCGGTCAAGGCGAATTCGAACATCGCCGTGCTGAAGCTCCTGGGCGACCTGGGCGCGGGCATGGACATCGTCTCGGCCGGCGAATATGCGCGGGCGCGGGCGGCGGGCGTGCCGGGCGAGCGGATCGTGTTCTCCGGCGTCGGCAAGCTTGAATCCGAGATGCGCATGGCACTGGAAGGCGGCATCCGCCAGTTCAACGTCGAATCCGAGCCGGAGCTGGAATTGCTGTCGCGGGTCGCGTCTTCGATGGGGGTGGAGGCGCCGATTGCGGTGCGGGTGAACCCGGACGTCGATGCCAGGACGCATGAGAAGATCGCCACCGGCAAGTCCGAGAACAAGTTCGGCATCCCCATCGCGCGGGCGCGCGAGGTCTATGCACATGCCGCGCGCCTGCCCGGCATCCGCGTGATCGGCATCGACATGCATATCGGCAGCCAGCTGACCGACCTGGAGCCCTATCGCCAGGCCTATGCCAAGATGGCCGAGCTGACCCGCGCCCTGCGCGCCGACGGCCATGCGATCACCCGGCTCGACATGGGCGGCGGCCTGGGCATCCCCTATCGCCGCGATAACAATGCGCCGCCCTTGCCGATCGAATACGGCCAGGTGATCCGCGAGGCGGTGGGGGACCTGGGCTGCGAGATCGAGATCGAGCCGGGCCGCAACATCGCCGGCAATGCCGGGATCCTGCTTTCCTCGGTGATTTACCTGAAAGAGGGCGAGGGGCGGGATTTCCTGATCCTCGACGCCGCCATGAACGACCTGATCCGGCCGGCGATGTATGCGGCGCATCACGACATCGTGCCGGTGCGCGAGCCCGCGCCGGGGACCGAGGTCGCGCCGCATGACGTGGTCGGCCCGGTCTGCGAGACCGGCGACACCTTCCGCAAGGCGGTCGAGCTGCCGGCGCTGACGCCCGGCGATCTGGTGGCGCTGCGCTCGGCCGGGGCCTATGGCGCGGTGATGGCCTCGGAATACAATTCCCGGCCGCTGGTGCCCGAGGTCCTGGTCAGCGGCGATCAATTCGCCGTCATCCGGGCGCGGCCGACGCTTGAGGAAATGCTGGGACGCGATACCATCCCGGAATGGCTCTGATCGCTCATTCCCGCGCCGTTGCGGCCGGGGGTTTCACACCCCCGGGCCCCCGTGGGGTATTTCGCAAACGGAAAAGAAGGGGGCGGGGCCGTGGATCCAGCTGAGCCGCGCCGGATTCGCTGGGCGGTCGGGCTGACCCGCGCCGGCATGTGGTGGGAGGCGCTGGCCGCGGCCTTCTGGCCGCTGGCCGTGGTCCTGGCGCTGGTGCTGGCGGCGCTGGCCTTCGGGGCGACCGATCTTCTGTCCTCGCGGGCGCTGTCCTGGGTGATGGCTGCGGTGGCGCTGGCCGCCTTGCTGACTGCCGGCTGGGGGCTGCGGCGTTTCCGCCGTCCCTCGGCCGAGGCGGCCCTGTTGCGGGTCGACCTGGCGCTGCCGGGCCGGCCGCTTGCCACCCTGCGCGACCGGGTCGCTGTCGGGGCCGGGGATGAGGGCTCTGCCGCCCTGTGGCAGGCGCATCTGGCGCGGATGCAGGCCGCCGCCATGGCCGCGCGCCCCGTCGCCCCCGATGCGCGGCTGCGCTGGCGCGATCCGGTGGCGCTGCGGCTGGTCGGCATGGTGGCGCTGGTCATGGCGCTGATCTTTGCGCCGGCCGGGCAGCTGGGGCAGGGCATCGCCGCCCTGGGCGCGACCTTCCGCCCGGCGCCCGAGGCGCGGCCGGGCGCCGAGGCCGGTCCGTCCTGGGAAGGCTGGGCCGAGCCTCCCGCCTATACCCGCCGGCCGACACTTTACCTGAACGCCTTGCCCGAGGGGCAGCGGCTGGAGCTGCCCAAGGGCTCGAAGCTGAGCTTCCGGCTTTACGGCGAGGGGGCCGGGATCGACCAGGACATCGGCGCCGCCGTCGCGGGCGGCGACCCCGCGGCGCCGGAATTCATGGCCGAGCGCGACGGGGTGATCGAGGTCGCCGGGCGGCGCTTCGACGTGACCGTGCTGCCCGATGCCGCGCCCGAGGTGGCGCCCGGCCAGGCGCCCGAGCGGCGCGCCGACGGCCGGCTGGTGCAGGAGTTCACCGCCAGCGACGACAACGGCGTCGCGGCGGGGCAGGCGGTGATCGCGCTGGACCTGGCGGCGGTCGACCGCCGCTTCGGCCTGGCCCCTGACCCCGAGCCGCGCGAGGCGGTGGCGCTGGACCTGCCGCTGCCCGCGACCGGCAGCCGCAAGCAGATCCGCGGCCGGCTGGTCGGCGACCTGTCGCGCCACCCCTGGGCCAACCTGCCCGTCACCGTCTCGCTGAAGGTCGAGGACGGCATCGGCCAGCAGGGCGCTTCGCAGCCGATGCGCATGGTGCTGCCGGGGCGGCGCTTCTTCGACCCGCTGGCGGCGGCGCTGATCGAGCTGCGGCGCGACCTGCTGTGGTCGCGGGACAATGCCGCCCGCGGCGCTCGGATCCTGCGCGCCGCCAGCTGGCAGCCCGAAGGCTTCATGGATGCCGAGCTTTACAAGGGCCTGCAGGGTGCCGTCGGCACGCTGGAATCCGGCAACCTGACGGAAGAGACGCGCAACAAGCTGGCGCAGGTGCTGTGGGATGCCGCGGTGGCGCTGGAGGATGGCGGGCTGGCCGATGCGCTGCAGCGCATGCAGCAGGCGCAGGAGCGGCTTTCCGAGGCGATTCGCAACGGCGCCAGCCCCGACGAGGTGCAGCGCCTGATGGACGAGCTGAAGCAGGCCACCGACGATTACCTGGACATGCTGGCCCAGCAGCAGGGCGAGGACCCGGCCGAGCGCTTCGACCGCTCGCCGCAGAACCGCCAGCAGATCACCGGCGACCAGATCCAGCAGATGATGGACGAGATCCAGCGGCTGATGAACGAGGGTCGCATGGCCGAGGCCCAGGAATTGCTCGAGCAGTTCAACCGCATGATGCAGAACCTGCAGGTGACGCAATCCGAGGGCGGCGAGGGCGGGCGCCAGCGCCCCTCGGACCGGCTGGCCGAGACGCTGCGCGACCAGCAGAAGCTGGCCGACGAGGCGATGCGCCAGATGCAGGACCAATACGGCCAGTGGCAGCAGGGCGAGCAGGGCCAGGGCAGCCAGGACAACCGGCAGCTCGCCGACCGCCAGCGCGAATTGCGCGAGGATCTGGGCCGTCAGCGCGGCCTGCTGCCCGGCCGCGGCACGCCGCAGGGCGAGGAGGCCCGGCGCCAGCTGGACGAGGCCGGGCGCGCCATGGAGGAGGCCGAGCAGGCGCTGCGCGAGGGCGATCCCGGCGGCGCGATGGAGCGGCAGGCCCAGGCCATCCAGTCCATGCGCGAGGGGATGCGGGCGCTGGGCGACATGGCGGCGCAGGACCGGCAGGCCCAGCAGGGCCAGGGCCAGCAGGGCGGGCCCGAGGGCCCCTCGGGCGATCCGCGCGGCCGGCGCGGGCTGGAACAGCCCTATAACCGCCCGCCGCAGACCGATCCGCTGGGCCGGGCGCTGTCGGGCGACGGCGGTTCGATCAATGGCGGCGACCCGCTGGCCGAGGGGCCGGACCCCGCGCGCAAGGCCCGTGACCTGCAGGACGAGATCCGCCGTCGCAGCGGCCAGCGCGAACGCCCGCGCGAGGAGCGCGACTATCTGGGCCGGCTGCTGGAGAATTTCTAGAGCCTGTTGCACTCAATCGGCCTCATACCCGGCGGTTTTGAAGTAGTTGTAGCACTCCTCGTCGGAGAACAGATCGCAGACCT
>NZ_JAEHFP010000062.1 GCF_016446475.1 Paracoccus binzhouensis | reverse complement strand
CCGGCCGGCGCCGGGCGGCCGGCAGCCAGCCGCGCCGGATCCGGCGCAAGCGGCGCGCCAGGCTGCGTGCGCTCCGGGCAAGCTCCAGCAGAGGCGGGCTGCGGCGGATCAGGTCATGGATCAGGCGGAGCGGATCGACGGGCATGATGCCTGTTCCTTGACGGTCGCAGCGGGAATGCCTGTGCCTTGGGGTAGCCGCCGCCGCGCCGGCATGCAAGACGGCGCGGCTTGCTTGCTTGACCCGCGCGCGGGAAACCGCTAGAGGGGCGCATCGCTTCCATTCGTCCGCGTCTGCGACGAATCGGTTGCATCGGGTCGGGCCGCCATATTCAGGCGGCCTGCTCTTGTTTTATACGGTTCGACGCTGGCGGTGCGTGGTGTGTCGTCAGCCTCTCAACTGGAACTCCCCGCAAGAGGGATGAGAATGCAAAGCCAGAATATCCGCATCCGGTTGAAGGCGTTCGATTACCGCGTCCTGGATGCCAGCACGCAGGAAATCGTCAACACCGCCAAGCGCACCGGCGCGCAGGTCCGCGGCCCGATTCCGCTGCCCAACAAGATCGAGAAGTTCACCGTCCTGCGCGGTCCGCATATCGACAAGAAATCCCGCGACCAGTGGGAAATCCGCACGCACAAGCGCCTGCTGGACATCGTCGACCCGACCCCGCAGACCGTCGACGCCCTGATGAAGCTTGACCTCGCCGCCGGCGTGGATGTCGAGATCAAGGTGTAAGGAGGCTGACATGCTGCGGACTGGTGTAATCGCCAAGAAGCTGGGCATGACCCGGCTGTTCCTGGAAGACGGGCGTCAGGTGCCCGTCACCGTTCTGCACGTGGACAACGTGCAGGTCATCGCTCAGCGCACCGCCGAGAAAGACGGCTATGTGGCGCTGCAGCTCGGCGCGGGCGAGGCCAAGGCCAAGCGCACGACCGCCGCGCTGCGTGGCCATTTCGCCAAGGCGAATGTCGCGCCCAAGCGCAAGATCGCGGAATTCCGCGTTGCGCCCGAAAACCTGGTCGAGGTGGGCGAGGAGATCATCGCCGACCACTACTTCGCCGGGCAATATGTCGACATCGCCGGCACCTCGATCGGCAAGGGCTTTGCCGGTGCGATGAAGCGCCACAATTTCGGCGGTCTGCGCGCCTCGCACGGCGTGTCGATCAGCCACCGCTCGCATGGTTCGACCGGCCAGTGCCAGGACCCCGGCAAGGTGTTCAAGGGCAAGAAGATGGCCGGCCACCTGGGTGCCGTGCGCGTCACCACCCAGAACCTGCAGGTCGTCAAGACCGATGCCGAGCGTGGCCTGATCATGGTCAAGGGCTCGGTGCCGGGCTCCAAGGGTGGCTGGGTCACCATCAAGGACGCCGTGAAGAAGCCGCTGGCCGAAGCCACGATCTTCCCCGCCGCGACCCGCGCCAAGGCCAAGGAAGCCGCGCGTCTGGCCGAAGAAGCCGCTGCCGCCGCTGCCGCCGAGGAAGAAGCTGCCCGCAAGGCCGCCGCTGAAGCCGAAGCCGCCGCGCAAGAGGCTGCCCTGGCCGAAGCCCAGGCCTCGATCGAGGCCGAGAAGGCTGCTGACGGTGCTGCCGAGGACAACGCCGCGCCCGAAGGAGAAAGCAAATGAAACTCGATGTGATCACGCTCGACGCCGGCAAGGCCGGTGACATCGACCTGAGCGATGACATCTTCGGGCTCGAGCCGCGTGCGGACCTGCTGCATCGCGTCGTGCGCTGGCAGCGTGCGAAGGCGCAGGCGGGCACCCATTCGGTGCTGGGCAAGTCGGATGTCAGCTATTCGACCAAGAAGATTTACCGCCAGAAGGGCACCGGCGGCGCCCGCCACGGCTCGCGCAAAGCGCCGATCTTCCGTCACGGCGGCGTCTACAAGGGCCCGACCCCGCGCAGCCACGCCTTCGACCTGCCCAAGAAGGTCCGCGCGCTTGGCCTGAAGCACGCACTGTCGGCCAAGGCCGCCGCGGGCGAGCTGGTGGTCGTGGACAGCCTGAACATCACTGAGGCCAAGACCTCGGCCGTCGCCAAGGCGGTCAAGGAGAACGGCTGGAAGCGCGTGCTGGTGATCGACGGTGCCGAAGTGAACGAGAACTTCGCCCGCGCCGCCCGCAACCTCGAAGGCGTCGATGTGCTGCCCTCGATCGGTGCCAACGTCTATGACATCCTGCGTCGCGACACGCTCGTGCTGACGCGCGCCGGTGTCGAAGCTCTGGAGGCTCGCCTGAAATGAGCGTGAAACCCGAACATTACGACGTGATCGTCAAGCCGATCATCACCGAGAAGGCGACGCTGGTGTCCGATGCCAACGCCTATGTCTTCCAGGTGGCCAAGGATTCGACCAAGCCGGCGATCAAGCAGGCCGTCGAGGCCCTGTTCAACGTCAAGGTGAAGGGCGTGAACACGACCATCACCAAGGGCAAGACCAAGCGTTTCCGCGGCCGTCCCGGCGTCCGCTCGGACGTGAAGAAGGCCTATGTGACGCTGGAAGCTGGCAACAGCATCGACGTCTCGACCGGCCTCTGATAAGAAGCCTGCGAATCGACGGCCCCGGCAGCGGGGCCGTCGCCATTTGACTGAAACGGACCAGCAACGGTCCAAAGCAACGGAAGACAGAAAGCATGGCACTCAAGTCGTATAAGCCGACGACGCCTGGCCAGCGTGGGCTGGTTCTGATCGACCGTTCGGAGCTTTGGAAAGGGCGCCCGGTCAAGTCCCTCACGGAAGGGTTGACCAAGAACGGCGGCCGGAACAACACCGGACGGATCACGATGCGCCGCAAGGGCGGCGGGGCGAAGCGTCTCTATCGCATCGTCGATTTCAAGCGCACCAAGTTCGATGTTTCGGCGACCGTCGAGCGGATCGAATACGATCCCAACCGCACCGCCTTCATCGCGCTGATCAAATACGAAGACGGCGAGCAGGCCTATATCCTGGCCCCGCAGCGTCTGGCCGTGGGTGACAAGGTCATCGCCGGCGCCAAGGTCGACGTGAAGCCCGGCAACGCGATGCCCTTCAGCGGCATGCCGATCGGCACCATCGTCCACAATGTCGAGCTGAAGCCCGGCAAGGGCGGTCAGATCGCCCGCTCGGCTGGCACCTATGCCCAGTTCGTCGGTCGCGACGGCGGCTATGCCCAGATCCGCCTGTCCTCGGGCGAGCTGCGTCTGGTGCGCCAGGAATGCATGGCCACCATCGGCGCCGTGTCGAACTCGGACCACTCGAACCAGAACCTCGGCAAGGCCGGCCGCAACCGCCACAAGGGCATCCGCCCCAGCGTGCGCGGTGTCGCGATGAACCCGATCGACCACCCGCATGGCGGTGGCGAGGGCCGGACCTCGGGCGGCCGTCACCCGGTCACTCCCTGGGGCAAGGGCACCAAGGGCACCAGGACCCGCTCGAACAAATCGACCGACAAGTACATCCTGCGGTCGCGTCACGCGAAGAAGGGGCGTTAATCCATGGCACGTTCTGTTTGGAAGGGCCCCTTTGTCGATGCCTATGTGCTTCGCAAGGCCGAGAAAGCCCGCGAATCCGGCAAGTCGGACGTCATCAAGATCTGGTCGCGTCGTTCGACCATCCTGCCGCAATTCGTCGGCCTGACCTTCGGCGTCTACAACGGCCAGAAGCATATCCCGGTCTCGGTGACCGAGGAGATGATCGGCCAGAAGTTCGGTGAATACTCGCCGACCCGGACCTATTACGGTCACGCCGCCGACAAGAAAGCGAAAAGGAAGTAATCCCCATGGGTAAGGAAAAGAATCCGCGCCGCGTGGCGGAGAACGAGGCCTTTGCGAAGGCGAAGATGCTGCGCACCTCGCCGCAGAAGCTGAACCTGGTCGCCGGCATGATCCGCGGCAAGAAGGTCGAGAAGGCCCTGGCCGACCTGACCTTCTCGAAGCGCCGCATCGCCGGCGACGTGAAGAAATGCCTGCAATCGGCCATTGCCAATGCCGAGAACAACCACAACCTCGATGTCGACAACCTGGTCGTCGCCGAGGCCTGGGTCGGCAAGAACCTGGTCATGAAGCGTGGCCGTCCGCGCGCCCGCGGTCGCTACGGCAAGATCATGAAGCCGTTTTCGGAAATCACCATCAAGGTCCGTCAGGTCGAGGCCATTGAAGCCGGGGAGCGCGCGTAATGGGTCAGAAGGTAAACCCCATCGGGATGCGTCTCCAGGTCAACCGCACCTGGGACAGCCGCTGGTATGCGGATGACAAGGACTACGGCAATCTGCTGCTGGAAGACCTGAAGATCCGCGACTTCATCCGCAAGGAAGCGAAGCAGGCCGGCGTCAGCCGCGTGGTGATCGAGCGTCCGCACAAGAAATGCCGCGTGACGATCTATGCTGCGCGCCCGGGTGTCATCATCGGCAAGAAAGGCGCCGATATCGAGACCCTGCGCAAGAAGCTGGCGAACTTCACCGGCTCGGAACTGCACCTCAACATCGTCGAGGTCCGCAAGCCCGAACTGGACGCCCAGCTGGTGGCCGAGTCGATCGCCCAGCAGCTCGAGCGCCGGGTGTCGTTCCGCCGCGCCATGAAGCGCGCGGTGCAGAACGCCATGCGCATGGGCGCGCTGGGGATCCGGGTGAACGTCTCGGGCCGCCTGGGCGGCGCCGAGATCGCCCGCACCGAATGGTATCGCGAGGGCCGGGTGCCGCTGCACACGCTGCGCGCCGACATCGACTATGCGCTGTCGGAGGCTTCGACCCCCTACGGGATCATCGGCGTGAAGGTCTGGATCTTCAAGGGCGAGATCATGGAGCACGACCCGCAGGCCCGCGACCGCCGCGCCACCGAAGCGCAGGACGGCCCGTCGCCCCGCGGTCCGCGCCGTGATCGCGACCGCGACGCGCGCTAAGGAGAAGAAGCAATGCTGCAACCGAAACGGACCAAGTTCCGCAAACAGCACAAGGGCCGCATCCATGGCGAGGCCAAGGGCGGGTTCAACCTGAACTTCGGCTCCTACGCGCTGAAGGCCATCGAGCCCGAGCGCGTCACCGCGCGCCAGATCGAGGCGGCCCGCCGCGCGATCACCCGCCACATGAAGCGTCAGGGCCGGGTCTGGATCCGGATCTTCCCGGACGTGCCGGTTTCCTCGAAGCCGACCGAAGTGCGGATGGGTAAGGGCAAGGGTTCGGTGGACTACTGGGCGGCCCGCGTCCATCCCGGCCGGATCATGTTCGAGATCGACGGCGTGAACGACGCCATCGCCCGCGAAGCCCTGCGCCTGGGCGCGCAGAAGCTGCCGGTGCTGACCCGCATCGTCGCCCGCGAAGACTGGTAATTCGCCTACGCAAGCGATTTGGCGCCCCGCCGCGACAGTGGCGGGGCGCTGCATTTCTGGCCTGTCCCGACAATCGGGGTTGCCAAGCAGCGGCATTCCCTGTATGGGCAGGCCTTCATCACGAAACTCCACCGGAATCAGGGTGGCCCTGCAGGGCAGGGGCTCTCCGGTGATGTTGAAAGGAAGAGGCGCATGAAAGCGCAGGAACTGAAAGACAAGACGCCGGAACAGCTGCGCGAGCAGCTTCTGTCGCTGAAGAAGGAAGCGTTCAATCTGCGCTTCCAGCAGGCCACCGGCCAGCTCGAATCGACCGCCCGCATGCGCGCCGTCCGCCGCGACGTCGCCCGTGTGAAAACCATTCTGAACCAGAAAGCGGCGGAAGCCGCGGCGTCGAACTGAGGAGACCCGGTCCATGCCCAAACGCATCCTGCAAGGCAAGGTCGTCAGCGACAAGAACGAACAGACCGTCACCGTCCTGGTCGAGCGTCGCTTCAAGCATCCGCTGCTGCACAAGACCGTGCGGTCGTCGAAGAAATACCGCGCGCATGACGCGCAGAACCAGTTCAAGGTCGGTGACATCGTTCGCATCGTCGAATGCGCGCCGATCTCGAAGACCAAGCGCTGGACCGTGCTGACCGAAGCCACCGAGGCTTCGGCCTGAGGCCCAGTTTAATCGATACCCTGGGGCCGGCCCATGATCATGGTCGTGCCGGTCCCCAAAGGTCGGGAGTAACCAAATGATCCAGATGCAGACCAATCTGGATGTCGCTGACAACTCCGGCGCGCGCCGGGTGCAGTGCATCAAGGTCCTGGGTGGTTCGCACCGTCGCTATGCGTCGGTGGGCGACATCATCGTCGTCTCCGTCAAGGAGGCCATCCCGCGCGGCCGCGTGAAGAAAGGTGACGTCCGCAAGGCCGTCGTCGTGCGCACCGCCAAAGAAGTGAAGCGCGAGGACGGCACCTCGATCCGCTTCGACCGCAACGCCGCCGTCATCCTGAACAACCAGGGCGAACCGGTCGGCACCCGGATCTTCGGGCCGGTCGTGCGCGAGCTGCGCGCCAAGAACTTCATGAAGATCATCTCGCTTGCGCCGGAGGTGCTGTGATGGCTGCCAAGCTGAAAAAGGGCGACAAGGTCGTCGTGCTGACCGGCAAGGACAAGGGCAAGCAGGGCGAGATCACCGCGGTGTTCCCGAAAGAGAACAAGGCCGTGGTTGACGGCGTCAACATCGCGATCCGTCACCAGCGCCAGACCCAGACCAGCCAGGGCGGCCGCGTGGCCAAGGCCATGCCGATCGACCTGTCGAACCTCGCGCTGCTGGACAAGAACGGCAAAGCGACCCGCGTCGGCTTCCGCGTGGAAGGCGACCAGAAGGTCCGTTATGCCAAGACCACGGGAGACGTGATCTGATGCTGGACCAAGCCAATTACACCCCGCGTCTGAAGTCGCTCTACAAGGACAGCATCCGTGCTGCCCTGAAGGAAGAGTTCGGCTACAAGAACGACATGCAGATCCCGCGCCTGGACAAGATCGTCCTGAACATGGGCATCGGCGAGGCGGTCAAGGACACCAAGAAGGTCAAGCAGGGCGCCGAGGAACTGTCGCTGATCGCCGGCCAGAAGGCCGTGATCACCAAGGCCAAGAAGTCGATCGCCGGTTTCCGCGTCCGCGAGGAAATGCCGCTGGGCTGCAAGGTCACGCTGCGCGGCGACCGGATGTACGAATTCCTCGACCGCCTGATCAACATCGCGCTGCCCCGCGTCCGCGACTTCCGCGGCGTCAAGGGCACGGCTTTCGACGGCCGCGGCAACTATGCCATGGGCCTGAAGGAGCACATCGTTTTCCCGGAAATCAACTTCGACAAGGTCGACGAAGTCCTGGGGATGGACATCATCATCTGCACCACCGCGAAGACCGACGCGGAAGCGAAATCCCTGCTGAAGGCATTCAACATGCCGTTCAACAGCTGATCGCGGAGGGAAGAAGATATGGCTAAGAAATCCATGGTCGAGCGCGAGAAGAAGCGCGAGCGTCTGGTTCAGAAATACGCCGCCAAGCGCGCCGCGCTGAACGAGATCGTCCACGATCAGTCCCTGCCGATGGAAGAGCGCTTCAAGGCCAGCCTGAAACTGGCTGAACTGCCGCGCAACTCCTCGGCGACGCGCCTGCACAACCGGTGCCAGCTCACCGGCCGTCCGCATGCGTATTACCGTAAACTGAAACTGTCGCGGATCATGCTGCGCGAGCTCGGCTCGTTCGGCCAGATCCCCGGCATGGTCAAATCGAGCTGGTAAGGGGGCAATATGTCGATGAACGATCCGCTCGGCGATATGCTGACCCGCATCCGCAACGCTCAGATGCGCGGCAAATCGACCGTCCGCACCCCGGGCTCCAAGCTGCGTGCCTGGGTCCTGGACGTGCTGAAAGCCGAAGGCTACATCCGCGGCTATGAAGAAGTGACGACCGAGGCCGGTCACAAGGAACTGGAAATCAGCCTGAAATACTACGAAGGCACTCCGGTCATCCGCGAACTGGCCCGCGTGTCCAAGCCCGGCCGCCGCGTCTATGCCGGCGCCAAGGAAATCCCCATGGTCCGCAACGGCCTGGGCGTTTCCATCGTCTCGACGCCCAAGGGCGTCATGTCTGATGCAGCGGCTCGCAGCGCCAATGTCGGCGGCGAAGTCCTCTGCACCGTGTTCTAAGGAGGGCAGCAATGTCTCGGATTGGTAAGAAACCGGTCGCCCTCCCCAAGGGCGTGACCGCAGAGATCAAGGGCCAGACCATCGAGGTCAAGGGTCCGAAGGGCAGCCGCAGCTTCACCGCGACCGACGACGTGACGCTGAGCCTCGAGGAGGGCGCCGTCAAGGTGACCCCGCGCGGCCAGTCCAAGCGCGCCCGGCAGCAATGGGGCATGACCCGTTCGATGGTCGAGAACCTGACCGTCGGCGTCACCGAAGGCTTCAGGAAAGAGCTGGAAATCCAGGGCGTCGGCTACCGCGCCCAGATGCAGGGCAAGACCCTGAAGCTCGCCCTGGGCTATTCGCATGACGTGAACTTCGAAACGCCGGAAGGCGTGACCATCACGGCGCCGAAGCAGACCGAGATCGTGGTCGAGGGCATCGACCAGCAGTTGGTCGGCCAGGTCGCCGCGAACATCCGCGAGTGGCGCCGCCCCGAGCCCTACAAGGGCAAGGGCATCCGCTACAAGGGTGAGGTCATCTTCCGCAAGGAAGGCAAGAAGAAGTAAGGGGCGCGAAAATGGCACTGAACAAGAGAGAGCTGTTCCTGAAGCGCCGCCTGCGCGTGCGGAACAAATTGCGGGCCATCTCGGACGGTCGTCCGCGCCTGTCCGTTCACCGTTCTTCCAAGAACATCAGCGTCCAGGTGATCGACGACGCGAAGGGGGTCACGCTGGCCGCCGCCTCGTCGCTGGAAAAGGACCTGGGCGTTGTCGGCAAGAACAACCTGGAAGCCGCGGCCAAGATCGGCGCTGCCATTGCGGAGCGCGCGAAGAAGGCCGGCGTCGAAGAGGTGATCTTCGACCGCGGCGGTTTCCTGTTCCACGGCAAGATCAAGGCTCTGGCCGACGCAGCCCGCGAAGGCGGTCTGAAGTTCTGATCTGATGCGGGCGGCGCTTTCCGATACGGGCGCGCCGCCCCGATGATCCGGGGGTTGGCCGCCCGCGCGGCCGCCCACCAGGATTGGCTCCAACGGCGCGGATCGCGCGCCAGATTACAAGGAATGCCTGAATGGCAGAACGTGAACATCGTCGGGGTCGCCGCGAAGAGCGCGAGGAAACCCCGGAATTCGCCGACCGTCTGGTCGCGATCAACCGCGTGTCGAAAACCGTCAAGGGCGGCAAGCGCTTCGGCTTCGCGGCCCTGGTGGTCGTCGGCGACCAGCGCGGCCGCGTCGGCTTCGGTAAGGGCAAGGCGAAGGAAGTGCCCGAGGCGATCCGCAAGGCGACCGAGCAGGCCAAGCGCGGCCTGATCCGCGTGCCGCTGCGCGACGGCCGTACCCTGCATCATGACATCGAGGGCCGTCACGGCGCCGGCAAGGTCATCATGCGCACCGCCGTCCCGGGGACCGGCATCATCGCCGGCGGTCCGATGCGCGCCGTGTTCGAGATGCTGGGCGTCCAGGACGTCGTGGCCAAGTCGCAGGGCTCGCAGAACCCCTACAACATGATCCGTGCCACCATCGACGGCCTCAAGAAGGAAGCCTCGCCCCGCAACGTCGCCCAGCGTCGCGGCAAGAAGGTGGCCGAGATCCTGCCCTCGAACGACAAGCCGGCTGACGCCGCCGTCGAAGCGTAAGGAGAGGCTGCAATGGCTAAAACCATCGTCGTCAAGCAGATCGGCTCGCCGATCCGCCGTCCGGCCATCCAGCGCGAGACGCTGAAGGGCCTGGGCCTGAACAAGATGAACCGCACCCGCGAGCTGGAAGACACGCCGGCCGTGCGCGGCATGGTCGCCAAGATCCCGCATCTGGCCGTCATCATCGAAGAGCGCGGCTGATTCCAGCCCTCGCGACCGTCAGGAAGCGCCCCGGAGAAATCCGGGGCGTTTTTCCTTGCCGCGTTAACGCTTTGCTAACCCTTTCGCCCTAGCCTGTCGCCGACCGAGGGCGCGGAACGGGGGCGGAACATGCGCGGCATTCTCTGCTGTCTGGCGGCGCTGCTGCTGTCGCCGGCCGCGCTGGCGGGACCATGGGCGCGCGATCCGGGCGGCGTCTTCGCAGCTGTTTCGACCAAGCAGGACGGCGACAACAACCGCTATGCCAGCCTTTACGCGGAATACGGGCTCGGCCGGCGCGACACGCTGGGGCTGGAACTGGGCGATGCGCGGGGCGAGCGGACGATCCTGCTTTGGTGGCAGCGGGCGCTTGGCCGGGCCGAGGGGCCGAACCGCTTCGCGGTGTCGCTGGGCCTGGGTGCCATCCGCCGCGACGGGCGCTATCACCCGTTGGCGCAGATCGGCACCGCCTGGGGCAGGGGGTTCGACAGCATCCCGCTGCTGCGCCGCATTCCCGGCGGCGGCTGGCTGGCGGTGGAAAGCCGCTCGAAGCTCGCGGTGCTGACCCTGGAATACCCGGAGGAGCCGAACGTGGTCTGGGAGGATCCGACCTATCTGACGCCCGAGACCACCCACAAGCTGGACCTGACCCTCGGCTGGCACGCGCGCGACGATCTGATGCTGATCCAGCAGTTCCGCTTCGAGCAGCGCGACGATACCGGCTTTTCCGCCAGGCTGGCGGTCTCGGCCGTGCGCGACCTCTGGGGCCCGGCCAGGGTCGAGCTGGGGGTGATCGCGCCGCTGGCGGGCGAGGGCGAGCTGGCGCTGAAGCTGGGCAGCTGGCTGGAATTCTGAGCGCCCGCCGCGGCCCGGCGCTGCCAGCTTGACCCGGCCGGGCGCAGCCGGTAGAAGCCGCCGGTGTCCCTTTGGACATCGACGACTCAACAAGCAAGAAATGCCGCGTCCGCCCCCTTCGCTTCATGGGGCGCTTCCGGCCAAGGAGAAGCGATATGAAACTGCATGAACTCCGCGACAATCCCGGCGCGAACCGCAAGAAGAAGCGCGTCGCGCGCGGCCCCGGCTCGGGCAAGGGCAAGACCGCCGGTCGTGGCATCAAGGGCCAGACCTCGCGGTCGGGCGTGGCGCTGAACGGCTACGAAGGCGGCCAGATGCCGCTTTACCGCCGCCTGCCCAAGCGCGGCTTCTCGAAGCCGAATCGCCTGGATTTCGCGGTGGTGAACCTGGGCCAGCTGCAAGCCTTCGTCGACGCGGGCAAGCTGGATGCGAAGGCCGAGGTGACCGAGGACGCGCTGGTCGCGGCCGGCGTCATCCGCCGCAAGCTGGACGGCGTGCGCGTGCTGGCCAAGGGCGAGCTGAAAGCCGCCCTGACCCTGACCGTCGCCGGCGCGTCGAAAGCCGCCGTCGAGGCGATCGAGAAGGCCGGTGGCAAGATCACCGTCACCCGCCCGGCGAAGGAAGCCGCGGCTGCCGCCGAATAAGCTGTTGAAGGGCGCGCCCGCGCCCCATAGATAGCTGTCAAGTTTTCCAGGCGCCGCGGGATCGGGAAACGATCCGGCGGCGCTGCCACGAAGGGGCACAAGCATGGCGTCAGCCGCAGAACAGATGGCCGCGAACCTTTCCTGGGGCGCGCTTGGCAAGGCGACCGAGCTTCGCCAGAGGATCTGGTTCACGCTCGGACTTCTCATCATCTATCGCCTCGGCACCTATATCCCGGTGCCGGGCATCGACGGCGCGAGCCTGCGCAACTTCATGGACCAGGCCCAGGCCGGCATCGGCGGCATCCTGTCGATGTTCACCGGCGGCGCGCTGGGGCGGATGGGCGTCTTCGCGCTGGGGATCATGCCCTATATCTCGGCCTCGATCATCGTGCAGCTGCTGGCCTCGATGGTCCCGGCGCTCGAGCAGCTCAAGAAAGAGGGCGAGCAGGGCCGCAAGAAGATCAACCAGTATACCCGATATGGCACCGTGGCGCTGGCGCTGTTCCAGGCCTGGGGTCTGGCGGTCAGCCTGGAGCACGGCAACCTCGCGCATGAGCCGGGGCTGTTCTTCCGCGCCTCGGTCGTCATCACCCTGGTCGGCGGCACCATGTTCCTGATGTGGCTGGGCGAGCAGATCACCGCCCGCGGCATCGGCAACGGCATCTCTCTGATCATCTTCGTCGGCATCGTGGCGGAAATTCCCGGCCACCTGGCGCAGTTCCTGGCCCAGGGCCGCTCGGGCGCCATCTCGACCCCGGTGATTCTGGGGGTGATCGTCATGGTCGCCGCGGTGATCGGCTTCGTGGTGTTCATGGAGCGGGCGCTGCGCAAGATCCACATCCAGTATCCGCGCCGCCAGGTCGGGATGAAGATCTATGACGGCCAGTCCAGCCACCTGCCGATCAAGGTGAACCCGGCCGGCGTCATCCCGGCGATCTTCGCCAGCTCGCTGCTGCTCTTGCCGGTGACGATCTCGACCTTCTCGGGCAACCAGACCGGGCCGGTGATGTCCACGATCCTGGCCTATTTCGGTCCCGGCCAGCCGCTCTACCTGCTGTTCTTCTGCGCGATGATCGTGTTCTTCACCTATTTCTACACGTTCAACGTCAGCTTCAAGACTGACGACGTGGCCGAGAACCTGAAGAACCAGGGCGGCTTCATCCCCGGCATCCGGCCCGGCAAGCGCACCGAGGACTACCTGACCTATGTGGTGACCCGGGTGCTGGTGATCGGCTCGGCCTATCTGGCGGCGGTCTGCCTGCTGCCCGAGGTCATCCGCCACCAGCTGTCGATCCCCTTCTATTTCGGTGGCACCTCGGTGCTGATCGTGGTCAGCGTGGTGATGGACACGATCAATCAGGTGCAAAGCCACTTGCTCGCGCATCAATACGAAGGTTTGATCGAGAAGTCGCAGCTGCGCGGCAAGCGCGGCAAGACCGGGGCGGCCAAGCCCCGCAAGGCCCCGGCACGGCGCTAGCGGCCAGGCCCGGCACAAGGCCGAAGGCCCACCAAAAAGGGTAGGAGAGGGACGACCACATGGCGATCAACATCATTCTGCTGGGCCCGCCCGGCGCCGGCAAAGGCACCCAGGCCCAGCGTCTGATCCAGGAACGCGGGTTGGTGCAGCTGTCCACCGGCGACATGCTGCGCGAGGCCCGCAGCTCGGGCACCGAGATGGGCAGGCGCGTGGCCGAGGTCATGGACCGCGGTGAGCTGGTCACGGATGAGATCGTCGTCGGCCTGATCCGCGAAAAGCTGGGACAGGGCGGCAAGGGCTTCATCTTCGACGGCTTCCCGCGCACCCTGGCCCAGGCCGATGCGCTGCAGGCGCTGATGGCCGAGATGGACCAGCGCATCGACGCGGTGATCGAGCTGCGGGTGGATGACGCGGCGCTGGTCTCGCGCATCGTCAAGCGCGCCGAGGAAACGCGCGCCGCCGGGCAGCCGGTGCGGCCGGACGATACGCCCGAGGTCTTTGCCGACCGGCTGCGCGAATACTACAAGAAGACCGCGCCCCTGCTGGGCTATTACTACGCCAAGGGCCAGTTGCGGCATGTCGACGGCATGGCGGCGATGGACGAAGTGGCGGCGCAGATCGGGGCGATCCTCGACAAGGAGGCGGGGCGGGGTTGACGCCCCGGCGGGAATCCCTTAATCCGCAGCATCTCGGATGAGAATCACCTCGCAAGGGGTGGCCGTTGAAGGCCCGAAGGCGATGCTTTCGGGTCTTTGGTTGTGAAAAAAGGTTCCGGCGCTACGGAACCGCAACATGAAAAGGAAAAACGCGTGGCTCGTATTGCTGGCGTCAACATTCCGACCGGGAAACGCGTCCCGATCGCCCTGACCTATATCCACGGGATCGGCTCGAAATTCGCCGACGAGATCGTCACCGCCGTCGGCATCGAGCCCACGCGCCGCGTGAACGAACTGTCGGATGCCGAAGTCCTGAAGATCCGCGAATACATCGACGCCAACTACACCGTCGAGGGCGACCTGCGCCGCGAGACGCAGATGAACATCAAGCGCCTGATGGACCTGGGCTCCTATCGGGGCCTGCGCCACCGTCGCGGTCTGCCGGTCCGCGGCCAGCGCACCCACACCAATGCCCGCACCCGCAAGGGCCCGGCGAAGCCGATCGCCGGCAAGAAGAAGTAAGGGGGAACGGACATGGCACGCGACAAGACCCGCATCAAGCGCAAGGAACGCAAGAACATCGCCACCGGCGTGGCGCATGTGAACAGCTCGTTCAACAACACCAAGATCCTGATCTCGGACGTGCAGGGCAACGCGATCTCGTGGTCGTCGGCCGGCACCATGGGCTTCAAGGGCTCGCGCAAATCGACCCCCTATGCCGCGCAGATGGCCGCCGAAGACGCCGGCAAGAAGGCGCAGGAGCACGGCGTCCGCACGCTGGAAGTCGAGGTGCAGGGCCCCGGCTCGGGCCGCGAATCGGCGCTGCGCGCGCTGGCCGCCGTCGGCTTCAACATCACGGCCATCCGTGACGTGACCCCGATCGCGCATAACGGCTGCCGCCCGCCGAAACGCCGCCGGGTCTGATCCCTCGGGATTTTGACGCGTTCCGCGCGGGGTTATCCCGTGCGGTGCGCGCTTTACGCATTTCACCTCGGGCGTTTCCGGCCACGGTCATGGGCTCGGGAACAGGTATGGAGGCAAACGCATGATCCACAAGAACTGGGCCGAACTCATCAAGCCCACCCAGCTTGAAATCAAGCCGGGTGCCGATTCGTCCCGCGTGGCCACCGTGGTCGCGGAACCGCTCGAGCGCGGCTTCGGCCTGACGCTGGGCAACGCCCTGCGCCGGGTGCTGCTGTCCTCGCTGCAGGGCGCGGCCATCACCTCGGTGCAGATCGACAACGTGCTGCACGAATTCTCGTCCGTCCCCGGCGTGCGCGAGGACGTGACCGACATCGTCCTGAACCTCAAGGGCGTGACGCTGAAGATGGACGTCGATGCGCCCAAGCGCCTGACGCTCTCGGCCAAGGGCCCGGGCGAGGTCAAGGCCGGCGACATCCAGGAATCGGCCGGCATCACCATCCTGAACCGCGACCACGTCATCTGCCACCTGGACGACGGCGCCGAGCTGCACATGGAACTGACCGTGGCGAACGGCAAGGGCTATGTCGCCGCCGACAAGAACCGTCCCGAGGACGCGCCCATCGGCCTGATCCCGATCGACGCCATCTTCTCGCCGGTGAAGCGCGTCAGCTACGAAGTCACGCCCACCCGCGAAGGGCAGGTGCTGGACTATGACAAGCTGACCATGAAGGTCGAGACCGACGGCTCGCTGACCCCGGAAGACGCCGTGGCCTATGCCGCGCGCATCATCCAGGACCAGCTTTCCGTGTTCGTGAACTTCGACGAGCCGGAAACTGCGACCCGCTCGGATGCCGAGGACGGTCTGGAATTCGACCCGCGCCTGCTGAAGAAGGTCGACGAGCTGGAACTGTCGGTGCGTTCGGCGAACTGCCTGAAGAACGACAACATCGTCTATATCGGCGACCTGATCCAGAAGACCGAAGCCGAGATGCTGCGCACCCCGAACTTCGGCCGCAAGTCGCTGAACGAGATCAAGGAAGTGCTCTCGGGCATGGGCCTGCACCTCGGCATGGATGTCGTGGACTGGCCGCCGGAGAACATCGAGGACCTGGCCAAGCGTTTCGACGACCAGTTCTAAGGAATACCCGGGGGCGCCATACGCGATGCGCGCCCCCGGAAATCCGGGCAATCCCGCCCCAAGGAGAGCGGCCCGCACGCATGGGCTGCCGGACAAAGCAAAAGACGTCATAGGAGATCAATCATGCGTCACGCCCGTGGCTACCGCCGCCTGAACCGCACCCACGAACACCGCAAGGCGCTGTTCGCCAACATGGCCGGCTCGCTGATCGAGCACGAGCAGATCAAGACCACGCTGCCGAAAGCCAAGGAACTGCGCCCGATCGTCGAGAAGCTGATCACGCTGGCGAAACGCGGCGACCTGCACGCCCGCCGCCAGGCCGATGCGCAGCTGAAGCAGGACCAGCACGTCGCCAAGCTGTTCGAGGTCCTCGGCGCCCGCTACAAGGACCGTCAGGGCGGCTATGTCCGCATCCTGAAGGCCGGCTTCCGCTATGGCGACATGGCGCCGATGGCGATCATCGAACTGGTCGACCGCGACACCAGCGCCAAGGGCGCCGCTGACCGCGCCCGGCTGGAAGCCGAATCGGCTGCCGACGAATCGTAAGAAAATTAACCCTTTCTTAGGGTTAAGAGATCGTTCACGCCCGCAGCCAAATCCTGGCTGCGGGTTTTTTGCAACAGGGCGGAATTCCTTCCGGCGATGGGTATCCTGCGCCGCGGCATGATTCGCCGCCTGCGCCGCGGCACGATGACCGGAAAACAAACGGAAATCGCCGCGACATCCTGGCGCTTGCCTTTTGCGGCTGGCTACGGCTATGGCAAGACGTGCCGGCAGGTTGACCCTGCGGCAGGGCGGAAAAACGTTGCTCGCAAACACGGTATTGCTTGAATACATTGCGAACCATGCCATTTTTCGTGGTAACCAAAGAAAAACGCAATCTGTCCAAAAAGTCATGTCATCTCGCGCGGAAATCAACGCAGCACTCGCCAAGCTGAAGAAACTCGCCCCGGCGGGTTATTTCATCGGGCTGCATATTCGTTTCGCTGCACCGTTGATGCAGTTCCAGACCTACAACAAGGAATGGGCGCAGCGCTATTCCGAGCGGGCCTATGCCCTGCGCGATCCCACCATCGCCTGGGGCTTCTCGACCACCGGGACCTGCCGGTGGAGCGTGCTGCCCATCCCGGACCCGTTCTCGATCCTTCAGGACGCGGCGGACCATGGGCTGCGCTACGGGCTGGCGGTGGCGCATGGTCCGATCAAGTCGCGCACGATTTGCTGCTTTGCCCATGACAAACGGGAATTCACGGATGACGAGATCGAATCGATCTCGACAATGGTACGACGGCTTCACGACATCACAGAGCCGCCGGAGAGCCTGACGAAGGCTCAGCAAGAGGCCCTTCGGTGTATCGCAGAGGGGGATCGTCATGCAGCGGCGGCTGCCAAACTTGGTATTACGGAAAGCGCATTCAAGGCTCGTCTCATTTCGGCGCGCGAAAGGCTGATGGCGCGCACGACCGCCGAGGCGCTGCAACGGGCCAAGGATTACCGCTTGCTATAAACGGTCCGTCCACCGTTGCGGTTTACACCTGGGGGCCACCACCACACCAACCCCAGGAGAAGACCATGCAGACCACCACACTTTCCTACGCCAACCTGCACAATCACGGCGAACTGTTCGCGAACGTCTTTCGCGCCCGCAAGCAAAGCTTCATCGTCCAGAAGCGCTGGAACCTGCCCCAGACCGAGGACATGGAGTTCGACCAATACGACACGCCGCTGAGCCGCTGGGTCGCCATCCATGAAAACGGCCGGGTTCTGGCCGGGGTGCGGCTGACGCCGACCACGGCGCGCTGCGGCATGTATTCCTACATGATCCGCGACGCGCAGCTGGACCTGCTGGGCGGCTCGATCCCCAAGAACCTGCTGGACGAGCCGGCCCCGGTCGAGCCCGGCACCTGGGAGGCCAGCCGGCTGTTCGTCGATCACACTATCCCGCAGCGGGAACGCCGTCGCGTGCATCTGAACCTGGTGCAGGAGATGACCAATTCCGCCCGGGCGCTTGGCGCCTCGCGGCTGGTCTGCCTGGTCGCCTCGACCTGGCCGCGCTGGCTGGTGCCCTGCGGTCTGGACGCGCAGGCCATGGGCCCGGTGGTCTGGATCGACGACGGTTATTTCCAATGCGTCTCGATCAACCTCGCGGCCAAGATGCACTGATGCGGACCGCCGGGAGGAGGGCCTTTCGCAGCTGATGCGGGCGGCGTAACATGTCGCCCGCATGGCAGACCTATTCGACACAGCACCCGCCCCGGGCGAACCCGCGCGCAGCGCCGCGCGTCCCTTGGCCGACCGGCTCCGTCCGGCGCGGCTGTCCGATGTCATCGGCCAGGACAAGGTGCTTGGCCCCGACGGCCCGCTGGGCGCCATGCTGGCGGCCGGCAGCCTGTCCTCGCTGATCCTCTGGGGCCCGCCCGGGGTCGGCAAGACCACCATTGCCCGGCTGCTCGCGCAGGAGACGGAGCTGGCCTTCGTGCAGATCTCGGCGATCTTTTCCGGGGTGCCGGAACTGCGCAAGGTCTTCGACGCCGCCCGGCTACGCCGCAGCCAGGGCCGCGGCACGCTGCTGTTCGTGGACGAGATCCACCGCTTCAACAAGGCGCAGCAGGACAGTTTCCTGCCGCATATGGAGGACGGCACCATCACCTTGGTCGGTGCCACCACCGAGAACCCCAGTTTCGAGCTGAACGCCGCGCTGCTGTCGCGCGCCCAGGTCATCGTATTGGAGCGGTTGAGCCTTGCCGATCTGGAACGTCTCGCGCAACGCGCCGAGCAGGAGCTGGCCCGCCCCCTGCCGCTGACCGCCGAGGCCCGCGACCGGCTGCTGGAGATGGCCGACGGCGACGGCCGCGCGGTGTTGAACCTGATCGAGCAGGTGATGGCCTGGAAGGTGACCGGCAAGCTCGACCCGGGGCAGCTGTCGCAGCGGCTGATGCGGCGCGCGGCGAAATACGACAAGTCGGGCGACGAGCATTACAACCTGATTTCGGCCCTGCACAAATCCGTGCGCGGCAGTGATCCCGATGCCGCGCTTTACTGGTTCGCCCGCATGCTCGAGGGCGGCGAGGACCCGCGCTATCTCGCGCGCCGCATCACCCGCATGGCGGTTGAGGATATCGGCTTGGCCGACCCGGCCGCGCAGCGCCATTGCCTGGATGCCTGGGCGTTATACGAGCGGCTGGGCAGTCCCGAGGGCGAGCTCGCGCTGGCGCAGGCGGTGATCTATCTGGCGCTCGCGCCGAAATCCAACGCCGGCTATGTCGCCTACAAGGGCGCGCGGGCGCTCGCGCGCCAGTCGGGCAGCCAGATGCCGCCGGCCCACATCCTGAACGCGCCGACCGGGCTGATGAAGGACCAGGGCTATGGCGCCGGCTATGCCTATGACCACGATGCCGAGGACGCCTTCTCGGGCCAGAACTATTTCCCCGACGGCATGAAGCGCCCGGTCTTCTACCTGCCGGTCGAGCGCGGATTCGAGCGCGAGCTGAAAAAGCGCGTTGAATGGTTCGCCGGGCTGCGCCAGAAGCGGCGGACAGAGGACAAAGCATGAAACACACTTTCCTTCAGGTCGCGCTTGGGGGCGCCTTGGGTTCCGCGGCGCGCTACGGGGTCAATATCCTGGCCGGGCGGTTGACGCAGGGCTTTCCGCTGGGCACGCTGACCGTGAACATCGGCGGCTGCCTGGCGATGGGGCTGCTGGCTGCCTTGCTGGCGCATCGGGGCGGGCAGCATCTGGCGCCCTTCCTGCTGACCGGGGTGCTGGGCGGCTTCACCACCTTCTCCGCCTTCGCGCTGGACACCATGACGCTGTGGGAACGCGGCGCCACCGCCACCGCGCTCGGCTATGTGCTGGGCTCGGTCGTGCTGTCGCTGGCGGCGGTGACCGCCGGGCTGGCCATCGGCCGGGGGATCTTCGCATGAGCGGCGTGCAGACCATCCGCGTCGGCGCGGACGAGGGCGAGCAGCGCATCGACCGCTGGCTCAAGAAGCGGTTCCCGCAGCTGACGCAGGGCGCGGTGGAAAAGATGTGCCGCACCGGCCAGCTGCGCGTCGACGGCGGCCGGGTCAAGGCCAATACCCGCATCGAGCCCGGGCAGGAGGTGCGCGTGCCGCCTTTGCCCGAGGGCGCCGCCCCTGCGCCGGCCGCGAAGCCGCGCGTCAAGCAGTCGGATGCCGAGATGATCCAGTCCTGCGTGCTGTGGCGCGACGAGCATGTCATCGCGCTGAACAAGCCGCCGGGCCTGCCCTCGCAGGGCGGCTCGGGGCAGGGCGACCGCCATGTGGACGGGCTGACCGAGGCCTTGATGTTCGGCTACAAGGACCGGCCGAAGCTGGTGCACCGGCTGGACAAGGACACGTCGGGGGTGCTGCTGCTGGCGCGCACCGACCGCATCGCCCGCGCGCTGTCCGAGGCGTTCCGGCACCGGCTGACCCGCAAGATCTACTGGGCCGCCGTGGCGGGCGTGCCGCATCCGCGCATGGGCTCGATCAAATACGGGCTGGTGAAGGCGCCGGGCCGCGGCCGGGGCGGCGAGGGCGAGAAGATGATCGCCGTGCATCCCTCGGACGTCGCGACGACCGAGGGCGCCAAGCGCGCCCATACCGACTATGCCGTGCTGGATGCCCTGGGCGGCCGGGTCGCTTGGGTCGCCATGGTCCCCGTGACCGGGCGCACCCACCAGCTGCGCGCCCATATGGCCGAGATCGGCCATCCCATCGTCGGCGACGGCAAATATGGCGGCTCGGGGCAGGAGAACCTGGGCGACGGCTGGGGCGCCCAGCTGGGCGGAGAGATCAGCCGCAAGCTGCACCTGCACGCGCGCATGATCCGCTTCGAGCATCCGATCACCAAGAAGCTGATCACCGTCACCGCGCCCCTGCCCGAGCATATGGCGCGCACCTGGAAAACGCTGGGCTGGTCGGAAAACGACGTTCCCGAAGACCCCTTCGCCGAGACAGCATGAAACTGGTCATCTTCGACATCGACGGGACGCTGGTGGACAGCCAGCTTGAAATCACCCGGGCGATGAATCACGGCATGATCGCCGCCGGCCTGCCCGAGATGGAGCCCGCCCGCATCCTCTCCATCGTCGGCCTGTCGCTGCCGGTGGCGGTGGCGCGGTTGCTGCCCGGCGCGGGCCCCGATCTGCACGAGCGCGTGGTGGCCGGCTATCGCGAATCCTTCATCGCCGCGCGCGCGGCCGGGGCGCTGCCGCCGCTTTATCCCGGCGCGCTGGACTGCCTTGATACGCTGGCCGCGCTGGACGGGGTGGTGCTGGGCATCGCCACCGGCAAGCCGGCGCGCGGACTGGCCGCGATCCTTGACGCGCATGGGCTGACCGGCCGCTTCATTACCCGGCAATCGGCGGACGGCCATCCCTCGAAGCCGCATCCGGCGATGCTGCACAGCGCGCTGTCCGAAACCGGCGTGGCGGCCGGGCGGGCGGTGATGGTGGGCGATTCCACCTTCGACATGGAAATGGCCTGTGCCGCCGATATGGCCGGCTTCGGCGTCGGCTGGGGCTTCTGCCCGGCCGCCGAGCTGCAGGCCGCAGGCGCACGGCTGGTCGCCCCTGATTATCCGGCGCTGACCCGCGCCCTGCTGGAGTGGGCACATGAGTGAGTGGAAGGCGCGGCGCTTCTGGACCACCGCCTCGGCCCGGCGGGCCGGCGACGGGTGGGAGGTGGTGCTGGACGAACGGCCGCTGCGCACGCCGGGGAAAAGCCCGCTGATCCTGCCGACCGAGGCGCTGGCCACGGCCATCGCTGCGGAATGGGACGCGCAGCAACAGGTGATCGACCCGAACCGCATGCCGCTGACCCGCGCCGCCAATTCCGCCATCGAGAAGGTGGTGCCGCAATGCGCCGAGGTGGCCCGGATGCTGGGCGATTACGGCGGCACCGACCTGCTGTCCTATCGCGCCGATGCGCCCGAAGCGCTGGTGCGCGCCCAGGCCGAGGGCTGGGATCCGCTGATCGACTGGGCCGCAACCGAGCTTCGGGCGCCGCTGCGCATCACCCACGGGGTCATCCCGGTGCCGCAGGATCCGGCCGTGCTGCTGAAGCTGCATGCAGAGATCGCGGCGCTGGATCCCTTCGGGCTGACGGCGCTGCACGATCTGGTGACTCTGCCCGGCTCGCTGATCCTGGGACTGGCGGTGATCCGTGGCCGGATCGACGCCGAAACCGCCCATGCGCTGTCCCGGATTGACGAGGAATTTCAGGCGGAACGCTGGGGCCGCGACGCAGAGGCGGACGAGGCCGCGGCAGGGCGTCTTGCCGCCATGCGCGATTCTGAGCGTTTCTGGCTGCTGAGCCGGGGCTGAGGAGATCGTTTTTCTTCTTTCTTGACGCAGGAGTCTCCATCGGCACAATGCCGCTTATGGGGGCATAAACGCTCCTTGCTCAAACGGGCTCGCCAACGGGCCTCGCATCGGCCCATTCCTTGGCGAAGCCGGGAACAACAGTGGGGAAATCAATGAAGAAATCCGTATTCTTCGGCTCTGTGACGGCGGTCGCGCTTGCGGCCACGGGCGCTCTGGCCGCCGAAGGCGACACGCTGAAGGAGGTCAAGGCCCGCGGCGAACTGTATTGCGGCGTGAACACCGGCCTGGTCGGCTTTGCGGCGCCCGATGCCAGCGGCAACTGGTCCGGCTTCGACGTCGCCTTCTGCAAGGCCCTGGCGGCGGCGGTGCTGGGCGACCCGGCCAAGGTGAAATATGTCCCGACCACCGGCCAGACCCGCTTCACCGCCCTGTCCTCGGGCGAGGTGGACATCCTGGCCCGCAACTCGACCTGGACCTTCCAGCGCGACACCGATCTCAAGCTGGATTTCGTCGGCGTGAACTATTACGACGGCCAGGGCTTCATGGTCCGCAAGGACCTGGGCGTCAGCTCGGCCAAGGAGCTGAACGGCGCCACGATCTGCATCCAGACCGGCACCACGACCGAGCTGAACCTGGCCGACTACTTCAAGGCCAACAACATGGAATACCAGCCGGTCAACATTGACAGCAACGCCGAGGGCGAGCAGCAATACATGGCCGGCGCCTGCGACGCCTATACCACCGACGCCTCGGGCCTGGCCGCGACCCGCGCCGCCTTCGCCGATCCGGAAAACCACATCATCCTGCCCGAGATCATCTCGAAGGAGCCGCTGGGGCCGGCGGTGCGGCACGGCGACAACAACTGGGGCGACATCGCGCGCTGGACCCTCTACGCGCTGATCGCCGCCGAGGAATACGGCGTCACCTCGGCCAATATCGACGAGCTGGCCAAGTCCTCGCAGAACCCCGAAGTGCAGCGCCTGCTGGGCACCAGCGACGACCTGGGCAAGATGATCGGGCTTGATGCCGAATGGGCCAGGCGCGCCATCAAGGCCAGCGGCAACTATGGCGAGATCTTCGCCGCCACCATCGGCGAGCAGACCCCGATCGGGCTGGCGCGCGGCCTGAACGCGCAATGGACCCAGGGCGGGCTGATGTATGCGATGCCCTTCCGGTAAGCGCCGCTGAAAGCCGGGCGCGCGGGGGGCGGACCCCCGCGCGTCCCCGAACGAACAGGCCGGCAACCAGAGGCCCAAGGCCCGCAAGCAAGTCCGGCTGCAGGGGGTATGACATATGGTTTCCTATCCGGGGGTGGATCAACCGCCTTTCCGCCTGTCGATGCTTATCTACGACCGGCGCTACCGCTCGCTGACCATCCAGGCCGTGGTGTTCATCCTGGTCATGCTGGCGGCAAGCTGGCTGATCGACAACACGCTGAGAAACCTTGCCATCATGGGCAAGACCTTCAGCTTCGACTTCCTGTTCCGCCGCGCGGGCTATGACATTCCCCAGCAGCTGATTCCCTACAATTCCGACGACACGCATCTGCGTGCCACCATCGTCGGGCTGCTCAACACCTTGCAGGTCTCGGTGCTGGGCTGCATCGCCGCCACCGTCCTGGGGGTGATCGTCGGCGTGCTGCGCCTGTCCTCGAACTGGCTGATCGCCCGGCTGATGACCGTCTATGTCGAGGTCTTCCGCAACATCCCGCTGCTGCTGTGGATCCTGGTCTGCCTGGCGATCTTCACCGAGGTGATGCCGCCGCCCAACGCCTATCGCGGCGAGAACCCGGCCGCCAGCATGGTGCTGTTCGACCTGATCGCGCCGACCAACCGCTATACAGCCATCCCCTCGCTGGGGATGAGCAACCCGCCCGGCACCATCACCCTGGGGCGCGAATCGCTCAGCTGGGCCTTGGTCGCCTATGTGGTGGTGATCGCCGCCGCCTTCCTTGCCCGGCACCTGCTGCGCCGCTGGGCGCAGCGCGTGCAGGACCAGACCGGCAAGCGGCCGACGACCTGGTGGATCAACCTGGCCTTCTTTGTCGTGCCGCTGCTGCTGCTGACCTGGCATTTCGGCCTGCACCTGATCCCGCCGGTGCTGCGCGGCTTCAACTTCGCCGAGGGCATCAACCTGGACAACGCCTTCGTGGTGCTGTGGCTGGCGCTGACCCTCTATACCGGCGCCTTCATCGCCGAGATCGTGCGCGCCGGCATCATGGCGGTCAGCCGCGGCCAGACCGAGGCCGCCTTTGCCCTGGGCCTGCGCCCGCGCCGCACCATGTCGCTGGTGATCCTGCCGCAGGCGCTGCGGGTCATCATCCCGCCCCTGATCTCGCAATATCTGAACCTGACCAAGAACAGCTCGCTGGCCATCGCGGTCGGCTACATGGACCTGCGCGGCACGCTGGGCGGCACCACGCTGAACCAGACCGGGCGCGAGATGGAATGCATGGTGCTGATGATGGGCATCTACCTGGCGCTCAGCCTGCTGATCTCGGGCGGGATGAACGTCTTCAACAGTCGCGTGAAGCTGAAGGAGCGGTGAGATGAGCGAGACCCACGCCCAGACCGTCGCCTATGTCCGCGACACCATGCTGCCGCCGGCGCCGCCGCCGGTCACCGAGCGCGGCGCGATCAAATGGCTGCGCGAGAACCTGTTCTCGGGGCCCTTGAACATCCTGCTGACGCTGCTGGGCGTCGGCATCGTCTGGCTGGTGGTCGGCACCGTCGGCCCCTGGCTCTCGCATTCGGTCTGGAACGCCGGCAGCATGGCCGAATGCCGCAAGATCATCGCCGAGACCTGGGGCGGCGAGGCAAGCGGCGCCTGCTTCGCCCTGCTCAAGCATCGCTGGAACCAGTTCATCTTCGGCTTCTACCCGCCCGCGCTGTATTGGCGGCCGGTGCTGGCCTTCGGCATGCTGTTCCTGGCGCTGGCGCCGGTGCTGTTTTCCGAAAGCCGCATGGCGCGGCGCATCGTCATCGGCCTGGCGGTGGCGCTGACCCTGGTCATCGCCCTGTCGCTCGGCGCCCCCGGCTGGGCGCTGCCGGCCATCCTGCTGGCCATGGCGGCCTGGGCGGCGCTGATCGAGACCCGGCCGGGCTGGGCGCTGCTGGCCAGCTGCATCTATCCCTTCGCGGCGGTTTGGCTGCTCTGGGGCGGCACGCTGTGGATGTCGGCGATGGCGCTGGCCGGCTTCGTCCTGGCCTTCCTGGTCTGGCGGCTGCTGGCGCGCTACGGCATGTTCGCCTTTGCCGCGGCGGTGGTGGCCGCCGTCCTGTGGTGGCTGCTGCTATCCGAGCCGGTGGCGCAGGCGCTGGCCGGCATCCTGCCGCTGCGGCTGGTGCCGGTCTCTTCGGACCAGTTCGGCGGCTTCGTGCTGTCCATCACCATCGGCGTCTCGGGCATCGCGCTGTCGCTGCCGCTGGGGGTGATCCTGGCCCTGGCGCGGCGCTCCGACCTGCCGGTGGTCAAGCTGCTGGCGGTGCTGTTCATCGAGTTCATCCGCGGCGTGCCGCTGATCACGCTGCTGTTCGTGGCTTCCTTGCTGCTCAACTACTTCCTGCCGCCGGGCACGAATTTCGACATCATCCTGCGGGTCATCATCATGGTGACGCTGTTCGCCGCCGCCTATATGGCCGAGGTGATCCGCGGCGGCCTGGCCGCCCTGCCCAAGGGCCAGTACGAGGCCGCCGACGCGCTGGGGCTGGACTACTGGAAGGCGCAGCGGCTGATCATCCTGCCGCAGGCACTGAAGATCTCGATTCCCGGCATCGTCTCGACCTTCATCGGCATGTTCAAGGACACCACGCTGGTGGTCTTCGTCGGCCTGTTCGACCCCTTGAAGGCCATGGCCGACACCATCCGCGCCAGCTTCGAATGGAAGGGCGCCTATTGGGAGCCCTACATCTTCGTCGGCGCGATCTTCTTCATCCTCTGCTTCGGCATGTCGCGCTATTCGATGTATCTCGAGCGCCGCCTGAAGCGCGACCATCGCTGAGGAGCAATTCATCCTGCATTCCCCAAGTGGCGTGTCGTTTGAGGTGAAGATCGCCTGTATCCGAGCGCTAGACAAGGATTTTCTGCCGCAAGCGGCAC
>NZ_JAEHFP010000061.1 GCF_016446475.1 Paracoccus binzhouensis | reverse complement strand
CGGCCCAGGCGCAGCTGCGGGCCGGCCCGCGCGCCGGCCTGGTCGGGCGCGACGGGGCCGAAACGCTGGCCGCGGCGCGGCGCTTCCTGTGGAACCTGCAATGCGCGGGCCGGTTGCTGACCGAAAAGCCGCTGGACATGGACAACTTGGGCAAGGGCGGCCAGGCTTTCCTGTTGCGCGAAACCGGCTGCGACAGGCTTGAGCACCTTGCCAACCGGCTGGCCGAGACGGTCGAGACCGCGGGCGCCATCATCGACGGCGTCCTGGCCGGGGTCGAGGCACGGGCTGCCGCCGGTTAGCTGCCTTGGCCCGGCGTGCTCGGATGTGAACGGTTGGGCAGCCTGTGGCCCTGACCTGAGACAGGCGGCGTCCAGCACGCCATGGGACATGGGACGGGACGACCGACACGGCATGACCGGGGCGGCCCGCCCTAGCCGACCTCACCCAGCATGGGCACCAGCCGCTGCGGGGACGGCTCGTCCGGCGGCTCTGTGGCCGGCCGGGTCTCGGGCCCCTTGCGCAGCGGAATCGGCCGGGCCGCCTTCAGCCGGCTCGGCCCGGCCACGGGCGCGGGTTCGGCTGTCTCGTCCTGGCCGGCGTCGAAGATGCCGTGCTGGGTCTTGTCCCAGTAGAAGGGCTTCGCCACCACCTCATAGATCGCCTTCCACGCCGCCAGGCAGCCGAGCGGGAAATACAGGTGCAGCGTCGGCACCCAGGGCAGCAGGTGGCGATGCCGGCGCCCGCGCACCGCCCAGCAGCCTATGGCGATGTTCAGCAGTTCCGACACCATGAACAGCGTGAACAGCAAGGCGATGGCATGGCCGCCCAGCAGGCCCGAGAGCACGCTGCGCATCGGATGCGGCAGGCCGAGGCCGAGCAGCCAGAAGCTCCACAGCACCGGCGCCAGCAGGTATTGCGAGACCGAGGCGAAAAGCTGCACCTGCAGCCCGATGAAGCGCCGCACGCCCAGATCGCGCCACAGCGCCACCGGGTCGCGCATATGCACGCCCCAGGTCATGGCAAAGCCCTTGAGCCAGCGCGAGCGCTGCTTGACCCAGGGGATCAGGCGGCAATTCGCCTCTTCATGCGTGACGGTGTCGAGCATTTGGGTGCGATAACCGCGCCGGGTCAGGCGCACGCCCAGGTCGGCGTCCTCGGTGACGTTCCAGGCGTCCCAGGCCCCGACCGCCTCCAGCGCGTCGCGGCGGAAGAACAGCGTCGTCCCGCCTAGCGGCACCACCAGGTCCAGCGCCGCCGCCCCGGCCAGCGTGCCGCGGAACCACGAGGCGTATTCGATGGTGAAGGCGCGGGCCAGCCAGTTGCTGCGCGGGTTGTAATAGTCCAGCACGCCCTGCAAGCAGGCCACATTGGGGGGCGCGAAATGGAAGCCGCGCGCGACCTTGTGCAGCTGGTCGGGCTCGGGGCGGTCCTCGGCGTCCCAGACGCCGATGATCGAGCCGCGGCAGAAGTTCAGCGCATAGTTCAGCGCCCGTGGCTTGGTGCGGATCGGCCCGTCCGGCACTTTGACCACCCGCATCCAGCGCGGCAGCCGGGCGTCTGCCAGCGCGTCGCAGGTGATGCGGTCGGTTTCCTCGACCACGATCAGGATGTCCATCAGCTCGCGCGGGTAGTCCAGCCGCGACAGCCGGTCGATCAGCTTCTCGGCGATGTCGGCTTCGGCGAACAGCGGCACCATGACCGAGATCACCGGCAGCGGCGCCGTCATCTCGGGACGCGGGGCGGCGGCGCGGGCCACCGCCTGGGCCTGCATGCGGTCGTGCCGGTGCCGGCGCAGGATGGCGGCGAAGGAGACGAGCTTCAGCGTGGCCGAGGCGATCAGCGTCAGCACCGCCCAGCCGGTCAGCAGCACGATCACCGCGAGCGGCGCCAGCAGCAGCCCCAGCGCCGCCGCCGCGATCACGGCCACGGCGATTCGGCCGAAGCGGCGCTCGTTGCGGGTGCGGCAGCTTTCCTGCGCGGGCACCCGTGTCTCGGCCTGGCGGATCAGCGCGGTGCGGCGCAGGGCCAGGATCGCCTCGCGCGCGGCGTTTTCGGAACAAAGCAGCATGCGCACGGCCCCGAAGCCGGCGGGCAGGCGGGGGCGTAGCGCCTCGAAATCCTCGGGCCGGGCGGTGGCGATGAAGGTCACGCCGCCGACCCGCCGCCAGGGCACCACGCCCTCGGCCAGGCAAAGCTGCGCGCCCAAGGCATCGACCAGGCGCGGATCGGGCGGCAGCGCCCGAAGATCCAGCACGCTGCTGCGCCATTGCCGGGACAGGGCGCGGGTCAGCGCTTCCTCCTGAACCCAGCCGTTGGCCAGCAGGATCTCGCCCAGCCGGGCCTGCTGGCGGCGGCGCATGACCACGGCCTTGAGCAGGTTGCGCGGCTCGACCGCCCCGTCCTCGATCAGGATCTGGCCCAGCGGCCGCTGGTCGCGCGGCGCGACCAGCGTTGTCGCCGGCGCGGCGGGGACGGCCGGGGCCGGCCCGGTCGAAAACGGCTTGATGAGAGCGGTGCGGGCCATAGCGCGATTCCCGGTCCAGGTCATTCCGACCCGATCTCTGCCATGCAGAGGGTTAAGAACGGGTTAATCGCGCCGGCTTTTTGCCGGGATCAGGCGCGCCGGGCGCGCATCGCCTCGGTGAAACGCTCGAACAGATAGGCGCTGTCCTGCGGGCCGGGGCTGGCCTCGGGGTGATACTGCACCGAGAAGACCGGCCGGTCCGCCACCCGCAGCCCGCAATTCGAGCCGTCGAACAGGCTGACATGGGTCTCGATCACGCCCTCGGGCAGGGTCTGGGCATCGACGGCGAAACCGTGGTTCATCGAGGTGATCTCGACCTTGCCGGTCTCCACGTCCTTGACCGGATGGTTGGCGCCGTGATGGCCGTGGTTCATCTTGATGGTGCTGGCGCCAAGCGCCAGCGCCAGCATCTGATGGCCCAGGCAGATGCCGAAGATCGGCAGGTCGCGGCCCAGCAGCTCGCGGATCATCGGCACGGCATATTCGCCGGTCGCGGCCGGATCGCCCGGGCCGTTCGACAGGAATACGCCCTCGGGGTCATGGGCCAGCACCTCCTCGGCCGTGGCGGTGGCGGGCAGGACCGTCACCTCGGCGCCGCTTTGCGCCAGCGAGCGCAAGATGTTGCGCTTCGCGCCGTAATCGAGGGCGACGACGCGGAAAGGCTTCTTTTCCTCCGACCGGCCGAAGGTTCCGGGCCAGGACCACAGCCCCTCGTCCCAGCGATAGCTTTGCCGGCAGCTGACCTCTTTCGCGAGGTCCAGCCCGACGATGCCCTGCCAGTCGCGCGCCTTGGCGACCATGGCGGCGATGTCGAAATTGCCCTCGGGATCATGGGCCAGAACCACATGCGGCGCGCCCTGCTGGCGGATCGCCCGGGTCAGCCGGCGGGTATCGACGCCGCCGATGCCGATGCGGCCGCGCCGGGCCATCCAGTCGACCAGCTCGGCGCTGGCGCGCCAGTTCGAGGGCTCGGTCGGATCCCATTTCACCACGATGCCCGAGGCGACGGGCTCGGGCGCCTCGTCGTCCTGCTCGGTCACGCCGGTATTGCCGATATGCGGGAAGGTGAAGGTCACGATCTGGCTGGCATAGGAAGGATCGGTCATGATCTCCTGATAGCCGGTCATCGCGGTGTTGAAGACCAGCTCGGCCACCACCTCCCCGACCGCGCCGAAGCCCTGGCCGTGGAACACGGTGCCGTCGGCAAGCGCAAGACATGCGGTCGGTTTCTGGGGCATCGTCACTCTCCGGGTAAATCGGCGGGAACCTAGGTAAAGGGCGGCCGGGCGTCAAGGCGGGAACCGGCGCCGCGCGGAACTTTGACGGGTGGCCGGGGTTGAGGGCACGGCTTGACGGCGGGGGCGAAGCCGGGCACCACCCGGCAGGGTTCATTCAGCGAGGATCACATGGGACTGCGCGAGCGTATTCTGGCCGACACCAAGGAAGCGATGAAAGCCAAGGAGACGGCGCGGCTCTCGACGCTGCGGCTGATCTCGGCCGCGATCAAGGACCGCGAGATCGCCGCCCGCGGCGAAAGCGGCGACGAGGCCGGGCTGAGCGAGGCCGACCTGACCGCCATCCTGTCCAAGATGGTCAAGCAGCGCCAGGAATCGGCCAGGGCCTATGAAGAAGGCGGCCGGCTGGAGCTGGCCGAGCGCGAGCAGGACGAGATCAAGGTGATCCAGTCCTATCTGCCGCGCCAGTTGGACGATGAGGAAATCCGCGCCGCCATCGACAAGGCCATCGCCGATCTGGGTGCCGAGTCGATCCGCGACATGGGCCGGGTCATGGCCGAGCTGCGCAGCCGCCATGCCGGACAGATGGATTTCGGCGCCGTCGGGCCGATGGTCAAGGACCGGCTGATGAAGTGAGCTGATTCTCGGGCCTCGCCGGGCCCGAGCATCGCCGCAGCCTGCCCGCGCATAGCTTTCGCGATCCGAGGCTGATACAATTATTCTTCCGATGGGCAAAAGCTCGAACGTGGCGCGGGTTTTTGTTTACAGTCGCCCCGACTCGCCGCCAAAGACGCGAGTCGAGGGCGCCGGCGCGGCGCGGCCATCAGGAGGACGGGCGATGAAAGCATTGGTGCTGGAAGAAAAGGGCAAGCTGTCGCTGCGGGATTTCGACATTCCCGCCACGCTGGGTCCCAGGGACGTGCGGATCAGGACGCATACGGTCGGGATCTGCGGCTCGGACGTGCATTATTACACCCATGGCAAGATCGGGCATTTCGTGGTCCGCGAGCCGATGGTGCTGGGGCACGAGGCATCCGGCACGGTGATCGAGGCGGGGGCCGAGGTTACGCATCTGCAGCCCGGCGACCGGGTCTGCATGGAGCCGGGGATTCCCGACCCGACCTCGCGCGCCGCCAAGCTGGGGATCTACAACGTCGATCCCGCGGTGACCTTCTGGGCGACGCCGCCGGTGCATGGCTGCCTGACGCCCGAGGTGATCCATCCCGCCGCCTTCACCTACAAGCTGCCCGACGATGTCAGTTTTGCCGAGGGCGCCATGGTCGAGCCCTTTGCCATCGGCATGCAGGCGGCCTTGCGGGCGCGGATCCAGCCCGGCGACATCGCTGTCGTGACCGGGGCCGGCCCCATCGGCATGATGGTGGCGCTGGCGGCGCTGGCCGGCGGCTGCGCGCGGGTGATCGTCGCGGATCTCGCCCAGCCCAAGCTCGACATCATCGGCGCCTATGACGGCATCGAGACCGTCAACATCCGCAACCGCTCGCTGGCCGAGGCGGTGGCCGCGGCCACCGACGGCTGGGGCGCCGACGTGGTCTTCGAATGCTCGGGCGCCGCGCCGGCGATCCTGTCGATGCACCAGCTTGCGCGTCCGGGCGGCGCCATCGTGCTGGTCGGCATGCCGGTCGATCCGGTGCCGGTGGACATCGTCGGGCTGCAGGCCAAGGAACTGCGGGTCGAGACCGTGTTCCGCTATGCCAATGTCTATGACCGCGCCATCGCGCTGATCGCCTCGGGCAAGGTGGACCTGAAGCCGCTGATCTCGGCCTCGATCCCCTTCGAGGACAGCATCGCCGGTTTCGACCGCGCCGTCGAGGCGCGCGAGACCGACGTGAAGCTGCAGATCGTCATGCCGGAGTGAACGCCATGTATCTGGGGATCGACCTGGGCACCTCGGGCATCAAGGCGATGCTGGTGGACGAGAGTTTCGCGACCGTCGGCGTCGCCCATGCGGGCCTGACCGTCAGCCGCCCGCATCCCGGCTGGTCCGAGCAGGCGCCGGCCGACTGGATCGCCGGGGCCGAGGCCGCCATCGCCACGCTGCTGCGCGAGCATCCCGAGGCCATGGCGCGGCTGCAGGCCATCGGCCTGTCGGGGCACATGCACGGGGCCACGCTGCTGGACGCTTCTGACCGGGTGCTGCGGCCCTGCATCCTGTGGAACGACGGCCGCTCGGGTCCGCAATGCGCCGAACTGACGGCGCGGGCGGATTTCCACGGCATCGCCGGCAACCTGGTCATGGCGGGCTTCACCGCGCCGAAGCTGCTGTGGGTGGCGCAGAACGAGCCCGCGATCTTCGAGAAGACCGCCAAGGTGCTGTTGCCCAAGGACTACCTGCGGCTGTGGCTGACCGGCGAGCATGTCGCCGAGATGTCGGACGCGGCGGGGACGCTGTGGCTGGACGTCGGCAAGCGCGACTGGTCGGATGCGCTGCTGGCCGCGACCGGGCTGACGCGCGCCCAGATGCCGCGGCTGGTCGAGGGCAGCGATGTCTCCGGCCATCTGCGCGCCGAACTGGCGGACCGCTGGGGCATCCCGCGGGTGCCGGTGGCGGGCGGCGGCGGCGACAATGCTGCCACCGCCTGCGGCATGGGGGTGATGACGCCCGGCACGGGCTTCCTGTCGCTGGGCACCTCGGGCGTGCTGTTCGCCGCGACCGAATCCTACGCGCCGAACACCGGCGACGCGGTGCATACCTTCTGCCATGCCGTGCCGGACATCTGGCACCAGATGGGGGTGATCCTGTCGGCGACCGACAGCATGACCTGGCTGTCCGAGATCACCGGCAAACCCGTCCCCGACCTTGCCGCGCTGGTCGGCGAGGTGACCGCGCCCTCGCCGGTGCTGTTCCTGCCTTACCTGTCGGGTGAGCGCACGCCGCTGAACGATCCCGGCGCGACCGGGGCCTTCCTGGGCCTGCGCCGCGCCACCGGGCTGGCCGATCTGGCGCAGGCGGCGATGGAGGGCGTGGCCATGGCCTTTGCCGATTGCGTCCGTGCGCTGCGCAAGGCCGGCACGCCGATCGAGGCTGCCTATGCGGTCGGCGGCGGCGCGCGCTCGCGGGCCTGGCTGCGAATCATGGCCTCGGCCACCGGGCTGACGCTGCTGGAGCCCGAGGACGGCGATTTCGGCGCGGCCTTCGGCGCCGCCAAGCTGGCGGCGGCCTGCGCCACCGGCGACACCTCCGGGCGCATCTTCGCCAAGCCGGCCATTCGCGCCGAGGTTGTGCCCGATGCCGGATTGGCTGCGGCCTATGCGGAAAAGTATGAGCGCCATCATGCCGCTTATCCGCGGTTGCGGGATCTGACCCAAACCGCCGGCCAATAACGATAACAAGGGTTTTCCCAAGAAAGCAGGCCCGTGTCGCTGCAATGCGGCATGGGCCTTCTGCCCTGCGGCGCGACTCGGCTGCTTTACTGGGCGCGGGGTTCTTCAATTCCCGTGCGATTTCGATCAAAAAAGTATCGGTATTTTTTCAGCGCTGATGTGGATCGCGGGCCGGCCGCGAGCCTATGGTTGCTGAACCCTTGCGGCAGCCGGTCGGGCGCCGCGACGGGCAGGGAGGAAGGCGATGCAACCCGATCTGGAACTGGTCCACATCCGCAAGGGCGAATCCTTCGCCGCGTGGATGCATGGCTATCCGTTCCGCACCGTGCGCTGGCATTACCATCCCGAATACGAGATCCACCTGGTCACCGCGACCTCGGGCACCTTCTACATCGGCGACCATGTCGGCAGCTTCCGGCCTGGCCAGCTGATCATGACCGGCCCGAACCTGCCGCAGAACTGGATCAGCGACATCCAGCCGGGCGAGATCGTGCCGCTGCGCTCGCTGGTGATCCAGTTCCCCGAGCCCTTCATCGAGGACGCCTGCGCCGCCATGCCCGAGATGGAGGCGCTGCGCCCGCTTCTGGACCGCTCACGCCGCGGCTTGCTGTTCGACGACGCGACCAGCGCCCGCATCCGCCCGCTGGTCGAGCGGCTGATCGAGGCGCAGGGCATCCGCCGCCTGGCGCTGTTCTGGGAGATCCTGGACATCCTGGCCAATGCCTCGGACTATGAGGTGCTGGCCAGCCTCAGCTTCGAGCTGGACCTGACCCGCATCAACGACGGCGGCATCAACCGCGCGCTGGCCTATCTGCGCGAACACCTGACCGAGCAGGTCGAGGAGGGCGAGTTGGCCGAGATGGTCGGGCAAAGCCAAAGCGCCTTTTCCCGCGCCTTCAAGCGCCATACCGGCACGACGCTGGTGCGCTATCGCAACCAGCTGCGCGTCGATCTGGCCTGCCAGATGCTGCTGACCGATCCCGACATCAAGGTGGCCGAGATCTGCTATGAGGTCGGATTCTCGAACCTGTCGAACTTCAACCGGCATTTCCTGAAGCTCAAGGGAATGTCCCCCTCGCAGTTCCGCGCGACATTCGCGGCGCAAAAGGCGCTGGTCATGGCGGACTGACAAGGACCGACATCGCGACTTTCACCAATTCGGGCGGCACGGCGCTGCCCGGAGACGTGCAGGCCATGCCTGCTTTCATCCAGATGGGAGGGAACCCTGATGAAATCGAAACTGCTCACCGCCTCGGCCGCGCTGGCGCTGCTGGCGGCCCCGGCGCTGGCCCAGGACAAGCTCAAGATCGGCATGACCTTCCAGGAGCTGAACAACCCCTATTTCGTGTCCATGCAGGAGGCGCTGAACGAAGCCGCCGCCAGCCTGGGCGCCGAGGTGGTCGTGACCGATGCCGGCCATGACGTCGCCAAGCAGATCTCGGACGTCGAGGACATGCTGCAGCAGGATATCGACATCCTGCTGCTGAACCCGACCGACAGCGCCGGGATCGAGGCCGCCGTCCATGCCGCCAAGGCCCAGGACGTGATCGTCGTGGCCGTCGATGCCAATGCCAACGGCCCGGTCGACACTTTCGTCGGCTCGAAGAACCGCGATGCCGGCTACATGTCCTGCAAGTATCTGGGCGAGGCGCTCGGCGGCAAGGGCGAGGTCGCGATCCTCGACGGCATCCCGGTCGTGCCGATCCTGCAGCGCGTCGAGGGCTGCAAGGCCGCGCTGGCGGAATTCCCGGACATCCAGCTGGTCGATACCCAGAACGGCCGGCAGGACCGCTCGGTCGCCCTGGGCGTGGTCGAGAACATGATCCAGTCGCATCCGAACCTGGCCGGCATCTTCTCGGTCAACGACGGCGGGGCCATGGGCGCGCTGGCGGCGATCCAGGGCTCGGGCCGCGACATCAAGCTGACCTCGGTCGATGGCGCGCCGGAAGCCGTCAAGGCCATCGCCGACGGCGGCCCGTTCATCGAGACCACGGCGCAGTTCCCGCGCGACCAGGTCCGCGTCGGCCTGGCCATGGCGCTGGCGCAGAAATGGGGCGCCCGCGTGGTGCCGAAGGAAGTGCCGATCGACGTCATGGTCGTGGACGCCGAGAACGCTGCCGAGTTCAGCTGGTAAGGGTTCCTCCCCGCGCCCGTCCCTGCATGTCGCGGGGGCGGGACATTCCCCAGCCATGCAGGAGGGCATCATGCTGGAATTGAACGGAATCCGAAAAAGCTTCGGCAGGATCGAGGTCCTGCACGGCGTCGACATGGAGGTCCGCGCCGGCGAGGTCCACGCGCTTCTGGGCGAGAACGGCGCGGGCAAATCCACGCTGATGAAGATCCTGTGCGGCATCATCCAGCCCAGCGAGGGCACGATCCGCATCGAGGGGACCGCGCGCCATTTCGCCGATTACGACCAGGCCATCGCCGCCGGCATCGGCATCGTGTTCCAGGAATTCAGCCTGATCCCCTGGCTGGACGCGGTCGAGAACATGTTCCTGGCGCGCGAGATGCGCGGGCCGCTGGGGATGCTGGACCGCAAGGCGATGCGCGCCCGCGCCGCCGGGATCATGCGCCAGCTGGCCGTCGACGTGGCCCTGGACGTGCCGGTGCACCGCCTGTCGGTCGCCGAGCAGCAATTCGTCGAGATCGCCAAGGCGCTGTCGCTGAACGCCCGCATTCTGGTGCTGGACGAGCCGACCGCGACCCTGACCCCCTCCGAGGTCGAGCACCTGTTCAAGGTCATGCGCGAGCTGCGCAAGCAGGGCGTGGCGATCATCTTCATCTCGCATCACCTCGAGGAAATCTTCCAGATCTGCGACCGGATCACCGTGCTGCGCGACGGCGAATTCGTCGGCTCCTGCGCGGTCAGCGAGGTCGACAACGACCGGCTGGTCGAGATGATGGTCGGTCGCCGGATCGAGCAGAGCTTCCCGCCGAAGCCCGCCCCTTCGGCCACCCCCGTCGTGGTCGAGGTCGAGGAGGTGCAGCTGAAGAAGGGCGGCCCCGTCTCGCGCTTTCAGCTGCGCAAGGGCGAGATTCTGGGCTTTGCCGGGCTGGTCGGCTCGGGTCGGACCGAAACCGTGCTGGCGATGCTGGGGGCATATCCGGCCCAACGCTGCAAGGTGAAGGTGGACGGGATCGAGAAACGGTTCCGCGGCCCGGACGAGGGGCTGGCGCATGGCATCGGCCTCTTGCCCGAAAGCCGCAAGGAGCAGGGGCTGATCACAAGCTTCTCGATCCTGCAGAACATCTCGCTGAACAATTACGGCAAGTATCGCAAGAACCACTGGTTCATCGACCTGAAGAAGGAACTGGCCGCGACCGAGACCGCCATGGCGCAGGTCCGCGTCAAGGCGCAGGGACCGCTTGCGCGCGTCGATACGCTGTCGGGCGGCAACCAGCAAAAGGTCGTCATCGCCCGCTGGCTGAACCACGACATGCAGGTGCTGATCTTCGACGAGCCGACGCGCGGCATCGATGTCGGCGCCAAGGCGGAAATCTATGCGCTGATGCGTGAATTCACCGCGCGCGGCGGCGCCATCATCATGATCTCGTCCGAACTGCCCGAGGTGATCGGCATGTCCGACCGGGTCTGCGTGTTCCGCTCGGGCGGGATCGTGGCCACGGTCGAGGGCGGGCAGATCGATTCCGAAACCATCATGACCCATGCCACGACCGGGAGAGTTGACCATGTCGCATGACGCAAACACCGGCTCGGCCGGAAAAACCGGCGGTTTCTCGCTTGGCCGCCTGCTGCATTCGCCCCTGGCGCTGCCGCTGATCGGGCTGATCGTCGTCTCGGTCCTGATGGGGCTGGCCAGCGACAATTTCTTCAGCCTGAACAATATCCTGAACGTGCTGCGGCAGGTGTCGGTCGTCGGCATCCTTGCGGTCGGCATGACCTTCGTGATCCTGACCGGCGGCATCGACCTGTCGGTCGGCGCGGTCATGGCGCTGGTCGGCACGCTGAGCGCCGGGCTGATGGTGAACATGGGCCTGCCGGCGCCGGCGGCGCTGCTGGTCGGGCTGCTGATCGGGCTGGGCATCGGGCTGGCGAACGGCGTGCTGGTCGCCTGGGGCCGGATGCCGGCGATCATCGTGACGCTGGCCACCATGGGCATGGCGCGCGGCCTGGGCCTGATCTATTCCGGCGGTTATCCGATCAGCGGCATCCCCAGCTGGATTTCCTGGTTCGGAGTGGGGCGCATCGGCGTGGTGCCGGTGCCGGTCATCATCATGGTGGTGATCTATGCCCTGGCCTGGGTGCTCCTGCAGCGCACCGCCTTCGGCCGCCATGTCTATGCGCTGGGCGGCAACGAGACCGCGGCGCGGCTTTCCGGCGTCAAGACCCAGCGCGTCAAGCTGGCGGTCTACGGCATCTCGGGCCTGACCTCGGCCCTGGCCGCGGTGATCCTGACCGGGCGGCTGATGAGCGGCCAGCCCAATGCCGGCGTGGGCTTCGAGCTTGACGCCATCGCCGCCGTGGTGCTGGGCGGCACCGCCATCTCGGGCGGGCGCGGGCTGATCCTGGGCACGCTGATCGGCGCGGTGCTGCTGGGCATCCTGAACAACGGCCTGAACCTGATGGGCATCAACCCCTATCTGCAGGACGTCATCAAGGGCGCGATCATCCTGCTGGCCATCTATATCGGGCGCGAATGGCGCTGAGCCCCGCCCAACCCATTCGAAAGACAGGAGAACGGAATGTCTGAATCGCTGGACGGCAAGGTCGCCGTCATCACCGGCGCGGCCTCGGGGATCGGGCTCGCCACCACCCAGCGGCTGCTCGCGCGCGGCGCCACGGTGGTCATGGTGGACTGGAACGAGGCGGCGCTGGCCGAGCTGGCCGGCAAGCTGGGCGACAAGGCGATCCCGCAGGTGACGAACCTGCTCGACCCCGAAAGCTGCAACGCCATGATCCCCGAGGTCCTGACCAAGGTCGATCATATCGACATCCTCTATTGCAACGCCGGCACCTATATCGGCGGCGAGTTGACCGAGACGACGCCCGAGGCCATCGACCGGATGCTGAACCTCAACGTCAACGCGGTGATGAAGAACGTCCGCGCCGTCGTGCCGCACATGACCCTGCGGAAAACCGGGGACATCGTCGTCACCTGCTCGATCGCCGGCCATTTCCCGACCTATTGGGAGCCAGTCTATTCCGGCTCGAAATGGGCGATCACCAGCTTCGTGCAGGGCATGCGCCGGCAGATGATCCCGCATGGCGTGCGGGTCATGCAGGTCTCGCCCGGCCCGGTGGTCTCGGCGCTGTTGGCCGACTGGCCCGAGGAGAACCTGCGCAAGGCCAGGGAATCCGGCAGCCTGATCGACGCGGAAGAGGTCGCGGATGCGGTCGAATACATGCTGACCCGCAAGCGCACCGTCACCATCCGCGACATGCTGGTGCTGCCGACCAATTTCGACCGCGTCTGACGCCCGGCACCCGGAACGGAGAAGCGCCATGGACCAGTATCTGATCGGCATCGACGTGGGCACCGGCTCGGCCCGGGCCGGGGTCTTCGACCGGGCGGGCCGCCTGATCGCCACCGCCAAGCGCCCCATCGAGATGCACCGGGAACGCGGCATCATCGCCGAACAGTCCAGCGAGCAGGTCTGGCGCGCGGTCTGCGATTCCGTCCGGGACAGCGTGGCCCGCGCCGGGATCGATCCGGCGCAGGTCGCGGGCATCGGCTTCGACGCCACCTGCTCGCTGGTGGTGCGCGGGGCGGGGGAGGCAACCTTGCCGGTGGGCGACCCCGCCCATCCCGAGCGCGACATCATCGTCTGGATGGACCACCGCGCCGTCGAACAGGCCGAGCGCATCAACGCGCAGGGCCATGACGTGCTGAAATATGTCGGCACCCGCATCTCGCCCGAGATGGAGACGCCGAAGCTTCTGTGGCTCAGCGAGAACCGGCCCGAGGTCTATGCGGCGGCGGCGCATTTCTTCGACCTGACCGACTTCCTGACCTGGAAGGCGACCGGCGCGCTGGAGCGGTCCGCCTGCACCGTCACCTGCAAATGGACCTATCTGGCGCATGAGGGGCGCTGGGACGCGGGCTATTTCCGCCAGATCGGGCTGGGCGATCTGGCCGATGACGGTTTTGCCCGCATCGGCGCCCGCGTCGTCGATCCCGGCACGCCGCTGGGGCAGGGGCTGACCGAGGCCGCCGCCGAGGCGATGGGGCTGCGCCCCGGCATCGCCGTGGCGGCGGGGCTGATCGACGCCCATGCCGGCGGCGTCGGCACGGTCGCGGCCGGGGGCGATGCGACGGCCTGCCTGGGCTATGTCTTCGGCACCTCCTCCTGCACCATGACCACCACGCGCGAGCCGGCCTTCGTGCCGGGCGTCTGGGGCCCCTATTATTCCGCCATGGTGCCCGGCATGTGGCTGAACGAGGGCGGCCAGTCCGCCGCCGGCGCCGCCATCGACCAGCTGGTGCAGCTGCATCCCGCCACGGCGCAGGCGACGGCGCTGGCCGAGGCGGCGGGCAAGTCCTTGCCGCAATGGCTGGCCGACCGGGCGCTGGACCTGGCGGGCGATGCCAGCGCCGCCGTGCGGCTGGCGGATGAGCTGCATGTGGTGCCCGAGTTCCTGGGCAACCGTGCGCCCTTCGCCGATCCTCATGCCCGCGCCGTCATCATGGGGCAGGGGATGGAGACCGGGCCGGATTCGCTGGTCGCGCTTTACGTCGCCGGGATCTGCGGCCTGGGCTACGGCCTGCGGCAGATCATCGAGACCCAGGCCCAGAACGGTGCCCCGGTCGAGACGATCAGCGTCAGCGGCGGCGCCGGCGCGCATCCGCTGACCCGGCAGCTGCTGGCGGATGCCACCGGGCTGCCGGTCGAGGTGACGGAATGTCCCGAGCCGGTGCTGCTCGGTTCGGCCATGCTGGGCGCGGTGGCGGCGGGGCTGTTCCCCGACCTGCACAGCGCCATGCCCGCCATGTCGCGCATCGCCACGCGCTGCGCCCCCGATCCCGCCAGCCGCGCGCGGCAGGACGCGCGTCACGCCGCCTTCCTGGCGCTGCAATCCACGGCGCGGCAGATCCGCGCCTCCATGGCGGTGCTGCCGCCGAACTGAACACGGCGGCGCTGCCGCAAAACCGAACATGCGAGGAACCATGCAATTCTCGGGCAAGACCGTCATCATTACCGGCGCGGGCAAAGGGATCGGCCGCGCCTGCGCGCGCCTGATGGCCGAACGCGGGGCGAAGGTCGTGGCGCTGTCGCGCACGCAATCCGACCTCGACAGCCTCGCGGCCGAGATCGGCGCGCGCGGCATCCGTGTCGACCTGGCCGACCCGGCCGCCACCCGCGCCGCCATGGCCGAGGCGGGGACCGTCGACTACCTGATCAACAGCGCCGGCATCAACGTGCTGGAAAGCGTGCTCGACATGACCGAGGCCGGCTATGAGGCGGTGCTGGGCATCAACCTGCGCGCGGCGCTGATCTGCTGCCAGGAATTCGCCCGTGCCCGCGTGGCGGCGGGCGGCGGCGGCGCCATCGTCAACATCACCTCGATCGCCGGCCATCGCGGCTTCCAGGACCACCTGTGCTATGCCGCCTCCAAGGCCGGGCTGGAGGGCGCGACCCGCGTGCTGGCCAGGGAGCTGGGCCCGCATGGCATCCGCGTCAACGCCGTCGCCCCCACCATCACCCTGACCGAACTGGCGGCCGAGGCCTGGTCGGACCCGGCGAAAAGCCAGCCGATGATGGTGCGCCACCCGCTCAATCGCTTCGCCGAGGCCGAGGAGGTCGCGCAAGGCATCGCGCTGCTGCTCTCGGACGACAGCCGCATGGTCACCGGCGCGGTGCTGCCGCTGGATGGCGGTTTCCTCGCCGTCTGACCCGGTCGCGCCGGGGCGTGGAACCGGCGCCCCGGATCGCGGCTTGTCCCTTGGCGCATGCCGCGCGGGCAGGGGACGGCCGCCATGCTAGAGGATCTTCACCGCATCTTCCTGGGCGATCAGGATCTGGGCTTCGCCTGGGAAGTCTTCTTCCGCACCCTCATCATCTATTTCTACACCCTGGCGCTGATGCGCTGGCTGGGCGGGCGCACTGTGGCGCAGCTCTCCATCGTCGAGTTCCTGCTGGTCATCGCCATTGGCTCGGCGGTGGGCGATTCGCTGTTCTATCCCGACGTGCCGATGCTGCCGGCGATGTTCGCCATCTTCCTGGTCGCGGCCTGCAACAAGCTGGTGGACGAGGCGATCCTGTCCTCGGAGCTGCTGTCGCGGATCTTCGAGGGCCGGCCGCGCATCGTCGTCGCCGAGGGGCGGGTGCATGCCGGCCGGCTGCGCCGCCTGGGCATGGGCGAGGGCGAGCTGTATCTGAAGCTGCGCGAAAAGGGCATCACCGACCTGGCCGAGATCAAGTTCGCCATCGTCGAGGCGAATGGTGCCCTGTCGGTGCTGACCCGCGACCGCGAGGGCACGGCCGGGCTATACCGGCCGCCGGCGCTGCCCCCGGGCGAGGCCGCCTGGGCGAGGAAGCCGTGACCGCGCCGCGCCGCACCATCAAGCGGCGGCTGCGCACCGCCCGGCCCTTCTGGGCCGAGACGCCGCATATCGCCGTGGCGCATCGGGACGCGCCCTCGCAGCGGCGCTGGGACGTGGTGATCGTCGGCACCGGCATTTCCGCGGCGCTGCTGGCCGAACGGCTGACCCGGCGCAGGCGGCGGGTGCTGCTGGTGGATCGCCGCCAGCCGGTGCGGGGCTCGTCGCTCGCCTCGACGGCGATGATCCAGCACGAGATCGACGTGCCGCTGAGCCGGCTCATGCGCCAGATCGGGCCCGACAAGGCGGCGCGGGCCTGGCGCCGCTCGGTCAAGGCGGTCGAGGAGCTGCTGCGCCTGTCGCGCCGCCTGGGCCTCGATTGCCAGATGCAGCGCAAGCGGGCGCTCTACCTGGCCGGGGACGAGATGGGCTTTCGCGCGCTGGAGGCCGAGGCGGCGCTGCGCCGCGACACCGGCATCGCGGCCGAGTTCATCCCCCGCCGGCGCCTGCTGGAGGAATTCGGCATCGACCGCACCGGCGCCATCGTCTCGACCGCCTCGGCCTCGGCCAATCCGGCGCAGCTGACGGCCGGGCTGCTGCGGGTGGCGCAAGAGCGGGGGGCCGAGATCGTCTCGCCCTTCGAGGTCACGGATTTCGCCGAGCTGGCGGACGGCGTGGCTCTGGGTTTCTCGACCGGGCGGGTGGTGGTGGCGGGCCATGCGGTGTTCTGCACCGGCTACGAATTCCTGCCGCAGCTCGTCTCGGCGCATCACCGCATCATCTCGACCTGGGCCCTCGCCTCGGCCGAGGGGGTGCGCCATCCGGCCTGGCTGCGGGATTTCCTGGTCTGGGAGGCCGCCGATCCCTACCTGTATTTCCGCACCACGCCCACCGGCCGGATCATCGCCGGCGGCGAGGACGAGGCCAGTCCCGACGCCTATCAGGACCCGGAGAAGCTGCGCCGCAACGCCGCCGAGATCGCCCGCAAGCTGCGCGAGACCTGCGGCATCCGCATCGGCCGCCCGGCCTATCGCTGGGCCGCGGCCTTCGGCGACAGCGACGACGGGCTGCCGATCCTTGACACGGTGCCGGGTTGCCGGCGCTGCCATGCGGTGATGGGTTTCGGCGGCAACGGCATCACCTATTCCGTGATTGCGGCCGAAGCGACCGCGCGGCGCATCGACGGCCGCGCCGATCCCAATGCCGACCTTTATCGCTTCCGCTGATCGCGCGGGGCATTGACGGCGCCCGCGGCGGCGGGCCAGCCTGCGCGGGCGGGCGTTTCGGCGTCCAGCTAGCAGCAGGCAGCAGGCAAGCAACAGGGGACGGGCATGACGCAGGACGACTATCCGCAGGGCGAGCCGGCGATTCGCACCACGGCCATGCCGGCCGACACCAACCCCTCGGGCGACATCTTCGGCGGCTGGCTGATGTCGCAGATGGACCTGGCGGCGGGCAATGTCGCCGCCCGGCGGGCGCGCGGGCGCTGCGCCACGGTGGCGGTGGACAGTTTCACCTTCCACCAGCCGGTCAAGGTCGGCGACGAGGTCTCGGTCTTCGCTCGCATCCTGCGCGAGGGACGCAGTTCCATGCAGCTGCATGTCGAGGCCTGGCGCCGCTCGCGCGAGGGGGCCGAGACGCAGAAGGTGACGCAGGCCACCTTCGTCTTCGTGGCCCTGGACGAATCCGGGCGGCCGCGTGCCCTGCCGGCGGCAGGCTGATCTTTCCGGCGGGCGAAAGGCCGGTGACGCGGGCAGACATGGCATTCGTCGCGCCGGTTCCATGCGCCGCCGCAGAAGCTGGTTGCAATCGGCAAGGACCGCCGATTAGTCTGGGGCCGCGGAACAAAGAACCAATAGAAACAGGGGGCCCGCATCGTGACTGCGCAATCCGGCAACGAGGCATTCGTTGTCTTTGATCACGTCCAGAAAAGCTATGACGGTCAGACACTTGTCGTCAAAGACCTGAACCTTTCCATCGGCCAGGGCGAATTCCTGACCATGCTGGGCCCGTCCGGCTCGGGCAAGACCACCTGCCTGATGATGCTGGCCGGGTTCGAGACGGCGACGCATGGCGAAATCCGCCTCGACGGCAGGAACATCAACGACGTGCCGCCGCACAAGCGCGGCATCGGCATGGTGTTTCAGAACTACGCGCTGTTCCCGCACATGACGGTGGGCGAGAACCTGTCCTTCCCGCTGGAAGTGCGCGGCATGTCCAAGGCCGAGCGCGAAAGCCGCGTCGCCCGGGCGCTGGACATGGTGCAGATGGGCCAGTTCAAGAACCGCCGCCCGGCGCAGCTGTCCGGCGGCCAGCAGCAGCGCATCGCCCTGGCCCGGGCGCTGGTCTTCGACCCGAAGCTGGTCCTGATGGACGAGCCGCTGGGCGCGCTGGACAAGCAGCTGCGCGAGCACATGCAGTTCGAGATCAAGGCGCTGCACGACCGGCTGGGCATCACCGTGGTCTATGTCACCCACGACCAGGGCGAGGCGCTGACCATGTCCGACCGCATCGCCGTGTTCAACGACGGCCGCATCCAGCAACTGGCGCCGCCGCCGGTGCTTTACGAGCAGCCCGGCAACAGCTTCGTCGCCGGCTTCATCGGCGAGAACAACGCCCTGCGCGGCACCATTGAGCAGCTTCAGGGCGACAAGGCGCTGGTGCGGCTGGAGAATGGCGAGCTGATCGACGCCACCGCCGTCAACATCCGCGAGGCCGGGCAGGCCACCACCGTCTCGATCCGGCCCGAGCGGGTCGAGTTCAAGCCCGATCTGATGCCCGCCGACGCCCATACGATCGAGGCGCAGGTGCGCGACGTCATCTACATGGGCGACATCCTGCGTGCCCGGCTGCAGGTCGCCGGCCAGGACGATTTCGTGATGAAATACCGCAACACGCTTGGCCAGGTCCGGCTGTCGCCCGGCCAGACCATCCGCATCGGCTGGCATCCCGAGGATGCCCGCGCCCTCGATCCGGTCTGAGTTCGCTTCCAAGTCAAGGAGTCATGATGAAACGCACGCTGATCCTGACCTCTGCGCTGGTCGCCGTCGCGGCGACCGCCCATGCGCAGGACAAGCAGGTGAACCTGCTGTCCTGGGGCGGCGCCTATGGCAACAGCCATGTCCAGGCCTATGCCAAGCCTTTCGAGGCAAAGACCGGCATCAAGGTCTCTGTCGCCGATGCCGACAACCCCGCCACGCCGCTCAAGGCCCAGGTCGAGGCGGGCAACGTCACCACCGACGTGGCCTCGGTCGAATATGCCGACGCGGTGCGGCTCTGCGACGAGGGGCTGCTCGAGGAGATCGACCCGGCGATCCTAGCCCCGGCCGCCGACGGCACCCCGGCGACCGAGGATTTCATCGAGGGCGCGGTGACCGACTGCTTCGTCGGCACCGATGTCTACTCGATGATCCTGGCCTATGACGACAGCAAGTTCCCCGATGCCAAGCCCTCGGGCCCGGCGGATTTCTTCGACACGGCGAAATTCCCCGGCAAGCGCACCATGCGCAAGGGCGCCAAGTTCAACCTGGAATTCGCGCTGATGGCCGATGGCGTCCCGCCCGAGCAGGTCTATGAGCTGCTGGGCACGCCCGAGGGCGTGGACCGCGCCTTCGCCAAGCTCGACAGCATCAAGGACGACGTGATCTGGTGGGAGGCCGGCGCCCAGCCGCCGCAGCTTCTGGCCGATGGCGAGGTGACCATGGCCTTCGCCTTCAACGGCCGGATCTTCAACGCCGCGCAGGCCGAGGGCAAGCCGTTCAAGATCGTCTGGGACGGCCAGATCTACGAGATGGAGGGCTGGGTGATCCCGAAGGGCGCCCCGCATCTCGAGGAGGCCAAGGAGTTCGTGACCTTCTCGACCTCGCCCGCGCCGCAGGCCCGCGCCGCCGAGTTCATCAGCTACGGCCCGCCGCGCAAGTCGGCCGCCGCTCTGGTCGGCAACATCGAGGGCACCGAGGTGCCGATGGGCCCGCACCTGCCCACCTTCGCCGAGAACATGAAGGCGGCGCTGGCCTCGAACCTGGATTTCTGGGTCGATCATGACGCCGAACTGCAGGAACGCTTCAACGCCTGGCTGGCGGCCAGCTGACAGACCGACCGTCGCGGCGGGCCGGTCCCGCCGCGGCACGCCAAGCCCGAACGGGCGCCAAGACCGGCCCACGAGCCGCAAAACACCAACGGGAGTACACCATGAAAAGACTGCTCATCCTGACGACGGCCCTGTGCGGGCTGGGCTTCGCCGCCCAGGCCCAGAACAAGGAGGTCAACGTCGTCTCCTGGGGGGGCGCCTACGAGAGATCGCAGGTCGAAGCCTACAACATCCCCTTCGCCAAGCAGACCGGCATCAAGGTCAACATGATCGCCGCCGACAACCCGGCGACGCCGCTCAAGGCGCAGGTCGAGGCCGGCAACATCACCGGCGACGTCTTCGACATCGAGGTCTCGGACGCGATCCGGCTCTGCGACGAGGGCGCGCTGGTCGAGATCGACCCGGCCACCCTGCCGCCGGCGCCCGACGGCACCCCCGCCGCCGAGGACTTCATCCCCGGCGCGCTGCAGGATTGCGCCGTGGCGAACATCTTCTGGGGCACGGTCATCGCCTATGACAAGACCAAGTTCCCCGACAATCCGCCGACCACCGCCGCCGATTTCTTCGATCTCGAGAAGTTCCCCGGCAAGCGCGGCCTGCCCAAGAACCCCAAGCGCACGCTCTACCTGGCGCTGATCGCCGATGGCGTGGCCCCGGACCAGATCTACGAGACCCTGGACACGCCCGAAGGCGTGGACCGCGCCTTCGCCAAGCTCGACAGCATCAAGGACAGCGTCGTCTGGTGGGAGGCGGGCGCCCAGCCGGTGCAGCTTCTGGCCGACGGCGAGGTGACCATGGCCACCGGCTATAACGGCCGCTTCTTCGACGCCATGGTTGGCGAGGGCAAGCCCTTCGAGATCATCTGGGACGGGCAATACATGGACATGGACATGTTCGCGATCCCGAAAGGGTCGCCGAACCCGGAAGCGGCGCTGGAATACCTGAAATTCGCCACCGACACGCAGCGGCTGGCCGATCAGGCGAAATACATTGCCTATGGTCCGGCGCGGAAAAGCTCGGCGGCGCTGGTCGGGCTCTACCAGGACGGCAAGACCCAGATGGCGCCGCACATGCCGACCAGCGAGGAGCACATGAAGACCGCCGTCATGGACGATCCGGAATTCTGGGCCGACCATTCCGCCGAACTGGCCGAGCGCTTCAACGCCTGGCTGGCCGCGAACTGACGCCGCCCCGCTGCCGCCCGGCGGGACCGGGCGGCGGCCTCCGACCAAGCTCTGGCCTGACGAAGGATCAAGATGCCGAACGCGATCGACCCCCATGCCGCCATCGTGACCGAGGCCGGCGGCCTCGACCAGGGCGGAACGCTGAGAACCGCGGATGGGCAGCCGCTGAAGGCGGCGCTGGCGCGCAGCTCGCGCCGGGCGCGGCGGCGGGCGTTCCTGCTGGTGCTGCCGCTGCTGCTGTTCGTGCTGCTGACCTTCGTGCTGCCGATCGGGCAGATGCTGCAGCGCTCGGTCAAGAACGACGGCTTTTCGGCCAACATGCCGCAGATCTCGGCCTGGTTCGCCGCGAATCCGCGCGGCACGCCGCCCGACGAGGCGGCCTGGGCGGCGCTGGCCGGCGACCTGCAGGCGGCGGCCGAGGCGCGCACCATCGGCGTGGTCGGCACCCGGGTCAATTACGACATGCCGGGCACGCGCTCACTGTTCACCTCGGCCGGGCGCCAGATCCGCCGCGGCATCGAGCCGCCCTATCGCGAAGCGCTGCTGGCGATGGACGAGGACTGGGCCGATCCGAAGCTGTGGTCGGTGATGCGCGAGGCCTCATCGGCCTATACGGCGAACTTCTACCTGGCGGCCCTGGACCGCACCCGCGACGACGCCGGCAACATCGTCCAGGCGCCCGAGCAGCAGCGCATCTACGTGACGCTGTTCCAGCGCACCTTCTGGCTGTCGCTGGTCATCACCGCCACCACCTTCCTGCTGGGCTTTCCCATCGCGCATCTGCTGGCGACGTTGCCGATGCGCAAGTCGAACCTGCTGATGATCCTCGTGCTTCTGCCGTTCTGGACCTCGCTTCTGGTCCGGACCACGGCCTGGATGGTGCTGTTGCAGCAACAGGGCGTGGTCAACGACATCCTGGTCTGGCTGGGGGTGATCGGCAACAACCAGCGGCTGCAGATGATCTTCAACCAGACCGGCACCATCATCGCCATGACCCATATCCTGCTGCCCTTCATGATCCTGCCGCTCTATTCGGTGATGCGCACCATCAATCCCAGCTATGTGCGCGCTGCGCGCAGCCTGGGGGCGACCAGCTGGACGGCCTTCCGCCGCATCTACTTCCCGCAGACCCTGCCGGGGCTGGGGGCGGGGGCGCTTCTGGTGTTCATCCTGGCGGTCGGCTACTACATCACGCCGGCGCTGGTCGGCGGCTCCTCGGGGCAGCTGATCTCGAACCTGATCGCCATGCACATGACGCAGACGCTGAACTGGTCGATGGCGGCGGCGCTGGCGACGCTGCTTCTGGTGGGGGTGCTGATCCTCTACTGGGTCTATGACCGGCTGGTCGGTATCGACAATCTGAAACTGGGGTGATCATCATGGCGCTTCCGACCTACGCATCCCCGCTCGAGAAGGTCTGGCACTATGCCTATCTGGCGCTCTGCGCGGCGATCTTCTTCTTCCTGATCGCGCCCATCGTGGTGGTGATCCCGCTGAGCTTCAATGCCGAGCCCTATTTCACCTTCACCGACAAGATGCTGTCCTTCGACCCCGAGGGCTATTCGCTGCGCTGGTACCGCAGCCTGCTGACCTTCGGCATGGCCAACCCGGACGCGCCGGGCGGGCTCAGCTGGTGGGCGGATGCCTGGCAGAACGCGAAATGGGTGAAGGCGGCGAAATCCTCGATCATCATCGGCTTCTTCTCGACCATCCTGGCCACGGTGCTGGGCACGCTGGCGGCGCTGGGGCTGTCGCGGCCCGAGATGCCGTTCCGCCGCATCATCATGGCGGTGCTGATCTCGCCGATGATCGTGCCGATCATCATCACCGCGACGGGGATGTTCTTCTTCTACTCGAACCCCTGCGAACCGCTGACCTGGATCGGGCTGAACCCGGAATGCGGCCGGCTGGCCGGCACCTATCTGGGGGTGATCCTGGCCCATGCGACGCTGGGCATTCCCTTCGTCATCATCACGGTGACGGCGACGCTGATCGGCTTCGATCAATCGCTGAACCGGGCGGCGGCGAGCCTGGGGGCGAACCCGCGCACGACCTTCTTCCGCATCACCATGCCCTTGATTCTGCCGGGGGTGATCTCGGGGGCGCTGTTCGCCTTCGTGACCTCCTTCGACGAGGTGGTGGCGGTGCTGTTCATCGCCGGGCCGGACCAGCAGACCATCCCGCGGCAGATGTGGAACGGCATCCGCGAGCAGATCTCGCCGGCCATCCTCGCTGTCGCCACGCTGCTGGTGATCTTCTCCATCGCCCTGCTGACCACGGTGGAACTGCTGCGCAGGCGGTCGGAAAGGCTGCGGGGACTGACGCCAAGCTGATCGCCCGGACGCCGCACAGGCCAGCGACGCCGCCCTTGCCGGGCGGCGTTTTCCGTCAGGGCAGGACGCTCAGCCAGAACCAGATGGTCAGGATCGACAGCGCCGTCGCCACCAGCACCGCCGAGGCCGAGACCCGCTTCGCCACCCCGTAGATCGAGGCGAAGAGATAGGCGTTCACCCCCGGCGCCATGGCGGCGGTGATCACCGCCGAGCGGATCTCGGCCACGCCCAGTCCGAAGAGCTTGGAGAGGCCGAAGGTCACCGCCGGATGCAGCAGCAGCGAGGCGGCGCAGCATAGCGCGATGGCCCGCGCCTCGCCCTCGGGGCGGTAGCGATAGAGGATGCCGCCCAGCCCGAACAGGGCGGCGGGCAGGGCGGCGCTCGACATCATCCGGGCCGCGCCCCAGAAGCCCTCGGGCATGACCAGCCCGGCCTTGATCAGCAGGTTCATGGCAAAGCCGCACAGGATGCCGACCACCATCGGCGTGTGCAGCACCCCCGACAGCGCCCGCAGCGCTACCCGGCCCAGCGACAGGTCCTGGCCCCGCGCCCGGGCGAACTCCATCGCGGTGATGCCGAAGGTGTAAAGCAGCGGCGAATGGATCGAGATGATGGTGAAATTGCCGACCAGCGCCTCGGGCCCATAGGCGCGCTCGGTGATCGGCACGCCCAGCAGCAGCGAGTTCGAGAACAGGCAGACGAAGCCGATGGCGATGGCATCCTCGACCGGGCGCCTGAGCCAGCGCAGCGCCAGGGCCATGCCCAAGGCAAAGGACAGGAACGCCCCGGCGTAGAAGGCCAGCAGCAGCAGCGGGTTGTAGTTCGTGCCCAGGTCCAGATGGGCGATGGCGTTGAACAGCAGCACCGGCACCGCGAAGGTCTGGGCAAAGCGCATGATGCCGTCCACCGCCACCTCGGACAGCATCCGCCGCCAGCAGGCCACATAGCCGAAACCCACCACCAGGAAGACCGGCAGGATGACGTCGAACAGCGCGGTCATATCAGCTCGATCCGCATGCCGTCATGGGCGGGAACGACATTCTCGGGCGTCTCGCGCATGACGTCGTCGTAATCCAGGTCGATATGCATGTTGGTGATGATCCCCTGCGCGCAGCCCGAGCGCGCGATCCAGTCCAGCGCCAGCGCCAGATGCGCGTGGCTGGGATGCGGGATGCGTCGCAGCGCGTCGCAGATGAACACGTCGCAGCCGGCGACCAGCGGCCAGGCGTCCTCGGGGATGGCCAGCACGTCGGGCAGGTAGACGAGGCTCTGCTCCATGCCGCCGATGCGATAGCCGAGCGCGCCGATGTCGCCGTGATCGACCTCGAAGGGCGCAAGCTCGATGGTCCCGCCGGCGCCCTCGACGGCAAAGGGGCCGTGGATCGGCATCAGTTCGCAAATCGGCGGATAGGACGAGCCCGCGGGCGTCTCGAAGATATAGCCGAAGCGGGTCGTCAGCGCCGCGGCGGTGGGGCCGTCGGCCCAGACCGGCATCTTGCGGCGCATGTTGAAGACGATCTGGCGCAGGTCGTCGATGCCGTGGATATGGTCGGCATGGGCATGGGTATAGGCGACCGCGTCCAGTTCGCCCACGCCGGCATCCTGCATCTGCGGCACGAAATCCGGGCCGGTGTCGATCAGAACCCGGGTCACGCCGTCATGGCCGAAACGCTCGACCAGCAGCGCGCAGCGCCGGCGGCGGTTGCGCGGATTGGCCGGGTCGCATTCGCCCCAGCGGTTGCCCAGCCGCGGCACGCCCCCCGAGGATCCGCAGCCAAGGATCGTGGCGCGGATCATGCCGCGGCCTTGGCGAACAGCCGCTCGAAATTCGCGGTGGTCAGGGCGGCGAATTCGGCCTCGGTCAGGCCCAGGGCCTGGGCGCCGATCCGGGCGGTATGGGCGACATAGGCCGGTTCGTTGCGCTTGCCGCGATGCGGCGGCGGGGCAAGATAGGGCGCGTCGGTCTCGACCAGGATGCGGTCGCGGGGCGCGGCGGCAAAGATCTCGCGGATGCCGGTCGAGCGCGGGAAGGCGGCGATCCCCGACATGGACAGGTAGAAGCCCAGGTCCAGCGCGGCGCGGGCCAGCTCGGGGCCGCTGGTATAGCAATGCATGACGCAGGAAAACGCGCCGGCGCCATGCTCCTCGGTCAGGATGCGGGCCATGTTGGCGTCGGCGTCGCGCGCGTGGACGATCAGCGGCAGGCCGGTGCGGCGCGCCGCCTCGATATGGATACGCAGGCTTTCGGCCTGCACCGCGGCGCTGTCGGCGGTGTAGTGATAATCGAGCCCGGTCTCGCCGATGCCGACGAATTTCGGATGCGCGGCCAGGGCGACCAGCTGCTCGACCGCGACCAGCGGCTCCTCGGCGGCATACATCGGATGGGTGCCGGCGGCATAGAACACCTCGGGATGCGCCTCGGCGATGGCGCGCACGGCCGGCTCGTTCTTCAGCCGGGTGCAGATCGTCACCATGCGGGAGACGCCCGCCGCGCGGGCGCGCGCGACCAGCGCGGCCTGCTCGCCGGCGAAATCGGGGAAGTCCAGGTGGCAATGGCTGTCCACCAGGGCGAAGGGAGGATGTTCGGACATCGGCTGATCCGTCAGAGGGCGGGCTGGTTCGCAAGCCCGATCAGCATATCCAACACCAGCGCGGAAGGGTCAAGGTTGACCGCCCGCCCGGCGCGGGCCCGTGCCGAAAGCTCGGCCTGCGCCCCGGCCCAGAGCCGCGCTGCCGCGGGGCCGGGGGCGATGCGGCTCAGCACCTCGGCCTCGCCCTCGGCCGCCTCGGGCAGGGGGGCGCCCATCAGGCCGGTC
>NZ_JAEHFP010000060.1 GCF_016446475.1 Paracoccus binzhouensis | reverse complement strand
AGGTTGGCGGTGTGGGTCTGCTCATACATCACAGCTACCACCCTGGATTCACGATCTGAATCCCTGACGGGATTTGTGCAACAGAGCCTAAATATCCTTAAAAGTGGCCGCTCCGAGAGCGGCCATCTCTTCTGCTCAAACAAGTAGCCTCATCATTACGCCTGCAACGCCCGCACCCCAACCTCGCCTTCCCCGCGCGACTTGATCGCCGCCACGGCCGCAATACTCCCCGCCGCCGTGGTATAATACGGAATCTTGTCGTTCAGCGCGACCGCCCTGATCTCGCGCGAATCGGCGATGGCTTGCGCGCCCTCGGTGGTGTTCAGGACCATGGCGATCTCGCCGTTCTTCAGGCGGTCGACGATGTTCGGGCGGCCTTCGTAGACCTTGTTCACCAGTTCGGTCTCGACGCCGGCGCCGCGCAGGAACTCGGCGGTGCCGCGGGTCGCGACCAGCTTGAAGCCCATGGCGGTCAGCTCACGCGCCGCCTGGGCCAGCGCCTCGGACTTGTCGGCGTCGCGGACCGAGATGAAGACCAGGCCCTCGGAAGGCAGCGTCGTCCCTGCCCCCATCTGCGCCTTCAGGAAGGCGCGTGGGAAGCTGCGGTCCCAGCCCATGACCTCGCCGGTCGAGCGCATTTCTGGGCCCAGGAGCGTGTCGACGCCGGGGAAGCGGGCGAAGGGCAGCACCGCCTCCTTGACCGAGAACCAGGGGGTGTTGGGGTCGGCCAGCGTCAGCGGGTCGGCGAAGGGCAGCGGGTCGTCGGGGCCGACGCCCTCGGGATAGGCGGGCCGCGCGGGGAAGTTCGCCATCGGCTCGCCCGCCATCAGCCGCGCGGCGATCGAGGCGATCGCGCTATCGGTGGCCTTGGCGACGAAGGGCACGGTGCGCGAGGCGCGCGGGTTGACTTCCAGCACGTAGATGGCGCCGTCCTTCAGCGCGAATTGCACGTTCATCAGCCCGACCACGTTCAGGGCCCGGGCCATGGCCTCGGTCTGACGCTTGAGCTCGGCGATGGTGGCGGCGTCGAGCGTGTGCGGCGGCAGCGAGCAGGCCGAGTCGCCGGAATGCACGCCCGCCTCCTCGATATGTTCCATGATGCCGGCGACGTGGACGGTCTTGCCGTCGGAAAGCGCATCCACGTCGACCTCGATGGCGCCGGAGAGATAGCTGTCCAAGAGCACCGGGCTGTCGCCCGAGACCTGCACCGCCTCACGGATGTAGCGGTTGAGCTGGTCCATGTCGCGCACGATCTCCATGGCGCGGCCGCCCAGCACGTAGGAGGGGCGGATGACCAGCGGGAAGCCGATGCGTTCGGCGATCTCGATGGCCTCGGCGTCGGAATGGGCGATGCCGTTGACGGGCTGCCTGAGGCCGAGCTCGTGCAGGAGCTTCTGGAAGCGCTCGCGGTCCTCGGCCAGGTCGATGGCGTCCGGCGTGGTGCCGAGGATCGGGATGCCCTCCTCCTCCAGCGCGTTGGCCAGTTTCAGGGGCGTCTGGCCGCCGAACTGGACGATGACGCCGTGCAGCGTGCCGTTTTCCTGCTCGATGCGCAGGATTTCCAGGACGTGTTCCAGCGTCAGCGGCTCGAAATACAGCCGGTCCGAGGTGTCGTAATCGGTCGAGACCGTCTCGGGGTTGCAGTTGACCATGATGGTCTCGTAGCCGGCCTTGGTCAGCGCGAAACAGGCATGGCAGCAGCAATAGTCGAACTCGATGCCCTGGCCGATGCGGTTCGGGCCGCCGCCCAGGATCACGACCTTCTTGCGGTCGCTGGGCCGGGCCTCGTTCTCGACGTCGCCCATCGCCGGGGCTTCGTAGGTCGAATACATATAGGGGGTCTGGGCCTCGAACTCGGCGGCGCAGGTGTCGATGCGCTTGAAGACCGGGTGCAGGTCATGGGCGCGGCGCGCCTCGCGCACGGCTTTCTCGCCGGCGCCGGTCAGGGCCGCCAGCCGGGCATCGGTGAATCCCATCATCTTCAGCCGGCGCAGGCCCTCGGCATCCTGGGGCAACCCGCCCGCGCGCAGGGCATTCTCGGCATCGACGATCTCGCGCAGGCGCGCCAGGAACCAGGGGTCGAAGGCGGTAGCGTGCTGGATCTCGTCATCCGAGAGCCCATGGCGCATGGCCTGGGCGATCAGGCGCAGCCGGTCAGGGGTCTGGGCGCTGATCGCCTTGATGACGGCCGCCTTGTCGGGGGCGCCGGGGATCTCGATCTCGTCGAGGCCGGTCAGCCCGTTCTCCATCGAGGCGAGCGCCTTCTGCAGCGATTCGTGAAAGCTCCGGCCGATGGCCATGACCTCGCCCACCGATTTCATCGCCGTGGTCAGCTCGGGCTTGCTGCCCGGAAACTTCTCGAAGGCGAAGCGCGGGATCTTGGTCACCACATAGTCGATCGAGGGCTCGAACGAGGCCGGCGTGACCTTGGTGATGTCGTTGTCGAGCTCGTCCAGCGTATAGCCGACGGCCAGCTTCGCCGCGATCTTGGCGATGGGAAAGCCGGTGGCCTTGGACGCCAGCGCCGAGCTCCGCGACACGCGCGGGTTCATCTCGATCACCACCATGCGGCCGTCCTTTGGGTTGATCGCCCATTGCACGTTCGAGCCGCCGGTCTCGACGCCGATCTCGCGCAGCACGGCGATGGAGCCGTTGCGCATGCGCTGGTATTCGCGGTCGGTCAGGGTCAGCGCCGGGGCGACGGTGATCGAGTCGCCGGTATGCACGCCCATCGGGTCGACGTTCTCGATCGAGCAGACGATGATGGCGTTGTCGGCGCGGTCGCGCACGACCTCCATCTCGTATTCCTTCCAGCCCAGCAGGCTTTCGTCGACCAGCACCTGCGCCACCGGCGAGGCTTCCAGCCCCGAGCGCACGATGCGCTCGTAATCGTCCCGGTTATAGGCGACGCCGCCGCCGGTGCCCCCCAGGGTGAAGGCGGGGCGGATGATGGCGGGCAGGCCGATCTCCTCCAGCGCCTCCATCGCCATGGCGACACCGGCGGCGATGTCATAGCGGCCGTTCGGATGCTTCGGCGCGGCGACGATGGTGGCGCGGGGGTTTTCCAGGCCGATGCGGTCCATGGCTTCGCGGAACAGCTTGCGGTCCTCGGCCATCTCGATGGCGGCGCGCTGCGCCCCGATCAGCTCGACGCCGTAGCGGTTCAGAACGCCCATGTCGGCCAGCGCGAGCGCGGTGTTCAGCCCGGTCTGCCCGCCCATGGTCGGCAACAGCGCGTCGGGCCGTTCCTTGGCGATGATCTTTTCCACCACCTCGGGGGTGATCGGCTCGATATAGGTCGCATCCGCCATCTCGGGATCGGTCATGATCGTGGCCGGGTTCGAGTTCACCAGGATGACCCGGTAGCCTTCCTCGCGCAGGGCCTTGCAGGCCTGGGCGCCGGAATAGTCGAACTCGCAGGCCTGCCCGATGACGATGGGACCGGCACCGATGATCAGGATGGATTTGATATCGGTTCTTTTCGGCATGGCGGTCCCTCGGGTTGGCGGCTGATAAATCGTCCGGGGTTATAGCCATGGCGGGCAAAGTCGCAAGGGTCCGCGCCGCCCGCCCGGGAAAAAAGCCGGGCGCCGCCCATCAGGCGACGCCCTGCCCCTTTTTCCGTTTTCCAAATACCCATGCGGCCGCGCCACCGGGCGGGTGCGTCACGCCTTGGGCGCGCGCTTCTTCAACCCCTTGCCATGGTTCGAGATCCAGTCCATCGCCGCCAGCAGCACGCCCGAGACCACGAAGACCAGGTGGATCACCACCATCCAGCGGATCTGGTCTGCGCCGTATTTGCCGACATCCATGAACACCTTCAGCAGATGGATGCCCGAAATCGCCACGATCGAGGCCACCAGTTTCAGCTTCAGCCCCGAGAAATCCACCTCGCCCTGCCATTCCGGCCGGTCCTCGTGTTCGCTCAGGTTCATGCGGCTGACGAAATTCTCGTAGCCGGAGAAGATCACGATCAGCAGCAGATTCGCCGCCAGGCTCAGGTCGATCAGCGCCAGCACCCCCAGCACCGCGTCGTTCACGGTCATCACCGGCAGGATCTGCACCAGATGCCAGAGCTCCAGCCCGAAGACCCAGAGCAGCAACAGAAGCGACAGCGACAAGCCGACATACATCGGCGCCATCAGCCAGCGGCTGGCGAAAAGACTGCGTTCGATCAGGTGTTCCATGTCGTCTCCCGTTGTACGTCGCAGCCGATCTAGTCACGCCGCAGCGCGGCGAAAAGCCCCCGTGCGCCGGTCGGGCGCGAACGGAGGCTTTCTGCTGTCTTCCAGTTACCCCGGCAAGGGGACGGGCGGGGCTCAGGCGTCGATGAACGCGCGCACGAAGGGCGTCGCCGGCCGGGCGCGGATGTCCTGCGGGCGGCCGACCTGCTCGATCCGGCCCATGGACATCACCACCACCAGGTCGGCAAGCTCCATGGCCTCGTCCTGGTCATGGGTGACGAAGACCGTGGTCAGGCCGGTGGTGTCGTGGATCTCGCGCAGGCCCTGGCGCAGCTCCTTGCGGACCCGGGCGTCGAGCGCGCCGAAGGGCTCGTCGAGCAGCAGCATGCGCGGCTCGATGGCCAAGGCGCGGGCCAGGGCGACGCGCTGGCGCTGGCCGCCCGACAGCTGGCTGGGGAAGCGCTTGGCGATCTGCGGCAGCTGGATCAGCTCCAGCAGCTTGGTCACCCGGCGCTCGATCTCGGCCTGCGGCGGGCGGGTGCGGCGCGGCCGGGCGCGCAGCCCGTAGGCGATGTTCTCGAACACGGTCATGTGCCGGAACAGCGCGTAGCTCTGGAACACGAAGCCGGCGCGGCGTTCCTGCACCGTCAGCCCGGTCGCGTCCTGGCCGTCGAAGAGCACCCGGCCCGAGGTCGGGAATTCCAGCCCGCCCAGGATGCGCAGCAGCGTGGTCTTGCCCGAGCCGGACGGCCCCAGGAGCGCCACCAGCGCCCCCGAGGGAATGGCGAGGCTGACCGGATGCAGCGCGGTGGTCGATCCGAAGCTCTTGGCGATTTCGTCGATTTCGATATGCATGATGGACCTCGATGGTTCAGTGCCGGCGGCTGGCGGCAAGCTGGTCGGCATGGCGCCATTCCAGCACGGTCTTGAGCGCCAGCGTCAGCAGGCCGAGAAGCGCCAGAACCGCGGCCAGCGAAAAGGCCGCGACCGAGAGATATTCGTTATACATCATCTCGATGGTGATCGGCATGGTGGCGGTCTGGCCGCGGATCTTGCCCGAGACCACGGCGACGGCGCCGAATTCGCCCATGGCGCGGGCATTGCACAGCAGCACCCCGTAGAGCAGCGCCCATTTGATGTTGGGCAGCGTCACGGTCAGGAAAGCGCGCCAGCCCGAGGCGCCCAAGGTCAGCGCCGCCTCCTCCTCGGCCCGGCCCTGCTCGATCATCACCGGGATCAGTTCGCGGGCGACAAAGGGGAAGGTGACGAAAATCGTCGCCAGCACGATCCCCGGCAGGGCAAAGATGATCGGGAAGCCGCTGGCGACCAGCCAGCCGCCGACCAGGCTGTTGGTGCCGAAGAGCAGCACCAGCGCCAGCCCCGCCACCACCGGCGAGATGGAAAACGGCAGGTCGATCAGGGTGATCAGGAAGGCCTTGCCGCGGAAGTCGAACTTGGTGATCGTCCAGGCGGCGGCGATGCCGAAGACGGCATTCACCGGCACGGCGACGGCCGCGACCAGCAGCGTCAGCTTGACGGCCGCGCGGGCGTCGGGCTGGACCAGCGAGGCGACCGCCTCGGCCGCGCCGCGCGCCAGGGCCTCGGCGAAGACCACGACCAGCGGGGCCAGCACCAGCACCGCCAGCCCAGCCAGCGCCGCCGCGATCAGGGCGATGCGGACCGGGCGGCTTTCCTCGGTCACCGGGCGCCATTTGGCGGGCAGGGTTTGCGTGCCGTCAGACATGGCCGATCCTCCTGCGGCTCCAGATCTGGATCAGGTTGATCGCCAGAAGCATGCTGAACGAGATCAGCAGCATGGCGATGCCGATGGCCGCCGCGCCGTCATAGTCGAATTCCTCGAGCTTGATGACGATCAGGAGCGGCGCGATCTCGGTCTTCAGCGGCAGGTTGCCGGCGATGAAGATGACCGAGCCGTATTCGCCCACCGCACGCGCCAGCGACAGCGCGAAGCCGGTCAGCGCCGCCGGCAGCAGCATGGGCAGGATCACCCGGCGCAGGGTGTAGAAGCGTTCCGCCCCCAGCGTGGCCGAGGCTTCCTCGACCTCCTGCTCGATCTCGGCGATCACCGGCTGCACGGTGCGGGTGACGAAGGGCAGGCCGACGAAGATCAGCGCCACCAGGATGCCCCATTGGGTATAGGCGATCTTGCCGCCCAGCTCCCTGGCGATGCCGCCAAAGACGCCGTTCGGCGCGTAAAGCGCGGTCAGCGCGATGCCGGCCACCGCGGTCGGCAGGGCGAAGGGCAGGTCCACGAAGGCGTCGACCAGCCGGCGGCCGGGGAAGTCGTAGCGCGCCAGCACCCAGGCCAGCAGCGTGCCGAAGGCCAGGTTGAACAGCGCCGCGAAGAAGGCCAGCCGGAAGGACAGGTAGAGCGCCGCCCAGACCCGCGGCGTGTTCACCGTGGTCCAGACATTCTCGAGCCCGTAGCCAGCGCCCTGCGCCAGCAATGCGCCGACCGGCAGGACCACGATCAGCGACAGCATGGTCATGGTGATGCCCATGCCCAGCGCAAAGCCGGGCATGGGGGATTTCTGGATGCCCAGGGCCCGCATGGCCTTAGCTCCCGCTATAGATCTGGTCGAAGGTGCCGCCGTCGCCGAAATGCTCGGGCTGGGCCTTCTTCCAGCCGCCGAAATGCTCGATGCCCACCAGGTCCAGCTTCGGGAAGCGCGCCACGTCCTCGGGATCGGCGGCACTGGTGTCCCAGGCGCGATAGTAGTGCTTGAAGGCCAGCGCCTGCGCCTCGGGCGTATAGAGGAAGTCCAGATAGGCCTGGGCCAGGGCCTTCTGCTCGTCATCGGCAATGTTCTTGTCCACCAGCGTCACCGGCGGCTCGGCCAAGACCGAGACCGAGGGCACGACGATGTCGAAGCGATCCTCGCCCAGCTCGTTCAGCGCCAGATAGGCCTCATTCTCCCAGGCCAGCAGCACGTCGCCGATCTCGCGCTGGGTGAAGGTGGTGGTGGCGCCGCGCGCGCCGCTGTCCAGCACCGGGACATGCTTGTAGAGCTCGGCCACAAAACTCTTGGGATCCTGGCCGTTCTTTTCGGCCCAGGCCCAGGCGGCCAGATAGTTCCAGCGCGCCCCGCCCGAGGTCTTGGGATTGGGCGTGATCACCTCGACGCCTTCCTTGACCAGGTCGCCCCAGTCCTTGAGGCCCTTGGGATTGCCCTCGCGCACCAGGAAGACGATGGTCGAGGTATAGGGGGCGCTGTTATGCGGCAGGCGCGACTGCCAGTCCGCGGGCAGCAGGCCCTTTTCGGCGATCTTGTCGATGTCCGAAGCCAGCGCCAGCGTCACGACCTGCGCCTTGAGCCCGTCGATCACCGAGCGCGCCTGCGCCCCGGAGCCGCCATGCGAAGTCTCGATGACCGGCGCCTCGTGGCCCTCGGCCTGCCATTTCGCGGCGAAGGCGGCGTTCACCTCGCGGTAAAGCTCGCGGGTCGGGTCGTAGCTGACATTCAGCAGCGTGTTCTCGGCATGGGCCTGGCCGGCAAGACCCAATCCCAGCCCCAGCACTGTCGCCGCCGCCGTCATCGCACGGCGCAGCGAAAAGCCCAGGCAACGATCCCGAAAGCCCGAACGCAGCGGATGGCCGGTCAGGCGCTTGGTGCCGTCCTCGACCGTCAGGCGGCCGTCGAGATGGCGGCGGATCACACGGCCGTGGGCCAGCTGGCTGTCGGTCACGCGGATGGTGCGGATCATGGTGCCTCTATCCTCCTTGATTGCCTTGCAAGGCGTCTCATGCCCCAAATTACGACAGAGTTTATCGTTTATTTCAAGAAGAAAGACGCTTTCACCCATCGTTTTTAATATATTTTGAAATCAATATGTTGAAAGAGGGATCGCCCGAAACGCGCCCGCCAGGCGGCGGCCTTCCCACCCTGCCCCGCCGCGGATCGGGGATTTTCCGGCAAGATTCGCCGGGGCCGCGGCCCCCGTCGGCTTCCCGCCCCGACCCCCGCCCAGCCATTGGCAGAACCCGCCGCCCCCGCCCCGGGAACCGGCCGCTTTCACCGTTTCCCAAAGACCCATGACGAAGCCGCCGGGCGCGGCCTGGCCGCCCGGCGGATTTCTTCGTTCCTCAAATACCCATGCGACGGCGCGGCGGGGCGCTCAGCCCGCCAGCTGGTCCTCGGCCTTCTGGGCCAGCGCCTCGGCGCGGGCGGCCAGCTCGGCCATGCCCTCGACCAGGCTTTCGGGCACCACCGGCACCTCGACGCGCTGCGGATTGGTCTTCAGCCGCGCCAGCTCGCGCTCGGCCGAGGCGGCGCGATCCTCCAAGGCCGCGGTGCGGTCGGCCAGCATCAGCCCGGCCAGCAGCAGGAGCCGCGGCTCGGGCATCCGCCCGGCCTGTTCCAGGATCGCCTGCGCCTCGGCATCGAGCAGCGCGGCGGCGCGCTTCAGCAGCCGCTCCTCGCCTTCCTGGCAGGCCAGGGTATAGGACTTGTGCCCGATCGAGAAATCGACTTCGGCCATGGATCAGCCCCTTTCCTCGTCCAGATCCGCATTCTCCGCCGCGAACCCGGCCCCTTCGTCGGGGACGGCGGCCTCGCTTGCGCCGCTCCCCGGCGCGGCCGCCGGCGGCGCATCGGCGGCGGGGGTGCCGGCCAGCCGGTCCAGCGTGTCGATGATGTCGCCCATCTGCGCCATCTCGGCCGCGCGGGCGGCGCGCAGTGATTCGATCTCGGCCTCGAACGCGCGGCGGACCTCGTCGCCCGGCGCCCCGGCGGCGTCGATCAGCGCCCGGTTGGCCTCGGCCAGCGCCTCGTTGGCGGCGGCGAGGCGCGCGGCCTCCTGCCCGGCATCGACCAGCCGCCGATGCGCCTCGGCCAGCCGCGCCTCGCAGGCGGCCAGGGTTTCGGATTGCCGCTCGTGCAGCGCGGCCAGTTCCTGCGACAGGCGTCGGTTTTCGCTGCGGGCCTCGTGCAGCTGCGCCGCCAGACCCGGGTCGGGCGGGGCGCCGTCCGGGTCGCCGCGCCGCCCTGCCGCGCGGTCGATGAACTGGTCGATGCGGTCCAGGGCCGCGATAAGCCGCTTCTCGCTGGCGTTCAGGTCGTCTCTCATCGGCCGGGATCCTTTCGGGTCGCTTGTCCTTGCGGGTGCCCCTATGGGTGGCTTGCTTCGTGGGTCGCCCTTGTGGGTCGCTTGTCACTTTTTGGCACCGCCTTGGCCATATGACAAGGATGGCCGGGATTTCCCGCCACATCCCGCGCTTTTCAGCCGCCGGATCGGGCCCTATAAGGCGGCAAGCCTGATGAGGAGAGACGCCAGATGCGCCGCGCAAAGATCACCCGCGACACGGCCGAGACGCAGATCGAGGTCGAGCTGGACCTGGACGGCAGCGGCCGCTACGACAACCGCACCGGCGTCGGCTTCTTCGATCACATGCTGGACCAGCTGGCGCGGCATTCGCTGATCGACCTGACGGTGCGGGCCCGGGGCGACCTGCAGGTCGACGACCACCACACGGTCGAGGATACCGGCATCGCCATCGGCAAGGCGCTGGTCCAGGCGCTTGGCGACAAGACCGGCATCCGGCGCTATGGCGCGTTCCACCTGGCCATGGACGATGCGCTGGTCCGGGCGGCGCTGGACCTGTCGGGGCGGCCCTTCCTGGTCTGGAACGTGGATTTCCCGGCGCAGAAGATTGGCAGCTTCGACACCGAGCTGGTGCGGGAATTCTTCCAGGCGCTCTCGACCCATGGCGGCATCACGCTGCATGTGGATCGGCTGCACGGGCTGAATGCGCATCACATCGCCGAGGCGACCTTCAAGGCGGTGGCCCGCGCGCTGCGCGAGGCGGTCGAGCCGGATCCGCGCATGGCCGGCGTGCTGCCCTCGACCAAGGGGGCGCTCTGATGCGCGTCGCGCTGGTCGATTACGACAGCGGCAACCTGCATTCGGCGGAAAAGGCCTTCGCGCTGATGGGGCGCGAGGCCGGGGCCGAGGTGGTGGTGACCTCCGACCCCGCGGTGGTGGCCCGCGCCGAGCGCATCGTGCTGCCGGGCGACGGCGCCTTTCCGGCCTGCCGGGCGGCGCTGGACGCCGTGCCGGGCATGGTCGAGGCGCTGCGCGAGGCGGTGCTGGACCGCGCCGTGCCCTTCATGGGCATCTGCGTCGGCATGCAGATGCTGGCCGAGACCGGGCATGAATATCGCGACACCGCCGGGCTGGGCTGGATCGGCGGCGAGATCGACGCCATCGACGCCCCTGGCCTGAAGGTGCCGCATATGGGCTGGAACGACCTGACCGTGCTGCGCCCGCATCCGCTGCTCGACGGCATCGCCACCGGCGACCACGCCTATTTCGTGCATAGCTGGCAGTTCCGCGTCGCCGATCCGGCGCATCTGCTGGCCACCGCCGATTACGGCGGGCCGGTGACGGCGGTGGTCGGGCGCGACAATATCGTCGGCACCCAGTTCCACCCCGAGAAGTCGCAAGCCGTCGGGCTGCGCATCATCGGCAATTTCCTGCGCTGGCGTCCCTGAGGGCGGGGACCCTGCCCCCACGCCCGATGCGCCCCTGGACGGGGCGCCGCGGGCGTTCCCCCGGGGCATTTGGAAAACGGAAAGGGCCGGGGCTATTTCACCCTGACCCAGCGCTGGGTCCGGCAGAACACCGCAATGCAGCCCGAGACGTTGAGCGTCTTGCCGTCGAGCTGCATCTTCGACTTGTAGGTCTTGTCGGCGCCCGGATCCCAGATCGTGCCGCCCGAGAACTTGCCGCCGCCCTCGTCGGTCATGCCGGCGACGATGTTCTTGCCGGTATGCGGCGAGGCGATCTCTTTCCCCGCGCTGTCGAAGCTCTTGATCAGCTTGCCGCAATACTTGCCGCCGCAATCGTAGAACTGCACCATGCCGATATTGCCGTCGTCATTGGCCTGGGTCTGGAAGATGCCGCCGATGCCCTGGGCATGAACGGCGCTGCCCGCCAGCGCGAGCGATGCGGCAAGAGCCAGTGTTCTCATGGTGATTCCCCCTCCCCCGGGGTCTTGTCTGCGGGTTGTGGTCCCGGACGCAGGATGCGGGCGGCAGCACGCGCCGATCAAGCCTGACGTGAGGTCGCGGCAGCGGGAGCCCGGGGCTTTCGGATCGGCGCCGGCTGTGGCAAAGGGGCGCCACGCTATCAGGAGAGATGCGATGATCCTTTATCCCGCGATCGACCTCAAGGACGGCAATTGCGTGCGCCTGCTGCGCGGCGACATGGAGGCGGCGACCGTCTTCGGCACCGATCCCGCCGCGCAGGCCCGCGCCTTTCAGGATGCCGGGGCGGAATGGCTGCATCTGGTCGACCTGAACGGCGCATTCGCCGGCAAGCCGGTGAACGCCGCCGCGGTCGAGGCGATCCTGGCCGCCGTCGAGGTGCCGGCCCAGCTGGGCGGCGGCATCCGCGACATGGCGACCATCGAGGCCTGGCTGGAGCGCGGGCTGGCACGGGTAATCCTGGGCACGGTGGCGGTCGAGCAGCCGGCGCTGGTGCACGAGGCGGCCATGGCCTTTCCGGGCAAGATCGCCGTCGGCATCGACGCGCGCGGCGGCCGGGTGGCGACGCGCGGCTGGGCCGAGGAGACAGAGGTGATGGCCGTCGACCTGGCGCATCGCTTCGAGGATGCCGGCGTGGCCGCGATCATCTATACCGATATCGACCGCGACGGCGCCATGGCCGGCCCCAACATCGCCGCGACCGAGGCGCTGGCCCGGGCGGTGAACATCCCGGTCATCGCCTCGGGCGGGGTTTCCTCGCTGCAGGACCTGATGGCGCTGCGCGCCACCGGGGTCATTGCCGGCGCCATCTCGGGTCGGGCGCTTTACGACGGCGCCATCGACCTGAACGCGGCGCTGAAGGCGCTGGCCTGACGGCGCAGGGCGAGGTAACAAGGCGCCATGCTGAAGACCCGTGTGATCCCCTGCCTGGATGTCGCCGATGGCCGCGTGGTCAAGGGCGTGAATTTCGTCGATCTGATCGATGCCGGCGACCCGGTCGAGGCGGCGCGCGCCTATGACGCGGCCGGCGCGGACGAGATCTGTTTTCTCGACATCCATGCCACGCATGAAAATCGCGGCACCATGTACGACCTGGTGACGCGCACGGCCGAGGCCTGCTTCGTGCCGCTGACCGTCGGCGGCGGCGTGCGCAGCCACCAGGACGTGCGGGCGCTGCTGCTGGCCGGGGCGGACAAGGTCAGCTTCAACTCGGCCGCCGTGGCGAACCCGGACGTGATCGCCGAGGCCGCCGACCGTTTCGGCAGCCAGTGCATCGTCTGCGCCATCGACGCCAAGACCGTGGCGCCCGGCAAGTGGGAGATTTTCACCCATGGCGGCCGCAAGCCCACCGGAATCGACGCGGTGGAATTCGCCCGCACCGTCGCCGCCAATGGCGCGGGCGAGATCCTGCTGACCAGCATGGACCGCGACGGCACCAAGTCGGGCTTCAACATCCCGCTGACCCGCGCCGTCGCCGATGCGGTGAACGTGCCGGTCATCGCCTCGGGTGGGGTCGGGATGCTGGAGCATCTGGCCGAAGGCGTACTGGAGGGCCATGCCTCGGCGGTGCTGGCGGCCTCGATCTTCCATTTCGGCACCTTCACCGTGGCCGAGGCCAAGGCGCATCTGGCCGCCGCCGGCATTCCCGTGAGGCTGACATGAGCGGCCTTCACCGCCTAGCCGCGACCATCGCGGCGCGCAAGGGCGCCGATCCCGAGACCAGCTGGACCGCCAAGCTGCTGTCGAAGGGCCCCGAGAAATGCGCCGAGAAATTCGGCGAGGAAGCCGTCGAAGCGATCATCGAGGCGGTCAGGGGCGACCGCGAGCGGCTGATCTGCGAAGCGGCCGACACGCTCTATCACCTGCTGGTCATGCTGGCGGCGCGCGACGTGACGCTTTCCGAGGTGGAAAATGAACTCGACCGCCGCGAGGGGCGTTCGGGCATCGAGGAAAAAGCCGCACGAAAGTGATCCCGCGATGCTGGACATGCTGGCCGAGGAGTTTTCGCGACCGACCAGCCTGCCCATTGCGGTGGTGGTCCTGCGCCTGGTGATGGCGGTGCTGCTGGGCGGCGTCATCGGCTGGGAGCGCGAGGTCCACGCCCGCGCCGCCGGGCTGCGCACCCATATGCTGATCACCTTGGCGGCGGCCTGCTTCACGCTGGTGGCGATGGAGTTGACCGAACTCAACGCCAACGACCATCAGCAGCGCACCGATCCCTTGCGGCTGATCGAGGCGGTGACGGCGGGCGTGGCCTTCCTGGCCGCCGGCTCGATCGTCATCAACAAGGGCAATGTGCGCGGCATCACCACCGGCGCCTCGATGTGGCTTTGCGGCGCCATCGGGCTGTGCTGCGGCACCGGCGACCTGTGGCTGGCGCTGATCGCCACCGCCATGGCCATGGCGGTGCTGTATCTGATCCGGATCCTGATCACGCCGGTAGCGCAGGAGGTGGCCGAGGAGACCGGCGAGGCCGGTGACTAGCGGCCGTTCAACGCGGCACCGGCACCACCTTCACGGCGCCGCCCTGCGCCGACAGCGCGATCTCACCTGCCGCGAGGCGCAGCGCGTCCTCGCCGAAGACCTCGGCCCGCCAGCCCGACAGCGCCGGCAGGTCGCGGGCGCCCGAGGCGATCGCATCGAGATCCGCCGCCGAGGCGATCAGCCGTGGCGCCACGCCGGCCGCATCGGACTTGGCCTTCAGCAGCACCCGCAGCAGGTCGGCCAGCGCCGCATTGCCGGGCCGGCCCGGCTCCTCGGGCGCGGGCTTGGGCAGGTCCCTGGCCTCCAGCCCGGCCTTGACCGCGGTCAGGATGCCGCTGGCGATCTCGCCGCGCCGGGCGTCGCGCAGGAGCAGCCGCGACTTGCCCAGATCGGCCTCGGTCAGCGGCTTGGTCGAGGCCAGCTCGATCAGCGCATCGTCCTTGAACACCCGGGCGCGGGGAATGTCGCGTTCCTGGGCGAAGCTTTCGCGGAAGCGCGCCAGCTCGCGCACCACCGCCAGGAAGCGCGGCGAGCCCGAGCGGGTGCGCACCCGCGTCCAGGCCTCGTCCGGGCGGGTGATGTAGGTCTCGGGGTTCAGAAGCACCGCGACCTCCTCCTCCAGCCATGGCGCGCGGCCGGTCTTGTCGAGCTGGGCCGAGAGGAACTCGTAGATCGCCCGCAGATGCGTCACGTCGGCCAGCGCATAGGCCGCCTGCGCATCCGAAAGCGGCCGGTGCGACCAATCGGTGAAGCGCGAGGACTTGTCCAGCGGCTGGCGGGCGATCTTCCTGACCAGCGTCTCGTAGCCGACCTGCTCGCCGAAGCCGCAGACCATGGCGGCGATCTGGGTGTCAAACAGCGGATCGGGAAACACGCCGGCATCGTGGAAAAAGATTTCCAGGTCCTGGCGCGCGGCGTGGAAGACCTTGACCGTCGCCTTGTGGCGGAACAGGTCGTAGAGCGGCTCGAGCGACAGCCCCTCGGCCAGCGGGTCGATCAGCACCGCCAGCCCGCCCGCCGCCTTGGCCGAGCCGGCCGGCGGCAGCGCCGCCTGGATCAGGCAGAGCTTGGAATAATAGGTCCGCTCGCGCAGGAATTCGGTGTCGAGCGTGACATAGGGCTGGGCCTTGGCCAGGTCGCAGAATTCGGCCAGCTCGGCCGTGGTGGCGATGGTGCGGATGTCGGTCTTGCGGTCGGTCTGTGCGGTGGCTGGCATAGGGCTCTTTCACGGGTCGGCGGGTCATCCACCGGGCGATTCCCTTCGGCAATATCGAAGGTTCGCAGAAATTCAAGGCATTACCCGGCGTTTTACAAAGGTTCTATGTCGCCCTGTGCCCGCATTGCCGCGAATTCGGCGACGAAGCCGGCCAGGGTGCCGGCGGTGATGGCCTCGCGCAGCCCGGCCATCAGTTCCTGGAAGTAATGCAGGTTGTGCCAAGTCAGCAGCATCCCCGAGATCATCTCGCCGGCGCGGAAGACATGGTGCAGATAGGCGCGGGAATAGCCGGTGCAGGCCGGGCAGCTGCAGTTTTCGTCCAGCGGCCGCGGGTCGTCGGCATGCCGCGCGTTCTTGATGTTGACCTGGCCGCGCCGGGTCCAGGCCTGCCCCGTGCGCCCCGAGCGCGAGGGCAGCACGCAATCCATCATGTCGACGCCGCGCAGCACTGCGCCGACGATGTCGTCGGGCTTGCCGACGCCCATCAGATAGCGCGGCTTGTCCTCGGGCAGGAAGCCGGGGGCATAGTCGAGCACGCCGAACATCGCCTCCTGCCCCTCGCCCACCGCGAGGCCGCCGATGGCATAGCCCTCGAAGCCGATCGCCTTCAGCGCCTCGGCCGATTCCTCGCGCAGTTCGCGGGTGACGCCGCCCTGCATGATGCCGAACAGCGCGTGGCCCGGCCGGTCGCCGAAGGCGTCGCGCGAGCGCTGCGCCCAGCGCATCGACATGCGCATGGATGTCGCCACCACCTCCTCGGACGCCGGCAGCGCCGGGCATTCGTCAAAGGCCATGACGATGTCCGAGCCGAGCAGGCGCTGGATCTCCATGCTGGTCTCGGGCGACAGGAAATGCTTCGAGCCATCGACATGGCTGGAGAAGGTCACGCCCTCCTCGGTCAGCTTGCGCAGGCTGGACAGCGACATGACCTGGAAGCCGCCCGAATCGGTCAGGATCGGCCGCGGCCAGTTCATGAAGCGGTGCAGGCCGCCCAGCCGGGCGATGCGCTCGGCCCCGGGGCGCAGCATCAGGTGATAGGTGTTGCCCAGCAGGATGTCGGCGCCGGTGGCGCGCACCGATTCGGGCAACATCGCCTTGACGGTGGCGGCGGTGCCGACCGGCATGAAGGCGGGGGTGCGGATCTCGCCGCGCGGGGTCCGGATCACGCCGGTGCGGGCGCGGCCGTCGGTGGCCTGGACCGAGAATTGGAATCTGTCGCTCATGCGCCGGCACATAGGCGCTTTGCGCGCCGGATGCAAAGCCGCTTACACGCCGGCCGCGCGCAAGAGTTTCGCCCGCCCCGGGGGAATGGCGCGGATCTCCAGCCCGGTGAAGACATGCAGCGTGTCGAGTTGCCGGTCCACCACCGCATGATCGCTGACCCAGCCGCCCATGGCGAGGTATGAGCGCAGCAGCGGCGGCATCGCCGCCATGGCGCGGCGCGGATCGGGCTTGCGCAGCCGCAGCGCCCGGGCGAAGCGGAAGACCTGCGGCGCCTTGACCCGCGGCAGCCAGCGCTTGGGCGCCAGATGCCGCTCGCGCAGCATGGCGAAGGCGTCCTCGTAGCCATGGGTGTCGGTGCCCATGAAGCTGGAACAGCCGAACAGCATCTCGACGCGCTCTTCATCGACATGCCGGGCCAGGGCGCCCCAGGCCAGGCGCAGGATGTCCGGGTCCTGCAGCTCGGGATGGATGCAGAAACGGCCGATCTCGACCATGCGGCCGTGGAAATCGCGCAGCCGCGACAGGTTGTAATAGCGCGCCGAATAGCTGTCGCCGATCTCGGCGCCGCCGGACAGGGTCAGCATGCGGAAGCAGGCGACCAGCCGGCCGCCGGTCTCGCGAATCAGCACATGGGTGCAGCGGGCGTCGTGATCGTCGGCATCCAGCGCCTCGGGCGCGTCGTCCGGCCGGCCGCGGCCGATGAAACACAGCCAGCGCAGGTGTTGCGCTTCGCGGATTTCCCCTGCGGTTTCAGCGAAACCGACCTCGTAGCGGCCCTTGCGCAATGCCTGCATGGCGTCCCTGCCCGATCCTCCCGAATGGCCGCCGATCGGCCGTGATCCGACTTGCTACCGCCTTCCCTGCACCTATCTTGTAACAGCAGCATAGCAGGATTGAAGGGCGAAGATGTCAAAGCGGATCACCAAGACCGATGCCGAATGGCGCGCGACGCTGGACCCCGAAACCTATCGGGTGACGCGGCAGGCCGGGACCGAGCGGCCGTTTTCCCATCCGGGCTTTCCCGAGGGGCCGGGCCATTACGAATGCGTCTGCTGCGGCGCCCGGCTGTTCGACGGCGATGCCAAGTTCGAAAGCCATTGCGGCTGGCCCAGCTTCTCGCAAGCGGGCGGCGCCATCGACGAGCATCGCGACCTGAGCCACGGCATGATCCGCACCGAGGTGCGCTGCCATCGCTGCGACGCGCATCTGGGGCATGTCTTCCCGGACGGCCCGCCGCCCACCGGGCTGCGCTATTGCATCAACGGCGTGGCGCTGCGCTTCGTGCCCGAGGCGGACTGAACGGCGGGAAGGGCGCCGCGGCGCCCCCCGCGGTGAAGCCCCCTGGCCTATTGCTGGTCCAGCAGCTGCCCGGCCGAGACCCGGCCGACATTGCCCATCAGCTGCCGGATCAGCCCCAGGCTGGTGACCCCGGTATCGGTGACGCGGCGCGACAGCACCACCACCCGGCCGCGTTCCAGCCCGAAGCGTTCGACATTGCTGACCACGCCGCTTTCGTTGAAGCTGATGGCGACCACCTGGCGGTCGATCTCGCGCGGCTCGCGGGGGCCGTAGAACTGCCAGCGCGAGCCGACGTAATACCAGGCCGAGCCGGTCAGCAGCCCCTGGGCCGAAGGCCGGCCGATCAGCCCCTCCAGCTCGGCTTGCGCGGTCTGGCCGACGACGACCTGGGCCAGCTGCTCCTCGGGCGGCACATAGCCGTGATTGCGATAGGTGGCCTGGCAGGCGGCGAGGCCCAGAGGCGCAGCCAGCGCGAAACCCATGATCTGCCGCCGGGAAATCTTCATCTTCTCACTGTCCCCTTACGCGCCTGTTGACGCCGCGCGACCGGCTTAGCAAACTCGTGCCCCGCGCTCAAGAATATCCAGACCAAGGGCGAGTCCCGCCCGCGAAAGGCCCCGATGACCCAAGCCAAAGCCCCGCAGACCCGGTTCCGGGTGGCGCAACTGAACCCGCGCCAGCCCACGGCCTTCACGCTTGCCCCCGATGCCGCGGCGCGCGCGGCGCTGGCCGGCAAGCTGGGGCTGAGCGCCCTGCCCCGGCTGGGATTCGCCGGCGAGATCCGCGCCGTGCAGAACGACGCCTGGGAGGTCACAGGCCGGCTCTCGGCCCGGGTCGTGCAGCCCTGCGTCGTCACCCTGGCCCCGGTCAAGACCACGCTGGACGAGCCGGTGCATCGCCTCTATTCGCCGCATGCCGGCACGCCCGAGGGCGACGAGGTCGAGATGCCCGACGATGACCTGGAGCCGCTGGGCGCCTTCATCGACGTCGAGGCGATCATGGTCGAGGAACTGGCCCTGGCCCTGCCGCTCTATCCCCGGGCCGAGGGCGCGGACCTGGCCGAAGCCGGGACCGAACCCGCACCCGAGCCCGAGACCCGCAAGCCCTTCGCCGGGCTCTCCGATCTCTTGAAGGATTCGAAGAAGCGGGGATAACTCATGCGGAACGCTGCCTTTCCTGCCAATCCGGCGCGATTTCCGGCCCCAGGTTCAGCGGCGCCAGCATGCCCTGGCCCAGGATGTGGTCGGCGGCCTTCTCGCCGGTCATGATCGAGGGCGCGTTCAGGTTGCCGTTGGTGATGCGCGGGAAGATCGAACTGTCGGCGACGCGCAGCCCCTCGACTCCGATCACCCGCAGTTCGGGATCGACCACCGCCATCTCGTCGTCCCGCCGGCCCATGCGCGCCGTGCCGCAGGGATGGAAGGCCGACTCGGCATGCTCGCGGATGAACGCATCGATCTGCTCATCGCTCACCACGCCCTCGCCCGGCTGGATCTCGTAGCCCTTGTATTCGGCAAAGGCCGGCTGCGCGAAGATCTCGCGCGTCAGGCGCACGCAGGCGCGGAACTCGGCCCAGTCGTCGGGATGCGACATGTAGTTGAAGCGGATCTCGGGCGCCTGTTTCGGATCGGTGGATTTCAGCCGCACCGTGCCGCGCGACTTCGACCGCATCGGCCCGACATGGACCTGGAAGCCATGGCCCTCGGCCGCCGCCTTGCCGTCATAGCGTACCGCCAGCGGCAGGAAATGATACTGGATGTCGGGATATTCCACCCCGGCGGCCGAGCGGATGAAGCCGCAGCTCTCGAACTGGTTCGAGGCGCCGAGGCCGGTGCCGGTCGCCAACCATTGCGCGCCGATCGAGCCCTTCCCCCACAGGTTCCAGTGCTTGTAAAGCGTCACCGGCTTGGTGGCGGTATATTGCATGTAGACTTCCAGGTGGTCCTGCAGGTTCGCGCCCACCCCGGGCCGGTCCGCCCGGACCTCGACGCCATGTTCGCGCAGATGGTCCGCCGGGCCGATCCCCGACAGCATCAGCAGCTTCGGCGTGTTGATCGAGCTGGCCGAAAGGATCACCTCATGTTTCGCCCGGAACACGTTGACGCCGCGGGTATTTCGGACCTCGACACCCACGGCGCGGCCATCCTCGAAGACCACGCGCTGCGCCAGCCCGCGCCGCAGCCGCAGCAGCCCGGTTTCCTGCGCCGGGCGCAGATAGGCATTGGCGGCCGACCAGCGCCGGCCTTCCCAGATCGTCGCCTCCATGGCGCCGAAGCCTTCCTGGCGGGCGCCGTTGTAATCCTCGGTGGTCGGATAGCCGGCCTCGCGCCCGGCGCGGATGAAGGCGTTGAACAGCGGGTTCTTGCGCGAGCCACGGGTGACATGCAGCGGCCCCTCGGTGCCGCGATAGTCGCTGACCGCGCCATGTGAGCTTTCCATGCGCTTGAAATAGGGCAGCACGTCGGCATAGGCCCAGCCCTCGGCGCCGCTCTCGGCCCAGAAGTCGAAATCCCGGGCATGGCCGCGCACAAAGACCATGCCGTTGATCGAGGACGAGCCGCCGACCACCTTGCCGCGCGGCGTGACCAGCCGGCGCCCGCCCAGATGCGGCTCGGGCTCCGAGGAAAACCCCCAGTCATAGCGGCGCATGTTCATCGGATAGGACAGCGCCGCCGGCATCTGGATGAAGGGCCCGACATCGCTGCCGCCATATTCGACGATGTCCACCCGCTTGCCGGCCATCACCAGCCGATAGGCCAGCGCGCAGCCGGCCGAGCCGGCGCCGACGATGACGTAATCCGGGATCATGCCTGCCTCCCCTGCACCGCGGTCGCGGCTCTTTCCGTTTGCCAAATACCCATGCCCACCGCGCCGCGGGCGCCACGCCGCTCAATAGGGCGCATCGACGCCTCCCATCCCGACATAGACCGATTTCAGCTGCGAATAATGCTCGATGGCCGCGGCCGAGTTCTCGCGGCCGATGCCCGACAGCTTCACCCCGCCGAAGGGCGCCTCGACCGGGGTCAGATTATAGGCGTTGATCCAGGTGGTCCCCGCCTGAAGCGCCGCCGCGACCCGATGGCCGCGCGCCAGGTCGCGGGTGAACACCCCGGCCGCCAGCCCATAGGGCGAGGCATTGGCGCGGGCCACCGCCTCCGCCTCGGTGGCGAAGCCCAGCACCGACATGACCGGGCCGAAGATCTCCTCGCGCACGATCCACATGTCATCCGAGGCATCGGCAAAGACGGTGGGCGGCACGAAGGCACCCTCGCCCGGGCCGCCGCAGACCAGCCGCGCGCCCTCGGCGCGGCCGCGCTCGATGGCCTCGCGGATCTTCGCCGCCTGGGCCGGGCTGACGATGGGGCCGTGCTGGGTTTCCTCGTCCAGCGGATCGCCGATCCGGACCTTCGCCACCCGCTCGGCCAGCCGGTCCAGGAAGGCGGGCAGGATGCCCTGCTGCACGAAGACCCGCGTCCCGTTCGAGCAGATCTGTCCCGAGGAATAGAAATTCGCCAGCATCGCCGCGCCGACCGCATCCTCGAGGCTGGCATCGTCGAAGACGATCAGCGGCGATTTGCCGCCCAGTTCCATCGTGACATGGCGCATACCCTCGGCCGCCGCGGCATAGACCCTTTGCCCGGTCGCGACCGAGCCGGTCAGCGACACCTTGGCGACGCGCGGATCGGTGACCAGCGCGCTACCTATCGCGCCGCGGCCCTGCACCACGTTGAAGATGCCGGCGGGCAGCCCGGCCTCGGTCAGGATCTCGGCCAGCTTCAGGGCGCCCAGCGGGGTTTCCTCGCTGGGCTTGAAGACCATGGCATTGCCCATGGCCAAGGCCGGCGCCGCCTTCCAGCAGGCGATCTGGCTGGGATAGTTCCAGGCGCCGATGCCGGCGCAGACCCCCAGCGCCTCGCGGATCGTATAGACGAAATCCCCGCCCAGCGGGATCGCCTGCCCGGTCACCGTGGGCGCCAGCCCGCCGAAATATTCCAGCGCATCGGCGCCCGAGGGCCAGTCGGCCACCCGCGTCTCCTGGATCGGCTTGCCGGTGTCCAGGGTTTCGAGCCGCGCCAGTTCCTCGGCCCGCTCGCGGATGATCTGCGCCGCCCGGATCAGCACCCGGCCGCGCTCGACGGGGCGCAGCGCCGCCCAGCCCGGCTGCGCCGCCGCAGCGGCTGCTGTGGCCTTTGCCACCTGCTCCGGCGAGGCCTCGCGCAGGGTGGCGATCACCGCGCCGGTATAGGGATAATGCACCGCAAGCTCGGCCCCCGCGCCCTCGACGAAGGCGCCGTCGATGTAAAGGCTGGCGGCGGGTTGGGCGAAATGGCTCATGGCAGGACCTTCTCCAGGTAATCCAGTGTCGTGCGTTCGGCGGCGGCGGCATCGGCCGTGTCGGACAGCGCCGCGCGCAGGTAAAGCCCGTCGATCAGCGCCCCCAGCGTGCGGGCGATGCGCTCGGCCCCCGCCCCCGCCAGAGGCCGCAGCGCCACCAGCAGGTTCGAGCTGAGCCGGCGGTGATAGACGCGCAGAAGCCGCGCCGCCTCGGGCTCGACCAGGGCCAGAGCATAGAAGTTCAGCCAGGCGGCGATGGTGTCGCGCTCGAAATTGGCACTGTCGAAGCTGGCGGCGACGATGGCGTCCAGCCGCTCGCGCGGGGTGCCGGCCCCCTTCAGCGCCGCCCGGGTCGAGGCGCCGTATTGCGCCAGGATGTGCCGCATCGCCGCCAGGAAGATCCGCTCCTTCGAGCCGAAATAGTGATGCGCCAGCGCCGAGGACATGCCCGCCTCGCGCGCGATCTGCGCCACGGTCACGTCCAGCGACCCGGCGCGGCCCACCGTGACAATCGCGGCGTTGATTAATGCCGCCTTTCGGATAGGTTCAGCACCTAGTTTGGGCATGACAGGACACCGTTTTGCCGTTTCGTTCGAAAATTCGCGCAAGCGACCCGCATCTGGCAGATCTTTGATTGACTCGTCAATCAATAAAAGCCTTAATTGACTCGCCAGTCAACAAACCAGGGAGATAAAGATGACATTTCGCCGCACCGCCGCAGCTCTTGCCGCCGGATTGGTCGCATCACTCGCCACGGCCGGCCTCGCTGCGGCACAAGAGCCGATGGAGTGCCGCAAGGTCGTCTTCTCGGATGTCGGCTGGAGCGACATCAGCGCCACCACGGGGCTGGCCTCGACCGTGCTGCAGGCGCTGGGTTACGAGACCGAGACCAAGATCCTGTCGGTGCCGGTGACCTATACCGCCATGTCGACCGGCGACGTGGACGTGTTCCTGGGCAACTGGATGCCGACGATGGAAGCCGATCTCGCCCCCTACCGCGAGGCGGGCACGGTCGAGATCGTGCGCACCAACCTGACCGGCGCCAAGTACACGCTTGCCACCAACGAGGCCGGCGCCAAGCTGGGCATCGACGATTTTTCGAAGATCGCCGCCCACAAGGACGCGTTGGACGGCAAGATCTACGGCATCGAGCCGGGCAATGACGGCAACCGCCTGCTTCTTGAGATGGTGGCCGGGAACAAGTTCAACCTGGGCACCTTCGAGGTGATCGAGAGCAGCGAACAGGGCATGCTGGCGCAGGTCGCCCGGGCCGACGGCGCGGGAGAGCCCATCGTCTTCCTGGGCTGGGAGCCGCATCCGATGAACACGCAGTTCAAGATGACCTACCTGGCCGGCGGCGACGATGTCTTCGGGCCGGATTTCGGCGGCGCCCGGGTCGATACCAACGTGCGCGCCGGCTATGTCGAGACATGCCCGAATGTCGGCAAGTTCCTGCAGAACCTGGAATTCACCCTGCCGATGGAAAACGAGGTCATGGGCCTGATCCTGAATGACGGCCAGGCGCCCGCCGATGCGGCGCTGCAATGGCTCAAGGCCAATCCCGACGCGGCCAAGCCCTGGCTCGCGGGCGTGACCACCGCCGATGGCGGCGACGCGCAGGCGGCGCTGGACAAGGTGCTGGCCGAATGAATCCGGGCGGGCGGCAGGCCGTCGCGGGCGCAGCGCGCGTCCCGGCCTGTCCCCGCGTTCCCGGGCCTCCGGGCCCTTCCTTCCACCTTCGCCGGACGCGAAGACCTGCCCCGCACCGGGCGACGGCCGCCAGGGCCGGCCGCCCGCCGCCGCGCAGACCTTCGCCGAACGCCCGGCAGAAAGACAAGGACGCATGGAGCAACTGACCGATCTGGTGACCGGGACCAAGATCCCGGTGGGCAAGACGGCCAAGGCGATCTTCGACTGGCTGAACGCCCATGCCGGGGTCGTCTTCAACTTCATCTCGAAGCTGATGGACGGGCTGATCAACGGCATTCTCGCGCTGCTCGAATTTCCCCACCCGCTGATCTTCACCCTGCTGGCGGTGGCGCTGACCTGGGCGCTGCAGCGCAGCTGGAAGACCTGCCTGCTGGTGGCGCTGAGCTTTCTCTTCATCCTCAACCAGGGCTATTGGGACGAGACCATGCAGTCCCTGACCCTGGTGCTGTCGGCCTGCGTGGTCTGCATGGCCATCGGCGTGCCCATCGGCATCGCCGCGGCGCATCGGCCCAGGCTCTATGCCTGGATGCGGCCGGTGCTGGACCTGATGCAGACGCTGCCGACCTTCGTCTACCTGATCCCGGCCATCGTCTTCTTCGGCATCGGCATGGTGCCCGGCCTGATCGCCACGGTGATCTTCGTGTTGCCGGCGCCGATCCGGCTGACGCATCTGGGCATCAGTTCGACCCCGCAATCTCTGGTCGAGGCCGCCATCGCCTTCGGCGCCACGCCGCGCCAGCTGCTGTGGAAGGTCGAGCTGCCAAGCGCCGCGCCGCAGATCATGGCGGGGCTGAACCAGACGATCATGCTGTCGCTGTCCATGGTGGTGATTGCGGCGCTGGTCGGGGCTTCGGGCCTGGGGGTGCCGGTGGTGCGGGCGCTGAACAGCGTCAACACCGCGCTGGGATTCGAAAGCGGGTTCATCATCGTGGTCGTGGCCATCATGCTGGACCGGATGATGCGCGTAGGGAGGCGTGATGACTGATCGCATGGAAACCGCGCGCAACGCGGTCGAATTCGACAATGTGAACATCGTCTTCGGCGATTCGCCCGAGGCGGCCCTGCCGCTGATGGACCAGGGACTGGAGCGCGGGCCGATCAAGTCCGAGACCGGCCAGGTCCTGGGGGTGCACAATTGCTCGCTGACCGTGCGCGAGGGCGAAATCCTGGTGCTGATGGGCCTTTCCGGCTCGGGCAAGTCCACGCTCCTGCGGGCGGTGAACGGGCTCAACTCGGTCTGCCGGGGCGACGTCCGGATCTGGGACGGCGACCACATGGCCTCGGTCACCAAGGCACGCGGCCCCGAGCTGCGCCGGTTGCGGCGCGAGCGCGTCGCCATGGTGTTCCAGCAGTTCGGCCTGCTGCCCTGGCGCTCGGTGCGCGAGAATGTCGGCCTGGGGCTGGAGCTTGCCGGCGTCCCCGTCGCCGAACGCCGCAAGCGCGTCGATGCGCAGCTGGCCACGGTCGGGCTGGCCGAATGGGCCGAGCGCAAGGTGGGCGACCTGTCGGGCGGCATGCAGCAGCGCGTGGGCCTGGCCCGCGCCTTCGCCACCGAGGCGCCGATCCTGCTGATGGACGAGCCCTTCTCGGCGCTGGACCCGCTGATCCGCAACCGCCTCCAGGACGAGCTGCTGGAGCTGCAGGAGCGCTTCCGCCGCACCATCGTCTTCGTCAGCCACGACCTGGACGAAGCCTTCCGCATCGGCAACCGCATCGCGCTGATGGAGGGCGGCCGCATCGTGCAGGTCGGCACCGCGCGCGAGATCATCGCCAACCCGGTCAATGCCTATGTCGAGGATTTCGTCGCCCACATGAACCCGCTGGCGGTGCTGACCGCCGAGGACGTGGCCGAGCCCGGCGACCTTCCCGGTGATCCGCTGGACCGCGAGACCCCGGTGCGCGAGGTCATCCGCATGATGACCGAATCCGGCATCGACGCGCTGCCCCTGCAGGGCGGCGGCCGCGTGACCCGGCAAAGCATCATGTCCCGGCTGGTCGCCCGGCGCGGCGCCGGGGGCGGCGCGGTCGAGCACTGATCCCCCTCCTGTTGCAGCAAGGCCATGCCCCGTCCCGCAAATCTCGCGGGGCGGGGTTGCCTCGAATCGCCGGATGTGCCTATCAAGGGCCCTGTTCCGCAACCTCGACAGAAAGGGCACCGGCATGACCATCATTTCCGCCGCTTCGGCCGCCGCCTTTCACGGGGTGAACCGACGCCAGGACCGGCGTTGACGGAACCCGATCAGGGCATCCCTCACCGGGACTGAGCTTCCCCCTCTTCGCTGACGGCCGACGCCCCGCGATATCGCCCGGGCGCTGTCCGTTGCCTTTTCGACCCATTGCAACATGAGGGCCGCACCGTGCAGAACGGGCGGCTGGACAGGATGACCCTTGCAACCATCCGTGCCGCGCGGGAACTCCGCGCGCCTTTGGACGAACTGATCGAAACCCACGGCCTGCTGCGCGTCAGCCTGGCGCTGCTGCGCGCCGCCCTGCGGCGGGGCGGCAGGCGGCCGCCGCCGGTCGACACGCTTCCCGAGCACCTGCTGCGCGACATCGGGCTCGAACCGCAGCGGCGCGGCCGGAACTACTGGGACCTGCGCTAGAGCGTATCGCGGGCATCAAGATTCAGGATTCCCGGCCTGCTCGTGATGTGCTTCCCTTTTGCTGAGGCAGGTATGGGGGAG
>NZ_JAEHFP010000006.1 GCF_016446475.1 Paracoccus binzhouensis | reverse complement strand
CACTACTTTGGCAGAAGTTTGTTGAGTATTTTTCGCCACTTCCTACGGCAGTGGGGACAGTTGGGCGGCGGCTGACTGAGCTGGATCAAGATCGTCTGCCTGATAGCTGGTAGGCTCGGTTGCGGCGGGGGAGCTGGGGCCCTTTTTTTTCCCACCCGCTGCCTTCAGGCGTCGGGCTTGCAGGAAGGAGAATGCGATCATGGTCATGAGCGCATGTCGGTGCAGGCCCTGCCATGATCGGCCCTCGAAGTGGTCAAGGCCCAACTCTTCCTTGAGCTGCTGATGGGCTTGCTCACAGACCCAACGGGCCTTGATGGCCCCGGCCAGTTTCTTGAGCGGTGTGTCGGCCGGCAGGTTGCTGAGGGAGTATTTGCGCTCGCCGGTGGAACGGTGCTCGCCGACCAGCCAGACCTCCTCGCCGGGCAGATGCTGCTGGCCAAGATTGCCAATGCGCTGCGGCGGTCCGTCGGCGACGCGGACACGCATGGCAGCGAACCGGGCTGAGAGCTTGCCTTTCGTGCCGCGCCGCCAACTCACGGCCTGCCACTTCGCCTTCTCAAGTATCTCCTGCGCCGGACGAGATGGGACATCGGGGACATGGTTCTTACGCGGTCGCCCGCGACCGGCGACCGGGAAGATCAGGGCAACGTTGGCCGGGTAGACCTTCTGCTTGTGAGGGATGCCCACGGCCCAGGTCAGTCCACGCTCGGTGAGCGCCTGCCGGAACGGGCCAGACAGGCCATAGCCGGCGTCGGCCAGGATGCCGCCAAAGCGCGCACCTGCGCTGCGCACACGGTCGATCTCGGCCAATGCGATCTCCGGCTTGGTACGGTAGGTGCGCGCCTCGTCAGGAACCTTTGCCCGATCCATGCGCGCCGTATCACTGGTCCAGCTCTCGGGCAGAAACAGCCGAAGCCCGATCATCACGGGCACTTCGCCTGATGCCAGCGTCACCGACACAAGGGTCTGGCAGTTGGCGTTCTTGCCGAGCGCCGACGCGTATTGCGGTGCGACCCCAACCGAGGCACGCCCCTTCTTGGGCAACGCGGTATCATCAATAATCAGCCAGGCATCGCTGCCACCAACCAAGGCGTCTGCCTGCCGGCACAGTTCCTTCTCCAGCGGCGCGCTGTCCCACAGCGCGGCACCAATAAAATGATGAAGTTGATCATAGCCAATCCCGGGCGAACGCATCGCCATGGGCTGCACGCTCTTGCGATCGCCAGGACCAATCAGCCCCTCAACGTAAGCCGGACACATCCGCGCCCTGCGACGGTCGCCCAATGTTGCCACAAAGGGACGAAGCCACTCCGCCAGATCGTCCCGCCAATCATCCGCCATCGCCAGCCTCCACAAGCTGGCACTCTATGAATCACCGCAAGTGACTCTTGGGAATCCTGAAAATACACTTCTGCCAAAGTAGTGCTATCGCCAGCCTCCACAAGCTGGCACTCTATGAATCACCGCAAGTGACTCTTGGGAATCCTGAAAATACACTTCTGCCAAAGTAGTGCTAGATCCCCCGTCGCCGCAACGCATCGTTATAGGGTTTCCAGTTCGTTGTGCGACAGCGGCTGGGTTCGGGCCGGGTCATGGCAGACCATCAACCCCAGGGATTCGTCATGTGAATCATGCTCGCCAGGGAGTTCTGCAACAACGCCCAATGACCCGCCCCTTCGCATCGGAGAAGGGGATTGCCACGTAGAAACAATGTGGTATGGGGAAGCGGTCACCTCGCTTCGCGGGGGGCGTGGATCGAAACGGGGCAACCTGCGGGCCGGGTCGTCCTGCGGCCGCCTTCGGTCCACCGCATATCCGGCACCGCCGGGACGGTCCGGCCGTTCCTCGCATTGGCTGTCGCAGCCCGTGATCGGGGACAGGACGATGCCGGCTCGGGTGCTTGCTGCGTCCGCGAGGCGCCGCCGATGGCGCATTTCATTTTCTCGGGCCGGGCAATGACCCGCCGCCGCCGGACCCCGGGGACAGCCGGTCGGGCCGGCTGGGTCAGCGCCGGGCTCAGCCCGGCCACGCGCCCCGGCTCCCGGCAGCGACGAGGGCCCTGCGAGGCAAGCCGCCCGGCCATCCGGGGGCGGAGCGCGCCCCGCTTCACGCCCGGCTCAGGCCGCGGATACCGCCTTCACCGCCGCCCGTAGGTCGTAGCCATGGGCGCGCAGGCTGTCCTGCGGCGCGCCGATCAGCCGGCGGGCGGCCATGTGGATGCCCGGCGCGTTCACCGTCTCGACCGCGGCCAGGCGGCCCTGCCGAAACAGCAGCACCACCGGCGCGGCATCGGGCTGGGGCAGGGCGAGGCTGTGATCGGCCCCGCTCAGCAGGCCGGCGATCTGCAGCTTGGCCTTGCCCTGGTCGGACCAGAACCAGGGGACCGCCGCATAGGGCCTGCCGTCGCCATGGACCAGCCGGCGCGCGACATGGCGGGCATGGTCCACCGCGGCCTGCACCGATTCCAGCCGCAGAGGCGCGCCCAGCGGGCCGGGAAAGGCCGCCACGTCGCCCAGGGCCGAGATCGCCGGATCCGCGGTCGCCAGCGTCGCATCGACCAGGATGCCGTTGGCGCAGGCCAGCCCCGCCGCCTCGGCCAGCTCGGCATTGGGGCGCACGCCGGTCGCCATCAGCACCAGGTCGCCCGCCACCTCGCGCCCGTCGGCCAGGGCCACGCCCGCGGCATGGCCGGCGGCGCCGGTCAGCACGCCCGCCGCCTGGACCCCCAGCAGCAGTTCGGTGCCCATGGCGCGGTGCAGGTCGAGGAAATGCGCCGCCATCTCGGGCGAGACCGCGCGCGCCATCAGCCGCGGCGTCGCTTCGACCACGGTCACGCCGACGCCGGCGGCGCGGGCCATGGCGGCGAATTCCAGCCCGATGAAGCCGCCGCCCACCACCACCGCCTGGCGGGTCGCGGCCAGGCGCCGGCGGATGCGCTCGGCATCGGCCAGGCTGCGCAGCCCGACCACGCCCGGCGCATCGAGGCCGGGGATGGGTGGCCGGGCATTGCGCGCCCCGGTGGCGAGGATCAGGTGATCGTAGGCATGGCGCGCGCCGTCGCCGGTCAGCACCGCGCGCGCCGCACGGTCGATCGCCGTCACCCGCACGCCGTCGCGCAGCATGATGGCCGAGCGTTCGTAGAAAGCCGCCGGTTTCAAGAGCAGCGCCCCGGCATCGCCGTTCGCCATATAGGCCTTGGAAAGCGGCGGGCGCTGATAGGGCAGGCCGGGCTCCTCGCCCAGCATCAGGATCTCGCCCGAAAACCCCTCTTGCCGCAGGCTGGCGGCGGCCTGCTGGCCGCCCTGTCCGCTGCCGATGATGACGATGCGCTGCATGGGCCCTTCCTAAAGCTGCGATTCCGGCAGGTGGATGACGATGCCGTCTAGCTCGGCCCGCATGCGGATCTGGCAGGACAGCCGGCTGGTTGGCCGGACCTCGGAGGCGGCGCAGTCGAGCAGGTCGCTTTCGCCCTCTTCCTGCCCGCCCACGGCCTCGGTCCAGCCATCGTCCACATAGCAATGGCAGGTTGCGCACATCATCGAGCCGCCGCATTCGCCGATGATGCCGTCCACGTCGTTCTGAACGGCGGTGTGCATGACGCTGTCGCCCTCTCTGGCCTGGACCTGGGTCCGGGTGCCGTCTGCGGCGACGAAGGTGATCTTCATGGTGATTTCTCCTTGCGGTTTGCCGGGATCAGCCCAGCTTGACGGGCAGGTTGATCGGCCCGCGGAAGCCGAAGCCCCGCCACATGACGATGCCGGGATCGGGCAGCGACATGTCCGGGAAGCGCTCGAACAGCGCCTCGAGCATGATCGCGCCCACGGTGCGGCGCGCCACATGGGCGCCGCCGCAATGATGCGGGCCCGAACCGAAGGCCTGGTGCGGGTTGCGGACCCGGAAGATGTCGAACCGCTCGGGATGGTCGAAAAGCTCTTCATCGTGATTGGCCGAGGCCTGGATCGTCATCACCGTGTCGCCTCGGGGGATGCGGAAGCCGCGGATCTCGACATCCTCCAGCACCAGCCGGGACGAGGCCTGGATCGGCGCGACCCAGCGCACCCCCTCCTCGAAGGCGGCGCCCCATTTGCCGGTGCGGCGCACCTCCTCGAGCTGCTCGGGCTCGGTCAGCAGGCCGAAGACGATGGTCGAGAGCGCGTCGCGCGGTTCGTTGATGCCGCCGCCGATGGCGATCTTGATATTGGCGACGATCTGGCTCATCGGGATCGGGTTTTCGGCGTTCACCATCACCGACAGCGCCGAGCGGTCGGGCTCGGCGCGCACCCGCTCGACTGCCCTGGCCAGCAGCGCGTCCATCTCCAGGTTGGCATGGTCCGAGATCACGAAGGGCTCGGGCAGCCAGCCGAAATTGCCCGCCCCGTCGATCAGCGCCTGCGACCAGAAGATCATCTGCTCGTCCGTGGCCTCGGGAATGCCGAGGATATGGGCGAGGATGCGGGCGGCGATGGGGCCCGACAGCAGCTTGTGCAGATCGACCACCTCGCCCCGGGGCAGCCGGTCGAGATAGACGTCGACCAGCCTGCGGTAGAGCGGCGCCCAGACCTCCTGGATGGTCTTGGGCATCAGTGCCGGGGCCATGGCCATGCGCTCGGCCATATGCTCGGGCCCGTCCTTGCGCATCAGCGTATGGGCCTGGAAGGCGCGCTTCATCGGCGTGTTCGGATCGTCCGAGGAAAAGATCGCGGGCGTATCCTTGACGAACTTGCAATCGGCCGCCTTGGTCAGGAATGTGCGGCCGACGGATTTCACCCGCAGCACCGGCGCTTCGGCGCGCAGGCGCCTGTAGATCGGATAGGGCGCGAGGGTGAGCTGGTCGATGGTGATGGTTTCGTCCAGCGGCGCGATGGGCAGATCAAGCATGGCAACCTCTCAGCGAATGCGCAGCGGCAGGCGTGCCAGCCCGCGCAGCGTGTTGTTGTAGGACCGGACCGGGGGGCCGGCGATCTCGATGGCGGCGGCATGGCGGGCCAGGGCTTCCAGCACTACCTCGCCCTCCAGCCGGGCGATGAGCTGGCCCACGCACATGTGGATGCCCGAGCCGAAGCCGACATGACCCGAGGTCCTGCGGGCGATGTCGTATTCATCCGGCCGGTCCCATCGGCGCGGATCGCGATTGGCCGATGCCAGGAACATCAGCACCTTGGCGCCTTCGGGAAGGATGGCGCCGCCCAGCTCGACCGCGCGGGTGGTGGTGCGGAAGAAGGTCTGCACCGGGCTTTCCAAGCGCACCGCCTCCTCGAAGGCATTGCGGGCCTGTTTCGGATCGGCGCGCAGGGCCTGGAACTGGTTGGGAAAGCGCGCCAGGCAGTAAAGCGCCGCGCCGATGCCGTTCACCGTGGTGTCGATCCCCGCCGTCAGCAGCGAGCGGACCAGCAGAACCGCCTCCTCGGGCGTCACCTCGCCGGCATCGGCGGCGGCATGGATGCGGGCACCAAGCCCGTCGGGCGACAGGTTCCCGCGCCGGCACTGTTCGGTCACCCAGGCCACATGCGGGGCGGCGCGCGCCATGGCCTCGCGGCGCAGCGCGTTGTCCGGGCCGAAGGCGTTGAAGGCCAGCCCGGCATAGGGCAGCAGGTGCTCGCGCCCCTGGCGGGCAAGGCCGATGCGGTCGGGAAAGACCGACAGCGGGAAGGCCTGGGCCAGGTCGGCGATGCCGTCGATCTCGCGCCCGACCAGGCCGGCGACCAGCGCCTCGGCGGCCGCGGCGAAGCCGTCGCGCAGTTCGCGCATGGTCAGCGGCGACAGCACCCGGGCCAGGACCTTGCGGGCGCGGTCATGTTCGGGCGGGTCGGTTTCCAGCACCAGGCTGGGCTGGCGCCAGGGCGTTTCGCGGCTGAAATCCTGCAGCCCCACCCCGCGGGACGAACAGAAGGTGGCCCAGTCGTTCAGCACCCGGTGCACCTCGGCATGGCGGGCGACGGCGTGGACGCCGTAGCGTTCCAGCCAGACCACCGGCCCGGCCTCGCGCAGCTTCTCGTGCTCGGGATAGGGGTCATCGAAAAAGTCGGTGCTGAACGGATCGAGCCCCGAGCGGGGCAGGGCCGGCGTGTCGAGGCTCATGCCGCCGCTCCTTTCGCGATGACGCCGAGATGGCTTTCCAGCGGCGCCGGGTCGGCCAGCAGCGCGGCGCTGGCGGCCTGGTGGACGATTTCGCCGCGGTCGAGGATCACCGCGCGGTCGGTGACCTGCAGGATCTTGCGGGCGTGCTGCTCGACGATGATCGTGGCCATGCCCTCGTCGCGGATGATGCGGCGGATCGAGGCCAGCAACTCGTTCACGATGATCGGCGCCAGCCCCTCGGTCGGCTCGTCCAGCAGCAGGATGCGCGGGTTCAGCATCAGCGCCCGGCCGACGGCCAGCATCTGCTGTTCGCCGCCCGAAAGCTGGTTGCCCATGTTGGCGCGGCGTTCCCGCAGTCGCGGGAACATCTCGTAGATGCGGGCCAGCGTCCATGGGCCGGACCTGGCGGTGGCGGTCAGGTTCTCCTCGACCGTCAGCGAGCGGAAGATGTTGCGTTCCTGCGGGACCCAGCCGATGCCGGCCTGGGCGCGCGCCTCGGGCGGCAGGCGGGTGATGTCGCGCCCGGCCAGCGCCAGCCTGCCGCCGAAGCGGCGGGTGACGCCGATGATGCTGTCCAGAAGCGTGGTCTTGCCGACGCCGTTGCGGCCCAGCACCGCCAGCGCCTCGCCCTCGGCCAGGGCCAGGCTCAGCCCGGGGATCACCACCGCCTCGCCATGGCCGGCCCGCAGCGCCTCGATGCTCAGGATATCAGCCATGATCCTCGCTCCCCAGATAGACGTCCTGGACGCGCCGGTCTGCCATGATCTCGGCGACGCTGCCCTCGGCGAACAGGCCGCCGTTCACCAGCACGGTGATCCGGTCGGCGAAGGCAAAGACCAGGTCCATGTCGTGTTCGATCAGCAGGATCGACACGTCGCGCGGCAGCTGGGCCAGCGTCTCCAGCAGCTCGGCGCGCTCGGCTTCGGGGACGCCCGCTGCCGGTTCATCCAGCAGCAGCACCCGCGGGTTCGCGGCCAGCGCCAGGGCGATCTCCAGCAGGCGCTGCTTGCCATAGGGCAGAAGCCGCGTCGGGTGGTCCATCACCTCGGTCAGGCGGAAGCGTTCGACCAGCTCGGCGATCTCGTTCAGGATGTCGCTGCGGGTGCCGACGCGCCGCCAGAAATCAGCGCCGCCCCCCATGCGCTCGGACACGGCAAGGCCGATGGATTCGACCGGCGTCATCGCCCCGAACAGCTGGTTGATCTGGAAGGTGCGGCCCATGCCCAGCCGGGCGCGCTGGATCTGGCCCTTGCGGGTGACGTCCTGCCCGTCAAGCAGGATCTGCCCGCCATTCGCCGGCAGCACCCCGGTCAGCAGGTTGACGAAGGTGGTCTTTCCCGCGCCGTTCGGGCCGATCAGCGCATGGCGCGCGCCGTGCCGCAGCGTCAGCGAGACCTTGTCGGTGGCGGTCAGCCCGCCGAAGCGCTTCTCCAGCGCGATGGTCTGCAAGGCGGCGCTCATGCCCGACCCTCCCGGCGGAAGCGGTGCAGGATCGCGCGGGGCAGGGCGTCGATGCGGTCGCGGCCGACCAGCACGATGACCAGCAGCACCAGCCCCATCCAGAACATCCAGTATTGCGGTGTCAGGGCCGAGAACCAGTCCTGCAGCAGCTTGAAGGCGATGGCGCCGATCAGCCCGCCGTAGAGATAGCCGACCCCGCCCAGCACCAGCACCAGCAGCACGTCGGCCGAGCGGTGGAAGGCCAGCACGTCCAGCGACACGAACATGGTGGTCTGCGTCAGCAGCGCCCCGGCGATACCGGCGATCAGCGCCGAGAAGGCATAGATCGCCAGCAGCCGCGGACCGACCGGGATGCCCATGCTGCGGGCGCGCAGCGCATTGTCGCGGATCGCCCGCAGCGACAGCCCATAGGGCGAGGTCACCACGCGCCGGGCGATCAGGAACAGCGCGAAGGTCACGACCAGGCAATAGCCATAGGCCGTCCTGCCGAACAGGTCGAACTCGAACCGCCCGAGCAGCGGGTCGATCATCACGCCTTGCAGCCCGTCGGCGCCGCCGGTCAGCCAGGCGGCGCGGTTCGCCGCCTCGAGCAGCAGCATGGCCACGCCCAGCGTCACCATCAGCCGCGTCAGGTCCGATGCGCGCAACAGCAGCAGCGGCCCGGTCAGCAGCCCCAGCAGCCCGGCGGCCAGCGCCGCCAGCGCCAGCCCGGTCAGCGGCTCGGCGGTCAGGTGGATCGAGGTCAGCCCGGCGACATAGGCGCCCAGCCCGAAGAAGGCGCCATGCCCCAGCGAGACCACGCCGGCATAGCCGATGATCAGGTCCAGCGACAGCGCGAAAAGCCCCAGGATGGCGATTTCGGACAGCAGCAGGTGGCGGTCGGGCAGCAGGAAGAAGCTGGCGGCGGCGGCCAGCCAGAACAGGATCTCGGCCGGCTTGCAGCGGCTGCGACGCAGCAGGTCGCGGCCGGCGCGCCGTTCGGTTCCGGCTGGCGCGGCGCGGTCCGGGGTGGCGAAGGTGGTGTCGGTCATCGGTATCGTCCTCTAGCGGGCGGGGGCGATCAGGCCCTGCGGGCGCAGGATCAGAAGCACGATCATCAGCAGATAGATCAGGAAGGCGCCAAGCTCGGGGATGTAGTATTTCCCGGCGACATCGGCGGTGCCGATGATCAGCGCGGCAAGGAAGGGGCCGGTCAGGCTGGCGGTGCCGCCGATGGTGACCACGATCAGCACATAGACCATGATCTTCAGCGGGAAGGTCGGATCCAGCCCCATCAGCTCGATCCCCAGCGCCCCGCTCAGCCCGGCAAGGCCCGAGCCCATGGCGAAGGTCGCGGCGAAGATGCCGCCGACATCGATGCCAAGCCCGCGCGCAGCGCGCTGGTCGTCCACGGCGGCGCGCAGCCTGGCGCCGAAGCGGGTGCGGGCCAGCACCAGCTGCAGCGCCACCACCAGCACCGCGCAAAGGACGATCAGGAAGGCGCGGTAGCGGCCGATGCCGATCCCCGCGATCTCGAACCGGCCCTGCAGCCAGCCGGGCAGGGTGACGAGCATCTGGCTGGAGCCCAGCAACCAGTCCGCCGCCGTCATCGCCATGAACACCAGCGCGATCGAGAACAGCACCTGGTCCAGGTGGCTGCGCCGGTAGAGCCGGGCATAGAGCATGCGCTCGGCCACCGCCCCGATCAGCGCCGGCACCAGGAAGGCCAGCGGCAGGGTCAGCAGGAAAGGCATGCCCAGCCGGTTCATGGCCAGCGCGGTGACATAGCCGCCGATCATGGCGAAGGCGCCATGGGCGAGGTTCACGAAATTCATCAGCCCCAGGGTCACGGCCAGTCCCGAGGCCATGACGAAGAGCAGCATTCCATAGGCGATCCCGTCGATTAGGATGGTTGTCATTGCGCGTTTCCCTGGCATGCGGGCTTCAAGGCCGCGCCGGGGCGCGGCGCGGCAGGCTCCGCGAAAGGTAAGCTCGGCGTCAGCGGGCGGCTTTGGCCGGGTCCTTCACCGCCTCGAAGGTCTCGAACTCGACGTTCCAGAGCTGGCCATCCCGGCGCTCGACGCGGCGCAGATAGACGTTCTGGACGATGTCGCGGGTCTCGGGGTCGATGCTGACCGGGCCGCGCGGGCTTTCCCAGGACAGGCCCTGCATCGCCTCGACCAGCGCCGCGCCCGAGCCCTCGCCGCCGGTCTTTTCCAGGGCGGCATAGATCGCGTGCATGCCGTCATAGCCGCCCACGGCCATGAAGTTCGGCCGCATGCCGTCATTGGCCTTCTGGAAGGCCGCGACGAAGGCATGGTTGGCGGCGCTGTCATGGGCGGCGGAATAGTGGAAGCCGGTGATCGCGGCGAGCGCCGGCTCGCCCATGCCGTTCAGGATGTCATCATCGGTGATGCCGCCATCGGCCAGCAGCCGGATGCCCGACTTGTCCAGGCCGCGCTCGACGAACTGCTTCATGAACTGCGCGCCGACGCCCGAGGGCACGAAGACGAAGACCGCGTCCGGCCTGGCATCCGCGACCTTTTGCAGGAAGGGCGAGAAATCCGGGTTCTGCAGCGGCACCCGCAGGCTTTCCGCGACCTCGCCGCCGGCGGCCGAGAAGACCTTGGCGAAGGTCTTCTCGGCGTCGATGCCGGGGCCATAGTCCGAGACCACGGTGACGATGCGCCGCATCCCCTCCTTCGCCGCCCATTCGGCGATCTTCGAGGTGACCTGCGGCGTGGTGTAGCTGGTGCGCACCACATAGGGCGAGGCCTCGGTGATCGACGAGGTTGCCGCCGCCATCACCACCGTCGGCATCCTGGCGCGGGTGGACAGCGGCGCGGTGGCCATGGCCAGCGGCGTCAGGCCGAACCCGGCCAGCGCCCCGACCTTGTCGCGCACGATCAGCTCCTGCGCCAGCCGCTTGGTGGTGTCGGCGACCGAGGCGTCGTCCTTGACGATCAGCTCGACGCGGCGGCCCGCCACCTCGTCGCCATGCTCGGCGATGTAGAGCCTTGCCGCCGCCTCGATCTGGCGCCCGGTCGAGGCGAAGGGCCCGGTCATGGGCAGGATCAGCCCGACCTTGAACGGCTCGCCCTGGGCGAGGGCCGGCAGACCGGCAAGCGCGGTCGAGGCCGCCAGGACAGCGCCCAGCAGCAGGCTTCGTCTATACATATGGTTTTCCTCCCTATTCTGGCTCGCGGCAGTTCCTCTGCTGCCGTTGACTGGGTTGGCGGGTCAGCCGGTCGCTTCGTCCGGCTGACGGATCAGGGCTGCGCCCCGGATCCGCTCCAGCGTGGCGCTGGTCTCCATGGCCCGGGACAGGTTGTGCTGCGACAGCCGCGCATGTTCGCGCATGATTGCCTCGGCCCGGCTGCCCTGGCGGTTGCGGATCGCCTCGACCAGGATGCGGTGATGGTCCTGGCCGATCAGCAGGTGCAGCCTTGCGGCGCGGTCGCTGTCATACATCCCGACCAGTGCGCTGGCCGAGGCGAAGGGCCGGCGGTTGGCGCGTGCCGCCTCCTGGATCAGCAGGCTGCTTTCGGTGGCCTCGACCAGCCCCTGGTGGAACTCGGCGTTCAGCCGCTCGTAGACCGGCAGCTCGGCGCGGGTGAAGTCTTCGCGGGCCAGCAGCGCCGCGATCCGGTCCGAGATGGCGGCGATGCGGCCGATGGTCTCGGGGGGCAGGCCGCGCTCGGCCAGCAGCCGTACGCAGAAGCCCTCGATCATGCCGCGCAGTTCGATCGCCTCGGAAATCTCGCTGGGCAGGAACTGGCGCACCATGTAGCCGCCGGCCGCGACCGGGCTGAGCAGCCCCTCGTCGGTCAGGCGCTGCAGCGCCGCGCGGATCGGCGTGCGCGACATCGACAGCATCTCGGCCAGCTGCGTCTCGGTATAGCGGTGGTCGGGGGCCAGGCGGCCGCCGATGATCATGTCGCGCAGCGTCATGGCGGCGCGCACCGTCTGTGTGGTGCCGGTCCTGATCGAATCCTTGCTGGTCATGCGCGTTCTCTCCCTGCGTTTATGTATACATTGAAACCGGGCTCTGGCAAATATTCAGCGATAACCTAAGACGAAAGTTGTATTATACGAAGAAGAATCGAGGATTCTGTATACATTGATAGCGCCAGGTGCGGGTCGATGTATACAGCGCCCACTCCTGCGCCGGGCGGGGCGGGCGGTTCACCAGGCGGTGGCTCCGCCGTCGAAGGCGCAATCCGCACCGGTGATGCAGCCCGATTCGTCCAGGGCCAGCCAGTCGGCGCACCCGGCGACACCCATGACCTCGCCCAGGCGCGCGATCATCATGCGCCGCGTGGCGCTCTCTCCATCGCCAGCACGCCGCCCTTGCCGACGCAATGTGCCCGCGCCGCAAGATCGGTGCCTCCGATCTCGGTCTTGCGACAGAACGGCATGATCAGGGCGTCGTTGCACAGGAAAGGCCACGATGTCGGTGTGAGGTTCGGTGAGCTCGGTCAGCAGCGCCGGCAACTGGCCACCATGCTTGTTGCGCAGGGCCTTGGTGCCGGGCTTGAAGGCGTTGTCCGGATTGCCGGGACCAGGTCAGTGGCACGCGGCGCAGGTATCGTCGAAGATCTGCGCATTGCGAGCGGTATCGGCAGCAGCTTCGGCGGTGGCGGCGGCCGCGCAGCCTTGGATCGGCGGCCAGTCGAACGGAGTCTGTTTCTCAGGTGGGCCTGCCGACCGTGATCGGACTGACCGGCGGGAACAGCTCCATGATCGTTGGGTCCGCCCGCGACCGGACGGTGCTGGGCAAGACCGTGCCGAAGGCGGTGCGCAAGGCTTCCGAACAGCGCTTCCGGCCGATCCTGCTGACCTCGCTGGCCTTCGGGCTGAGCGTCGCCGCGGCCGGCGCCGCCGGCCTGTCCCCGGCATCCCGCCAGGCGTCGTGACCGGCGCTGCCGGCCCGAAGGCCGTCCGCCGCCTTGCCTTGGGGCCGGCGACGGGCGACCGGGATCCTTCTGCCTTACCGGGAGAACCGCGCCCGATAGGTCGATGGCGTCTCGCCGGTCATCCGCCGGAACCGGCGGGAGAAATAGGGCGGGTCGCTGAAGCCCAGCCGGTAGCCGATCTCGGCCACCGACAGTTGCGTGAAGGCCAGCAGCCGGCGCGCCTCGATCATCAGCGCCGTCTCGATATGCTGCGAGGCGCTGCTGCCGACGGCGGCGCGGCAGATGCGGTTCAGATGGCCCGGGGTGATGCCCAGGGCGGCGGCATAGTCGCGCGTGCTCCAGTTCTGGCCCAGGTTCTGCGCGATCAGTCGCTCGAAGGCCAGCATGCGGCGGCGGGGCAGGGGTTCGACCTGCTCGTGATGGCGTTCCCCGATCTCGGCCACGACCACCAGAAGGGCCTGTGCCAGCGCCAGAAGCAGGCTGGCGCGGAAACCGCCGGTGCCGTCGAACGCGTCATGGATGTGTTGCGCCATCCGGGCGATCCGGCCATCGTCGCTGGCGCTGAACGGATGCGACAGGCGATGCGCAAGCCTGTCCGGTGCCGCCGCGATGGCGTTCACCACCGGCAGGGGAAAGGACAGTACCAGCCCCTCGCTGCCCCGTGAGAACTGGAAGCCATGCACGAATTGTGCCGGAATGAACAGGAAGCTCCCCTCGTTCAGGGCCTGCTCGCGCCCGTCCAGCCGCACCCGGGCGGTGCCATGCCGCATCAGCAGCACCTGGGCCATCTCGCGGTGCCTGTGCGGGAATATTTCCCAGTCATACAGGCGGGCGCGGTCGCGGATCCGCTCGCAATGGATGACGTCTGGAAAGGCGCCGGTCTCTCCGAACAGGTCGAAAACGGGAATGGAAGATTGCAGGGACATGCCCGAAAAATACCATTCCAGGCCTTGCCTGTCCATTTGCGGCAGCGCCATGGGCGGCTAGAAGATCCCATGCAGAGCTGAAAGCGGAACACCCCATGGATACTCAGGTTGTCATCGTCGGAGGCGGACCTTCCGGCCTTTTGCTGTCGCAATTGCTCAATCGCGCGGGCATCGCAACGGTGGTGCTGGAACGCTCCAGCCGCGACCATGTGCTGTCGCGCATCCGTGCCGGCATTCTCGAATGGGGCTTGGTCGAGCTGCTGGACGAGGCCGGCGTCGGCGCCCGGATGCATGCCGAGGGCATGCCCCATGACGGGGCCAGCTTCACCGATACCGAGCTGTCGGTGCGGATCGACTTCAGGGCGCTGACCGGCAAGCAGGTGATGGTCTATGGCCAGACCGAGGTCACCGAGGATCTCTACAAGGCCCAGGACCATATGGGCACCACCATCATCCACGGCGTCGAGGACGTGCGGATCCTCGACCTGGACGGCCCCCGGGCGACGGTGGAATACAGCCTGAACGGCCAGAGCAGGCGGCTTTCCTGCGCCTATGTCGCGGGCTGCGACGGTTTCCACGGCGTCTCGCGCCGGACCATTCCCGAGGCGCGGCGGCGCAGCTTCGAGCGGGTCTATCCCTTCGGCTGGCTCGGCATTCTGGCGCGGACGCCGCCGCTTGACCACGAACTGATCTATGTGAACGCGCCGCGCGGCTTCGCGCTGGCCTCGATGCGCAATGCCAACCTGGTGCGCTACTATGTGCAGGTGCCGCTGACCGATACGGTCGCGGACTGGTCGGATGAGCGGTTCTGGGACGAATTCCGCCAGCGCATTCCCGCGGATGCGGCCGAGCGCCTCGTCACCGGCGCCTCGATCGAGAAATCCATCGCGCCGCTGCGCAGCTTCGTCTCCGAGCCGCTGCGATGGGGGCGGTTGTTCCTGGTCGGGGATGCGGCCCATATCGTGCCGCCCACCGGCGCCAAGGGCCTGAACCTTGCGGCTTCGGACGTGTTCTATCTGCACCAGGCGCTGATCGCGGCGCTGAAGCGGGGCGACGAATCCGGGCTCGACAGCTATTCCGAGCGCGCGCTGCGCCGGATCTGGAAGGCGATGCGTTTCAGCTGGCAGATGACCATGATGCTGCATCGCTTCGACGACGAGGACGGCTTCGCCGCGCAGATGCGCCGCGCCAGCCTGGTGCATCTGGCGGAATCGGAAACCGCCCGGCGCGATCTTGCAGAGAACTATGTCGGCTTGCCCTACTGACGCGCCCCCCTTGGCAGGGGGGCGGTTGATCGGGGGCGAGGACCGGCCGGTTCGGCCGCTCTCAGGTCGCCGGCAGGCCATGCGGGGCGAGCACGAATTTCTTCGCCGCACCGTGGTCGAAGCCTTCATGGCCCTGCACCGCCTGGTCCAGCGGGATGACCAAGAGCCAGGCCGGCCGCTTGTGCGCCGCAATCGACGAGCGGGTGAACGCGCTCCTGACCCGCCACCCTCGATGGTGCGTGGCCTGCGGTTTCCGAGGCGTTGACCTGCCACGGGCTTTTTCCTCCATCTGCGACTGGAGTCCTTTCCAACGCGCAGACGAATGATGAAGAAGGCACGACCGACCGCGGAACAGGTCATCGGCATTCTGCATGAGCCCGGGGTGAAGTGCGCCGCGGCGGAAGAAGTCAGCGCAGCTTTTCAAGCGCGGAGGTAAAGGCCGCCATCCATTCCGCGCCGATCGAGTCGCGATTGGCATCGACGACCGGTTGCAGCCGTTCGGCCAGGCGCTGCTGTTCCTCGGGCGTGACCTCGTTCACCTCCATGCCATCCTCGGCCAGCTTGGCCAGCAGCCCCTCGGTCTGGGCGCGGGTCAGGTCGCGCTGGAAGTCGCGGGCCTCGGCCGCGGCCTCGCGTATGATCTGCATCTCCTCCTCGTTCAGCTTGTCGAAGGACGGCTTGCCCATCAGCAGGACCACGGCGTTATAGGAGTGTCCGGTCAGGCTCAGGTATTTCTGGACCTCCTGGAACTTGTTGGCGTCGATGGCGGTCAGGCTGTTCTCGTGGCCGTCGATGGCGCGGGTTTCCATCGCGGTATAGACCTCGTTGATGGTCATCGGCACCGCGTTGGCGCCCAGCTGGTTGAACATGTCGATGTAAAGCGCCGAGGGCTGGACGCGGATCTTCAGCCCCTCGAAATCCTCCCACCTGGTGATCGGGCGGGTGCTGTTGGTGGTGTGGCGGAAGCCCTGTTCCATATAGGCCAGGCCGATCAGGCCCTTGGGTTCCAGCTTGGCGAACAGCTGGGTGCCGATCTCGCCGTCAAGGATCGCGTCGGCCTCGGCGGTGCTGCGGAACTGATAGGGCATGTCGATGGCCGAGAATTCGGGCACCATGCCGGCCAGTGTCGTGGTCGTGCCGATCGAGAAATCCTGCGTGCCGCCTTGCAGGGCCGACTGCATCTGCAATTCGTTGCCCAGCGTCGCGCCGGGATAGACCTTGACCTCGATCTTGCCGCCGGACTTCTCGGCCACCAGGTCGGCGAACTTCACCGCCGCCTGGGAAAGCGGATGGCCGTCGGGCAGCGGCGTGCCCAGGCGCAGGACATGTTCGCCGATCTCGGCCCAGGCGGCGCCGGTCATCAGGGCCGTCGTCGCCAGAAGCGCGCAGAGTTTCGTCAGTTTGGTCATCGAATGGCTCCTCCCATTGTCGATTTCTGTGGCATGGCTTGCGGTGCGGGCCGATAGATGCCGATGGCGTTATCGTGGAACAGCGCGCGCCGGGCGCCGTCGGACAGGCCCCGCACCGCCTGATAGAACCCGTTGAAGATCTTGGCGAATCCGCCGACCAGGCTGTCCACGGGAAAGTTGCTGGCGAACATGCAGCGCTGCCAGCCGAAGATCGAGATGGCGTCGCGGATCACCGGCCCGTTGTCGACCAGGCTCCAGGGCCGGCCCTTCAGCCCGATGCCGGAGATCTTCACCACCACGTTCGGATGCCGCGCCAGCCGCGCCATATGCCGCCGCCAGGCTTCCAGCCCCTCGGGGCTGCGGTCGGCGGGCAGGCCGGCGTGGTTCAGCACGATGGTCGTGGCCGGGAAATCGGCGGCCAGGTCGGCGGCGGCGTCAAGCTCCCACCAGGGCACCTGCAGGTCGAACATCAGGCCGTGCCGGCCCAGTTGCGCGAAGCCCTCGCGCCATCGCGGGTCGTCCATCCCGCCCGCCCGCCCGCGCCGCGCCCGGTCGGCCGAGGCCGCCGCCGCCGGCTTGTGGCGCAGGCTGCGGACCAGCGGGAAGCCGGCCTGTTCCGCGATCAGGCCGGCGGCATCGGCGCGGTCAAGCCAGGCCTGGGCGACCACGGCATTGGGAAAGCCATAAGCATCGGCAAGCCGATGGGCATAGCGCGTCTCGCCCACCGGGTCGGCGGGATCCCATTCGGTTTCCACATAGACGCTGCCCACGACATTGATGGGCGCGGCCTCGGCCAGATAGTCGGGGGGCAGATAGCGTTTGCGGATCGGCCGGTAATCGCCATAGCGGAAGGGGATCGGCGGCTCGTCCGACAGCCAGGGGTGATAATTCGCCTGCGGATCCCAGAAATGCTGGTGGGCGTCGAAGACCGGGAAGTCGCGGGGGATGTGCAGATCCTCCATCGTCAGCCCCCCATGAACCAGGTCATCGGCACCAGCACCAGGGGCGGGAACAGCGTCAGCAGCGCCAGAAGCAGCAGATGCGCCAGAAGGAAGGGCCAGACGCCCCTGACCACATCGTCCATCGTGATCCGGCTGACCCCGCAGATCACGTTCAGCACCGTGCCCACCGGCGGCGTGATCAGGCCTATGGCGTTGTTCATGATGAACAGCACCCCGAAATAGACCGGGTCGATCCCCGCCTGCTTGATCAGCGGCATCAGCACCGGCGTCAGGATCAGGATCGTCGGCACCAGGTCGAGGGCGGTGCCGACGATCACCACGATCACCATGATGACCGCCATCAGCAGGATCGGCCGGTCGATCAGCGGCTCCAGGATGGCGATGACGGTCTGCGGCAGGTCGGCGATGGTGATCAGCCAGGCCGCGACCCCGGCGGCGGCGACCAGGAACATCACCACCGCGGTCGTCCGCCCCGCCGCCAGCAGCAGCGGGAACAGCTGCGCGGGCTTCAGCTCGCGATAGACGAACATGCCGACGAACAGCGAATAGACCGCCGCGACCACGCCTGCCTCGGTAGGCGTGAAGATGCCCTCTTTGATGCCGACGATGATCAGCAGCGGGATCATCAGCGCCCAGATGCCCTCCTTGAAGCGCTTGCCGACGACGCGCAGCGGCTGGCGCGGCGCCACCGGCACCGCGTCCTTGCGCGACACCAGCCACCAGGTCCCGACCAGGAACAGCGCCATCATCAAACCCGGTGCGATGCCCGCCATGAACAGCTTCTTCACCGACACCCCGGCGGCCACGCCGAAGATGATGAAGGGGATCGAGGGCGGGATGACCGGCGCGATGATGCCGCCCGCCGCGATCAGACCCGAGGACCGGTTCACGTCATAGCCTGCCTTGCGCATCATCGGGATCAGCATGGCGCCGACGGCGGCGGTATCCGCCACGGCGGAACCCGACATGCTGGCCATGACGATGGCGGCCAGCACCGCGACATAGCCCAGCCCGCCCCGGAAATGCCCGACAAGCGCGGTGGCCAGATCGACGATGCGGCGCGACAGGCCGCCGGCATTCATGAACTCGCCCGCGACCAGGAAGAACGGAATGGCCAGCAGCTGAAAGCTGTCGGCGCCACTGACCAGGTTCTGAGAGATGATCTGGGCGTCGAACATGTCCAGATGCAGCATCAGCGTCACGCCGCAGAGGATCAGAGCAAAGGCAATGGGCAGGCCGAGGGCCATCGAGCCCAGCAGGGAGCCCAGAAAGATCGCGACGGTCATCGTGCGGCCTCCGGCCGGATCTCGGGGGCGATGTCCTCGCTCTCGACGACCTGCACCAGGTCGCTGGCCCCGGCCCGTCCGGTCAGGACGCGCAGCAGATGCGCCCCGATCACTGCGATCAGGCCGATGCTGGACAGGAAGGCCGCCAGGTGGGTCAGGCCGATGGGCAGGCCCGAGACGGGCGCCGCGTTGCCCCAGTTGATCAGCACCTGCTTCCAGCTGCCGACCAGCAACAGGCCCGAACAGAACAGCATCAGCCCGTCGCACAGCAAGGCGCAGGCGACCTGGCCCCTTCGGGGCAGCCGCCGCACCAGGCTGTCGACGCCCAGATGCCCGTGGTCATAGAGCGCCAGCACGGCGCCCATGAAGGTCAGCCACACGAACAGGGTGCGCGACAGTTCCTCGGACATGCTGATGCCGGAATTGAAGCCGTAACGCAGCACGACATTCAGGAACACCAGCACGATCATCGCCGTCAGCGCCGTCACCATGAAGACGCGCAGCACCAGCAGGGCCAGCTTGCCCAGTCTCTCCATCCCCTTGTCCTCCTCCGATAACGCGGCAAGGGAACCCCAAGCGTGTGATAGCTGTCAATTTGCTTTGCGCGATGCTAATATAGCCTATGGTTATCGCTTTGTCCGTTCCCGCCCTGTCCTCGCTGCTTGGCCGGCTGCGGCTGCGCCAGCTGGCCCTGGTCGTCGCCATTGATGAACTGAGCAGCCTGCGCAAGGCCGCCGACCGTATCGGCATCAGCCAGCCGGCCGCGACCAAGATGCTGGCGGAGCTGGAACTGGCCCTGGGCCTGCCTTTGTTCGAACGGGGGCGCCGGGGCATGGCCGCCACCGTCTATGGCGCGGCGCTGATCCGCCATGCCCATCTGATCATCTCGGACGTGGGCGCCATGCGCGAGGAGCTGGCGGGACTGGCCTCGGGCACGGCGGGGCGGCTGGCCGTCGGCATGATCACCGCCGCCGCCGGTCCCCTGTCCATCGCCATCGCCCAGCTGAAGCAGCGGCGCCCGTTTCTGGACGTCACGATAACCGTTGATACCAGCGACGCGCTGATCCCGATGCTGGAACAGGGGCGGCTGGACGTGGTGATTGGCAGGCCCGTATCGGCCGAGCATGGGCGTGACATCGTGTTCACCCCGTTCGGGCCCGAACGCCTGTCCATCGTCTGCGGCACACAGAACCCGCTATGCGCGCGATCCGACCTGTCGCTGTCCGATCTGGCTGATACGGCCTGGATCCTGCAGCCTCGCTCCAGCCCGCTGCGGCAGGTGGTCGAGGCGTCCTTCCGCGAGGCCGGGATGCAAACCCCGGCGAATGTGGTTGAAACGGCCTCGATCCTGACGGCCGCGACCCTGCTTCAGCACGGCGCCATGATCGCGGTGGTGCCGCATTCCGTGGCGCTGCACTATGTTTCCAGCGGGATGATGGCGATCCTGCCCGTCATGCTGACCCACGAGCTTGATCCCTATGGCGCGCTGACCCGCAAGACCCGTGCTGCGATGCCGGCGCTGACGGAACTGATCGCGCTGATCCCGCGCGAACCGAACTGGTAGCGCCGGGGATGATGCCAGGGCTTAAGCCCGCATCCTTGCACGGGATGCGTTTCGTTCAGGCCGTGGGCACCGACGCGGCCAGCGACGGGCGCGCCGAAACCTCGGCGAACCATTCGGCAAGCTTCGGATGGGTTCCGCGCCAGTCCTTGGCGGCAAAGCGGAAGTCCAGATAGCCGAGGGCGCAGGCCGCGGCGATGCTGCCCGCATGGAAGCCGTCCGAAATGTTGTCGAACCAGCGGCCTTCCAGGTCATCGAGGCCGGAATCGACCTTCTCCATCTGCCCGCGCGACCAGTCGTCCCAGCGCTTCTCCTCGGGCCGCAGCACGTTTTCGTAGCGGTGCAGCAATGCCGCCTCGAGAATCGCGTCGCCAAGCGCCTCGAGCGTCAGGACGGTGAAGCGCCGCGCGTCCTGCGGATACAGCGTGTCCCCCACCATGCCCCTGGAATCGATATAGGCGCAGATCACCCGGCTGTCGAAGACCGGGGTGTCGTCCTCGAGCAGCAGACAGGGCACCTTGCCGGTCGAGTTGTGGCGCACGATCTCGGGGTCGCGCTTGACCGGCCAGGCGGCCGAGGGCAGTTTCTCGATCTCGACGCCGCGCTCATGCGCGACGACCATCACCTTGCGCACGAAGGGCGAGGCGGGCGAGAAGAAGAGGCGGATGGTCATCGGGGGTTTCTCCGGTTGCGGTTGCCGTTGCGGCCTTTTGCGGGCTTGTCAAAGCTGGGCATGCGCAGGAAATCCTGCGGGTAGAGCTTCATCTGCTCGTGCAGATGCTCCAGGGCGAAGGTGATGTGCTCGCGCATGAGCGCGGCGGCGCGTTCACCCTGGCCCTTGGACAGGGCATGGGCGATGCGGTGGTGATCGTCATGGGATCTCTCGAGCACGCGGAAGTCGCGCCACATGATCACCCGGTCCGATGCGGCCGGCACGTTGTGCAGGCTTTGCACGAATTCCATGATCCAGGCATTGCCGGAAAGCGTCATCACCGCCGTGTGGAAATTGACGTTCATCCGCCGGTAATCGGCCAGGTTTTCAGGCAGCAACGTACCGGGACTCAGGAGCCTGTCGCCCTCGGCCACCAGATCGGCCAGGTGACGGCGCGCCTCGTCGGTCATGTTGCCGGCGGCCAGGCGGCAGGCCAGCGCCTCCAGTTCGGCGCGCACCTCGAAGGCGCCGGATACCTCGGCGAACGAGAATTCGCGCACATAGAAGCCGCGATTGCTGGCATATGAGACCAGCCCCTTTTGCGCCAGCGCCGTCAGCGCCGCGCGCAGGGGCGTGCGCGAGATGCCCAGCATCTCCGCCAACCGATCCTGATGCAGCTTGTCGCCCGGCAGGAGCTCGCCGCTGAGAATGGCTTCGCGCAGTTTCTGCGTCGCGACTTCGGTGCTGGTATGGGCTTGGCTCAAAGGGTTCCCCCTCGGGTAGGCAAAGATGAAATGTATCCAAAACATCTATCTCACGCAGATTCCTTTTGCAATACACGGCAAAATGTGTTCATTACGTTTGCAACGAGATGGAGGAGTCTCAGGCCATGTCTGGAATCGTGCTTGTCACCGGCGCTGCCGGCGGCATCGGGGAAGCCGTTTGCCATCGCCTTGCCCGGGACGGCTTTGCGGTCCTGGCCGCGGACCTGTCGCAGGCGGCGGCAGGACGGGTCGCGGATGCGCTGCCGGGACGGGGCCATCGCGCCATCGCGCTGGATGTCGCGAATGAAGCCGCGGTGATCTCTGCCTTTGCCGAGGCCGAGGCGCTGGGCCAGCCCGTCGGGCATGTGGTCGCCGCCGCCGGGATTCTGCTCTTCGCTGCCAATGGCGACCGCCCGCCGATCACCGACATCCTGCTGGCGGATTGGGAGCGGACGCAGGCGATCAATTCGACCGGCACCTTCCTGCTGCTGCGGGAATACCTGCGCGGCGCGGGCCGTCGGGCCGTCGCGGGTGGGCGGTTCGTGGGCTTCGCCTCGGTGGCGGCCCAGCTGGGCGGCTATCGTTCCAGCGCGGCCTATATCGCCTCGAAGGGGGCGGTGATGGCGCTGGTCAAGGCCGGCGCGCGCGAGGCCGCGAACCTGGGCATCACGGTGAACGCGGTGGCCCCGGGCCTGATCGATGCGCCGATGCTGCGGCAGTCGCTGCCGCCCGAGCGGGATGCGACGGTCGCGGCCAATATCCCGCTGAACCGTATCGGCACGCCGCAGGATGTGGCGGGGGCGGTGTCGTTCCTGATGGGGCCGGACGCGGCCTACATCACCGGCGCCGTCATCGACGTGAACGGCGGCTATCGCATGCAATGACGCCGGGGAGGGCGTGATGGTCAAGCTGACGGAAAAACTGACCCATCTTCTGGGATGGACAGCAGGGGTGACGGTCCTGCTGATGATGGTTCACGTCATGATCGACGTGATCGGCAAATACGCCTTCAACGCGCCCCTGCCCGGCACGGCCGAGGTGGTGGCGGCCTATTACATGATCGCCTGCGTCTTCCTGCCGCTGGCCTGGGTCGAGGCTGCGGGCGGATCGATCGTCGTCGAGGTCGTGTATGAAAAGGTTCCGCCCCATGCGCAGGCCGTCATGCTCAAGCTCGCCGACATGGTCTCGGTCGTCTACTACGCCATTCTCGGCTGGTTTTCCTGGGGCGTGGCCGTCCATGCCTGGCGCATCGGCGAGACGGTGGACGGCATCTGGCGGATCACCACCTGGCCGGCCAAGTTCCTGCTGCCCTTCGGCTTCCTGCTTGCGGTCGTGGTCATCCTGCTGCGGCTGGTCCTGGGGGACCGGGGCCGTATCCGCACCGCCGCCCATGCCCTGGATATCTGAGGTCACGCCATGGAACGTCTTGAAATAGGCCTGGCCGGCGTTGCAGCCATCCTGCTGCTGATCGGTATCCGCGTGCCCATCGGGGTGGCCATGGGCTCGACCGCATTCTTCGGCATCTGGGCGATGATGGGGCTGAAGCCCGCCATCGGCATCACCAAGGCCATCCCGTTCAACCTGATCGGGGACTGGAACCTGTCGGCGATCCCCATGTTCCTGTTCATGGGCTTCGTCGCGGTCGAGGCCAGGCTGACGCGCGGCCTGTTCGGCGCGGCCCGCATCTTCCTGGCGCGCATCCCCGGCGGCCTTGCCTCCTCGACCGTCTTCGCCTCGGCCCTGTTCGGCGCCGCCAGCGGCTCGAGCGTCGCGACCTCGGCCGCCTTCTCGCGCATCGCCGTGCCCGAGATGCTGGACAGCAAATACAATCCCGGCCTTGCGACGGGTTCCGTCGCGGCCTCGGGCACGCTGGCGGCGCTGATCCCCCCTTCGGTGCTGATGATCGTCTATTGCCTGCTGGTCGATACCTCGATCAACACGCTGTTCATGGCCGGCGTCATCCCCGGCATCCTGACGGCGGTGGCCTTCATGCTGATGATCACCACGCGCTGCATGCTGAACCCCGACCTTGCCCCGCGCTATGTCGACCACACCACCCGCGCCGAAAAGGCCGCGCTGCTGCGCGACGCATGGCCGCTGCCGGTGGTCACCTTCATCGTGATGGGCGGCATCTTCACCGGCGCCTTCACGGCGACGGAATCCGGCGCGGTCGGCGCCTTCCTGGCCTGCATCATCGCCGCGCTGCGCGGCCGGATGAGCCTGGCGATGCTGAAGCGGTCGGTGATCGACACGGCGGCCGGCACCTCGGCGATCTTCATGATCGTGCTGGGCGCGGCGCTTTTCGCCCGCTTCATCGCGCTGGCGACCATCCCGACCTGGGTGATGGGGTTCTTCGACGGCTACAGCGCCATGACCGTGGTGATCCTGGTCTGCATCATCCTGGTGCTGATGGGCACCTTCATGGAGGAAATCTCGATCATGCTGCTGACCATGCCGGTGCTGGCGCCCCTGCTGGCACAGCACGGCATCGACCTGACCTGGTTCGGCATCCTGGTCATCAAGCTGATGACCATCGGCCTCATCAGCCCGCCGGTCGGCATGAATGTCTTCGTCATCAAGACCTCGCTGGGCAACAGGGTCACGCTGAACCAGATCTTCGCCGGCGTGACCTGGTTCATCGTGGTCGATCTGTTCGTCCTGGCAGCATTGATCGCCTTTCCGCAGATCAGCCTCTGGCTGCCGGGCATGATGACCACCCGCTGACCGCCTTTCGCCGTGCCGCGATGGGAGCGCGGCCCGGCATGTCCAACCCTGGGGAGAGAGAATCATGAAAAGACTGCTTCTGGGCATCGGCCTGCTGCCCGTCCTGGCCGCTTCGGCCTCGGCCGAGACCTGGCAGGCGACCAACTGGATGGCGCCCGCGCATATCCTGAACGAGTTTCCCTATCAGCAATTCGCCAAGGACGTGGCCGAGGCGACGGACGGGGCGATGGAGTTCGAGATCTATTCCTCGGGCGCGCTGGTGCCCGCGCCGACCACGATGCAGGGCATCGCCGACGGCGTGGCGCAGCTGGGCATCGTCTATCCGCCCTATACGCCCTCGGAACTGCCGTTGAACAATACGGTGAACGACCTGGCCTTCGCCGCCAGGGACGACCTGGCCGCGGCCTTCGCCTGGACCGAGCTGGGCCTGACCAACGAGAAGATCCGCGCCGAGTGGGAAAGCAATGGCGGGATTTTTCTGGGCGGCTATTCGACGCCCTTCTACAACTTCATCTGCATGAGCGAGATCGTCTCGCCCGGGGATGTGGCGGGCAAGAAGGTCCGGGTGGCGGGCACGGCGCAGACGGAATGGATCCAGTCCCTGGGCGGGGTGCCGGTTTCAGTCCCCATCGCCGATGTCTATTCCGGGCTCGAGCGCGGCTCGATCGACTGCACGCTTTCGGACGCCACCAACCTCGACAAGGGCAACAAGTTCTGGGAGGTCGCCAGGACCGTGAACACCCTGCCGCAGGGCGTGGTCCTGGGCGCGACCTATGTCTTCAACAAGGACTTCTGGGCCGGGCTGGAACCGGCGCAGCGGCGCATCCTGCTGGACAATGTCGCGCTTGGCCTGGCCCGCTCGCAGGTTGCCTATCATGTCGGCGTCGAGGCGGCGCTGGCCGGATCGGCAGAGCGCGGGCTGAAGATCACCGAGCCCACGCAGGAATTGCGAGACAGGCTTGCCGCCTTCCAGGCGCAGGTGGTCAAGGACCTGCCGGCCAAGGCCGTCGCGGAACGGGGGATCGAGGATCCGACCGATGTGCTGGCCGAGTTCGTCGCGCTTGAGGAGAAGTGGCGCAAGCTTGTCGCCGAGGTGGACCGGACCGATGCCGATGCGGTCGCCGCGATCCTCAAGGCGAACCTGTACGACGGGATCGACGAAAACACCTTTGGCGTCGAGTGAGACTGCGACCCCGGCCCGTCAGCGGCGGACCGGGGCCTTCGGACGGGAATGGCACAACAGCCGCCAAGGGAGAAACAGAATGAAACGACTGCTTGCAACCGCGGCCGCGATGCCGCTTCTCGGGGCGGCCGCCCTGGCCGACAGTTATCAGGCCACGAACTGGATGGCGCCTTCGCATATCCTGAACGCCGTGGCCTATGAGCCTTTCGTCAAGGAGATCGCGGCCGCCACGGACAACCGCGTCGAATTCGAGGTCTATTCCTCGGGCTCGCTGGTCCCGGCACCCACCACGCTGCAAGCCATCGGCGACGGCGTGGCGCAGCTGGGCATCGTCGCTGCCTCTTACACGCCCTCCGAGTTGCCGCTGTCGGGGCTGATCAACGACCTGGCCTTCCTGGCGGTGGACGATTATGCCGCAGCCTTCGCCCTGACCGAGATCGGCATGCTCAATCCCGAGATGATCGCCGAATACGGCAGGCATGACGCCGTCTTCCTGGGCGGCTATTCCACGCCGATCTACAACTTCTTCTGCATGAAGGAGATTTCGGACCCGGCCTCGGTCCAGGGGCTGAAGATCCGCACCGCCGGCACGGCGCAAAACGAATGGATCGCCTTCCTGGGCGCCACGCCGGTCGCGGTGCCGATGACCGATGTCTATACCGGGCTCGAGCGCGGGTCGCTGGACTGCACGCTGTCCGACCCCACCAACCTGGAATTCGGCTACAAGTTCCAGGAGATCGTCAAGCATGTGAACCGCCTGCCGCAGGGGGCCTCGCTCGGGGCGAGCTATGTGCTGAACCGGGACTTCTGGTCCGGCCTTTCGCCCCAGGATCGCCGGGCCATCCTGGACCTGGCGGGGCTGGCGCTGGCCCGGTCCCAGGTGGCCTATCGGCAAGGGGTGGATTCGGCGCTGAAGGGGGCGGCCGAACGCGGGGTCGTCATCTCGGACCCCGCGCCCGGAATGGAGGCGAAGCTGAAGGAGTTCCAGGACGGGATGCTGGCAGGGCTGGCCAAGCGCACCATGGAGCAGCGCGGCATCGACGATCCCACGCCGATCATCGAGGAATACCTGGCGCTGACCCGCAAGTGGACGAAGCTCCTGGAAGGGGTTGATCGCAACGATGCCGAGGCCATCGCGTGGCTGGTGAACGAGCAGATCTATTCCAGGGTGGACGAGGCCACCTTCGGCGTGAACTGACGCCCCGCCGCCTGTTTCCGCGCAAGCTTTCCGTCAACTGCCAGACCGACTGGTGATCCCATGACTTCTCAATCGCTTCCCACCGCAATCGTGACGGGCGCAGGCTCGGGCATAGGCCGGGCCATCGCGCATCGCCTGGCCGACGAGGGCCACGCCGTCATCGTGGCCGACCGCGCCGCCGACGGCGCGCATGAAACCGTGCGCCAGCTTGTCGCCAAGGGCCGTAGCGCCCGCGCCGCCGTGCTGGACATCACCGACCCGGCGGCGACCCAGGCGCTGATCGACGGCGCCAACAACCTGCGCGTGCTGGTCAACAATGCCGGCATCTTCAACACCTGTGCGTTCGACGCGCTGACCGCCGATGACTTTCGCCGGATGTACGAGGTCAATCTGGTCGCCATGTTCACCCTCTGCCAGCAGGCGGCGCGCGTGCTGCCCGAAGGCGGGCGGATCGTGAACCTCGCGTCGCGCGCGGCCTTCGGGGCGCGGAACTATGCGCATTACGTCGCCTCAAAGGCGGCGGTTGCCGGCTTTACCAAGGCATTGGCGCTGGAACTTGCCGGGCGGCAGATCACCGTGAACGCGGTGGCGCCGGGCGTGATCGCCACCGACATGCTGCTGGAACGGTCCGAGGGGTTGGAGGGGCTGCGCATCCAGCAGCCCACGGGCAGGCTGGGCGCGCCCGAACATATCGCCCATGCGGTCGCCTTCTTCGTCGATCCGCGGGCGGAATATGTCACCGGGCAGGTGCTGATCGTGGATGGCGGCCGCTCGGTCGGCGGCACGGCAGCGTTCTGAGACGGGGAGGAGGACATGCTGGAACCAACCAACCTGGCCGGGCGCACGGCCATCGTCACTGGCGCGGGGCAGGGGATCGGCCTTGCGATCGCCGAGGCGCTGCTCGCGGCCGGCGCCCATGTCCTGGTCGTGGATCGCGAACCGGCGGGCATCGAGACGCTGGCAGCCCGCCCGCAGGTGACGGCCGTCCGGGGCGACGTCACCGACCCGGCCCTGCCGGAGCGGATCGGCGCGGTGCTGGACGGCGCCGGGCTGCGGCTGGATATCCTGGTCAACAATGCCGGCATCGCGCGCGGCGCCCATGCGCTGCATACCGCGGACGAGGACTTCACCCGCTATTTCGACATCAACGTGCTTGGCCTTTTCCGCCTGTCCCGCTGGGCGGTGCAGCGGATGATGGGCACGGGGGGCGGCGCCATCGTCAACACCGCCTCGATCTTCGGGCTGATCGGCGCCCAGAACTCCTGCGGCTATTCCGCGTCGAAGGCGGCGGTGATCGGGCTGACACGGCAGATGGCCACCGATTTCGGCCCGAACGGCATCCGGGTGAATGCCGTCGCGCCCGGCCTGATCGAGACGCCGCTGACCGCCGACCGCATCCGCAGCGAGCCATGGCGGCGGCACCAGATGATCGACGGCTGCCCGCTGCGCCGCGTCGGCACGCCCGAGGACGTGGCCCGCGCCGTCCGCTTCCTCGCCTCGGACGAGGCGTCGTTCATCACCGGCCAGGTGCTGACTGTGGACGGCGGCTGGGCCATCGGCCGGTTTCCGCGCCAGGAGGCCATTCATGCCGAATCCTGATCTGCCGGACCTGCCCGAGGCTTGCGACCTTCTGGTCGTGGGCTCGGGCGCCGCGGGCATGGCGGCGGCGATCTCGGCCCACCACCATGGGCTTCATCCGGTCATCATCGAGAAATCCGCGTTCTTCGGCGGCTCCACCGCCATTTCTGGCGGCGCGATCTGGGTGCCGTGCAATCCGATCGCCGCGGCGGCCGACATGGCCGACAGCCGCGAGGCGGCGCGCAGCTATATCCAGGCCGAGGCGGGCAATCGTTTCAATGCCGAACTGGTGGACGCCTTCCTCGACAAGGGCCCCGAGGCTATCGGCTTTTTCCACGACAGGACGGCGCTGAAGATGGCGCATCGCGTGCTGTCGCCCGACTATCATTCGGATGCGCCGGGCGCGACCGAAGGCGGTCGGGCGCTGGACGCGCTCGATTATGACGGCCGCCGGCTGGGGGAGAACCTTTATCGCATGCGCCCGCCCATCGCCGATTTCACCATTCTGGGCGGGATGCCGCTGGGCCGGCCGGACATCTTCCATTTCCTGCGCATGACCCGCTCGGCGAAATCGGCGGCCCATGCGGCCAGGACGGTGCTGCGCTATTTCCGCGACCGGCTGATCTGGGGGCGGAACACCCGGCTGGTGATGGGCGCGGCGGTCTCGGGGCGCCTGGCCGAGACGGTGTTCAAGCTGAGCATCCCGCTTTGCACCGGGCACGAGCTGATCCGGCTGCTCAGGGACGAAACCGGGCGGGTAAGCGGAGCCGAGGTCAAGGGACCCAAGGGCGTATGCCGGGTCGCGACGCGCCGCGGCGTCGTTCTGGCGGCCGGCGGTTATCCGCATGATGCCGCGCGCCGGGCGCAAAGCTTCGACCATGTCAGGCGCGGTCTGCCGCATTATTCGATGTCGCCGGTCTCGGGCACCGGCGGCGGGATCGCCGCGGCCGAGGCCATCGGCGCGGGTTTCGTCGACACCAACCCCAATGCCGGTTTCTGGACGCCGGTTTCGCTGTTGCGCAATGCCGACGGATCAGTGCGGCCCTTCCCGCATCTTTTCCTGGACCGTGCCAAGCCCGGCGTGATCGCCGTCGGCCATGACGGCCGGCGCTTCGTGAACGAGGCCTCCAGCTATCACGATTTCGTGCAGGGGTTGATCGCCAAGCTGCTGGCCGAGGGGCAAAGATCCGCCTGGCTGGTCGCCGATCACCGGGCGGTGCGGCGCTATGGGCTGGGTGCCGCACATGCCTTTCCGGCGCGGATCGGCCGGCATGTCGCCAGCGGCTATCTGAAGCGCGATGCGACGCCGGAGGGGCTGGCTCGGCAATGCGGCATCGCCGCCGCGACCTTCCGGCAAACGATTGCCGTGTTCAACGAGGCGGCGGCCCGTGGCGAGGATCCGGCCTTCGGCAAGGGATCGACCAGCTATCAGCGCTACCTGGGTGATGCCGAGAACTGGCCGAACCCCTGCCTGCGCCCGCTGGAGGCACCGTTCTACGCCGTCGAGATCTATCCGGGCGACATCGGCACCTCGATGGGGCTGGACATCACGGCGAAAGGCGAGGTCAAGGACAAGCAGGGCAGGGCGATACCCGGCCTCTATGCCTGCGGCAACGACATCAATTCGATCATGTCCGGCGCCTATCCCGGGCCGGGCATCACCCTGGGTCCGGCGCTGACCTTCGGATATATCGTCGGACAAGCGGCCGCCGCATGACGTTCGCGCGGATGATCGATCCGGAAGCCGAGCGCGAGATCCGCTTTCTGCTCGGCCGTCATGTGCATCTGCTGGATGCGGGCGAGGCGGTGGCGTGGGCGGGGCTTTTCACCCCGGACGGCCGCTGGATTCGCCGCAACGTCGCGCCCGCGGCGCTTGGCGGCTCGGGCATTGCCGCCGGCGAAAGGCGGGGTCGGGTGGAACTGGCGGAACTGGCCGCATCCCCGGTGCGGAACCTGCGCGGGCCGTGCCCGCACCAGATGACCGACATCCTGGATGATCCGCGCCGGCATGGCGGTGTTGCAACAGATGTGCCCCCCATGGGCTCTGGCCGGCCGGTTTCGATCTCGGAAGATTGAAACGCGCGGAAAATCGACCAACACTTTCAATTGAAACAGGTTTGCGGGCTATGTGATGCGTATCGAGAGTTTCTTTCCCTATCGGTTGGCGGTGGTGGCCGAAGCCTTCTCGCGCCAGCTTGTGGCGGTCTATGGCCGGCAGCATGGCCTTACGCGCGAGGAATGGCGGCTGCTGTTTCTGCTGGAGGATGCCGGCTCGCTGGATTCGCTGCGGCTGTCGCAGCGCACTTCTCTGGACAAGGTGCAGGTCAGCCGCGCCGCCTCGCGGCTCGAGGGCAAGGGGCTGATCACCCGCACCATTCTCGGCTCGGACCGGCGGCTGCGCAACTATGCCATCACCGAGGCGGGTCGCGACCTGTTCCGCTGCGCCTTCGGCGCGGTCGAGGCACGCGCGAACGAGATATTGCAGGCGATGCCGGCATGTGATCGCGCCGCATTGGAGCGAGGGATCGCCGCGTTGGACCAGGCCATTGCCGCCTCCACCACCCCCCGTCCCGCAGCCGGGGAAGACGCGTCGTTTCTGCGTCCCGCCTAGTTGCTCAGTCCCGGCATCTGACGGATCGGATCGAGGTTGGATCTGTCTGGCTCTGTAGTCCAGATCTTGCAGGCGCATTCGTCGGGCGTGAGACTGCTGCGTGTCTTCATCCTGCATGCGAGCGATGATCGAGCCAGTGGTCGCCACCGGTTCGAGAATCGTGGGCGAGGTGTCGGCGCCGCTGCCCGTGGTCATCGTCATGGAAGCGCCTGCCATTCGGTGGGCCGATCCAGTGGATCGGCCGTGTTCGCCTCATCCTCCTTGATGGCGCGGTTCATCCGTTCGACCTGACCATTCCGGGGGTGTCGGGCTTTGTGAGCCGGTGCTCGATCCCGTTGGCATCACAGGTCATGTCGAAGCGCATCGGCCGGGAATGGATGGTGTGGCGGTTCCGAGGTTGCTCGGAGAACTGGATGTTATCGGTCAGTATGTCTGCACCGCGATCGTTCGGACATGGACCAGAACCGCACCCCGTGTTTCATGCCAGCCGCGGCAATACCGCTGCGACGGGGCCGGGCATCGCGGGTTCGCTGGATGCCGCGCGCAAGCATCTGTGCACGGTGACGGGTCTGGACGGCCGGACCATCGTCTCTGCCATGCCGATGTATCCGGTTGCCGGGCCGGAGCTCGAAACCATCGCCAAAAAGCTGCTGGCGGCGATCTACGCGACGACCGTGGACGATGTGAACGCCTGGGCGGGCAGGCAGCCGCTGGTGGCTGCCCTGCGCCGGGGCGGTCGCATCACCCGATTTGCACGAAAGGGCAGTGAAAGTATGAGAAACTTCAGCAGCTATGGCGACGTCATCCCGGTGCCTTCGCCGTCTGCCGTTCAGTCCGGCGAGGTTGTGGTGATCGGTACGCTTGTCGGCGTGGCGGCCGGTGATGCCGCCATCGGCGAAAACCTGAACCTGCGGGTGACGGGCGTTTTTTGAGCTGCCCAAGGAGGCCGCGCTGGCCGTCAGTCTGGGCGCAGCGGTGTTCTGGGACGCCACGGCGGGTGTCGTGGCCACCACCATCACCGACAACAGGCCGCTGGGCATCGCCGTCGCTGCGGCGCTGGCCTCGGCCGCGACGGTGCGCGTCAGGATCGGGTGAACCGTGGCCCGCTGATGGGCAAGTAACTTGCCACATGAGCAGCGCCCCGGTCGCAAGGTCGGGGCGTTTTCGTTGGTGCCGGCCGGATCACGGAATGGGGAACGACAAGGCATCCCCTGTTCCCCTGGTGTTTCCCAGACTGCATGAACGAGGAAAGCCCGTGAGGGCTTGCTCACAAATCTCTGGTTTTCAGGGATTTTTGGCTCCGGCGGTAGGGATCGAACCTACGACCAATTGATTAACAGTCAACTGCTCTACCGCTGAGCTACGCCGGAACACGGGGCGCTGTATAGCCGCGCTGTTTCGGGTCGTCCAGAGGGGTTCGCGGATTTTTTTCGCCCCCCGGGGCAGAATCCGCGCGGCGCTTCCGTGACCCGGCGCTCAATGCGCGGAAAACACCGAATCCGTCGCGATCTGGCCGGGGGTCGAGACCGCGCCAAGCTCGGACAGCGCGATCAGATGCGCCAGCACGTTGCGGGTGGCGGCGGGAATCAGCGCAGGCGCGACCTCGTAGATTCGCCGCGCGAGGCTTTCGGCCGTGGCAGGGCCCTCCCGCAGGGCCGACAGGATCTGCGCCGTGCGCGCGCGGCGATGCGCGGCAAGCTCGGCCAGCCGCGCCGCGGGATCGCCCACCGCCTCGCCATGCGCCGGCAGCAGAAGCCGCGCCCCCGCCGAATCGAGCCGCGCCAGCGAGCGGAAGTAATCCGCCAGATCTCCGTCCGGGGGCGAGATCAGCGTCGAGGACCAGCCCATCACCACGTCGCCGCAAAAGATCGTCGCCTCGTGGCGAAAGCTCAGATGGCCGGCGAAATGGCCGGGCGTGTGCAGCGCGGTCAGCCGCCATTCGTCGCTTTCGACCGCGGCGCCGTCCGCCAGGGCGATATCGGGCAGGAAGTCGCGGTCCAGCCCCTCGCCGCCGGCGATGCCGCCCTCCTGCGCCAGGCGCTCCATCACCGCCGAGCGGCCGGCCTCCGCCGCGCCGAAGCCCAGGATCGGCGCGCCGGTCGCCCGGGCCAGGGCGCGGGCGCCGCCGGAATGATCCAGATGCGCATGGGTCACGAAGATATGGCTGATCCGCCCGGGCCCGGCCGCGGTCAGGATCGCCTGGCGATGGGCGGGCAGGTCGGGGCCGGGATCGATCACCGCGACCTGGTCGCGTCCCAGCAGGAAGGTGTTGGTGCCCGGCCCGGTCAGGGGCGAGGGATTGTCGGCGGTGATGATCCGCAGGGCTTTCTCGGCGCTTGTCATGCCGCTAACCTAGACGCGGGCCGGCCGGTTTTCCAAGGCCGCAATGAGGCGAAGGGCGATGAATTTCGACTGGCTGAAACGGGTCATGCCGCGCGGCCTCTACGGGCGGGCGGCGCTGATCCTGTTCCTGCCGGTGGTGGTGGTGACCGTGGTCGTCACCGTCATGTTCCTGCAGCGGCATTTCGAGGACGTGACCCGGCAGATGACCTCGGGCATGGCCAGCGAGATCGGGCTGGTCGCCAGCCGCATCGACGCCGCCCCGGATGTCGCCGCGGCGCGGGCGGCGGCGGCGCAGGTGACCGCGCCCCTGGGCCTGCAGCTGATCCTGCCGGCCGAATCCGGGGGGCAGGATCGGCGGGTCTTCTACGACCTTTCGGGGCGCATCGTCATCGCCGAGTTGCACGAGAAGGTCGCCGATGTGCGCGCCGTCGATCTGGGTCAGCGCCGCGAGGTGCGGGTGACGCTGCAGGGCCGCTGGGGCCCCTATCAGCTGGTGTTTCCGCGGGTGCGGGTCAGCGCCTCGAACCCGCATCAGCTGCTGGTGCTGATGATCGGCACCTCGCTGCTGATGACCGCCATCGCGACCATCTTCCTGCGCAACCAGCTGCGGCCGATCAAGCGCCTGGCCCGCGCCGCCGAGGAATACGGCAAGGGCCGGATCATCCCCTATCGCCCCGGCGGCGCCAGCGAGATCCGCAGCGCCGGCACCGCCTTCCTGGAGATGCGCGCCCGGATCGAGCGCCAGAACGAGCAGCGCAAGCAGATGCTGTCCGGCGTGAGCCACGATCTGAGGACGCCCTTGACCCGGCTGCGGCTGGGCCTGTCGATGCTGAGCCCCGACTATCCGCCCGAGCCGGATGAGATCGCGGCGCTGGAAAGCGACGTGGCGGCGATGGGCACCATGGTCGACGCCTTCCTGGACCATGCCCGCGACGCGGCCCAGGACGCGCCGCCCGAGCCGGTGCCGGCGCTGGACTTCCTGCGCGGCATCGTTGCCGATGCGCAACGCGGCGGCCAGCGGGTGGTGCTGCACGAGTTGACGGGGGACGAGGCCGGCCGCGCCACCTTCAGCCGCGACAGCCTGCGCCGCGCCGTCGAGAACCTGATCGGCAATGCCGTGCGCTATGGCGAGCGGGCCGAGGTCGATGCGGCGCTGGGGCCGAGCTATTTCCGCATCTCGGTCGAGGATGACGGACCCGGTATCCCGCCCGAGAAGCGCGAGGAGGCGCTGAAACCCTTCACCCGGCTGGATCCGGCCAGGAACCAGAACCGCGGCCAGGGCGTGGGGCTGGGCCTGTCCATCGCCGCCGACATCGCCCGCGCCCATGGCGGTCAGCTGCGGCTGGGCGAGGGCGAGCGGTTGGGCGGCTTGCGGGCCGAGATCGTCATTCCGCGCTGAGCGGCGCGGTTGCGGGACGTTCCGTCGCGGGCTAAGGCTGTCACAAGGACATGAGACAGAAGGGATTCCGCGATGCGGGCATTCGTATTTCCGGGGCAGGGCGCCCAGGTCGTCGGCATGGGGCGCGAGCTGGCCGAGGCCTATCCGGCGGCGCGGGCGGTCTTCGCCGAGGTGGACGAGGCATTGGGCGAAAGCCTGTCCGAGCTGATCTGGAACGGCGACATCGAGACCCTGACCCTGACCCAGAACGCCCAGCCGGCGCTGATGGCGACCTCGCTCGCGGCGTTCCGGGCGCTGGAAGCCGAGGGCTTCGGCATTGCGGATGCGGATTTCGTCGCCGGCCACAGCCTGGGCGAATATTCGGCGCTTTGCGCGGCGGGCGCGCTGAGCCTCGCCGATACCGCGCGTCTGTTGCGCCTGCGCGGCCAGGCCATGCAGGAGGCGGTGCCGGTCGGGCAGGGCGCCATGGCGGCGATCCTGGGCCTCGATTTCGCCGCCGTCGACCAGATCGCGCGCGACGCGGCCGAGGGCGAGGTCTGCCAGGCCGCCAATGACAACGATCCGGCGCAGGTGGTGATCTCGGGCCACAAGCCGGCGGTGGAGCGCGCGGCGGCGCTGGCCAAGGAGCGCGGCGCCAAGCGGGCGCTGATGCTGCCGGTCTCGGCCCCGTTCCATTCGGCGCTGATGCAGCCGGCGGCGGCGGTGATGGCCGAGGCGCTAGCGGCGGTCGAGATCGCGGCGCCGGCCGTGCCGCTGGTCGCCAATGTCCGCGCCGAGCCGGTGAGCGAGCCCGGCGCCATTCGCCGGCTGCTGGTCGAACAGGTGACTGGCGCGGTGCGCTGGCGCGAGTCGGTCGAGTTCCTGGTCGGGGCCGGCGTGACGGAGTTCTGGGAGATCGGCGCCGGCAAGGCGCTGTCGGGGATGATCAAGCGCATCGCCAGGGAGGCGGTGGTGAAGAATATCGGCGTGCCGGGCGATATCGCGGCGCTGAAGGCATAAGGGGGCTCCGCCCCCATCCCTGCGGGATTCCCCTGGGGGTATTTGGAGAACGGAGAAGAGCTTGATGTTTGATCTGACGGGCAGGAATGCGCTGGTGACCGGGGCTTCGGGCGGGATCGGCGGCGCGGTGGCCGAGGCGCTGCATGCCGCCGGCGCCACGGTGGCGCTGTCGGGCACGCGCGAGGCGCCGCTGCGCGAGCTGGCCGAGAAGCTGGGCTCGCGGGCGCATGTCGTGACCGCGAACCTGTCGGATGCCGCCGCCGTCGAGGCACTGCCCAAGGCGGCGGCCGAGGCCATGGGCTCGGTCGACGTGCTGGTCAACAATGCCGGCATCACCCGCGACAATCTGTTCATGCGCATGTCGGACGAGGAATGGGCGCAGGTGATCGAGGTGAACCTGACCTCGAGCTTCCGGCTGTGCCGGGCGGTCCTGCGCGGCATGATGAAGGCGCGCTGGGGCCGGATCGTGAACATCGGCTCGGTCGTCGGCGCGACGGGTAATCCGGGCCAGGGCAATTATGCTGCCGCCAAGGCGGGCCTGGTCGGCATGTCGAAGAGCCTGGCCTATGAGGTCGCCTCGCGCGGGATCACCGTGAACTGCGTGGCGCCCGGCTTCATCGAGACCGCGATGACCGACAAGCTGAATGACGAGCAGAAGGGCCGGATCCTGACCCAGATCCCCGCCGGGCGCATGGGTTCGGCGCAGGAAATCGCCGCCGCGGTGCTGTATCTGGCCAGCCCCGAGGCGGGCTATGTCACCGGCGCCACGCTGCATGTCAACGGCGGCATGGCGATGATCTGAGGATGGTTTATGCGGGTTGCAAGATCACGTCTCCGTGCTATATCCCGCAAGCAAGGCTGCAGGGGAACCGCCCTGGGCTGTGACCGGCAATCGCTGGAACATCTGGGCGGATTGCCCGCGAAAACGAGGAAGAGACATGAGCGATATTGCTGATCGCGTGAAGAAAATCGTCGTCGAGCACCTGGGTGTCGATGAGGACAAGGTGACGGAAACCGCCTCGTTCATCGACGATCTCGGCGCCGATTCGCTGGATACCGTGGAACTGGTCATGGCGTTCGAGGAAGAGTTCGGCATCGAGATCCCCGATGACGCCGCCGAGACGATCCAGACCTTCGGCGATGCGGTGAAGTTCATCCAGGGCGCGGTCTGATCCTGCTCTGAGCGAATTCTCAAGGGCGGTGCTTCGCAGGAAGCGCCGCCCTTTTTCATGGCCTGTTCCCGGCCGTCGGGGGCCGGTTTCACAGGCTGCGGCAGTTTGACCCGGCGTCGCGGGGAACCGCCGCCTTCCGGCCTTCGTTTCAAGGGCGAACCTGACGAAGGAGAATTTCATGGCTGTGAATGTCAAAGGGCTTAGCGACAATGCCCGCAAGACCGCGATCGCCGAGCTGAATGCCCGTCTGGCCGATGCGCTGGCGCTGTCGGCGGCGATCAAGCAGGCGCATTGGAACGTCAAGGGCCGCAACTTCATCGCGGTGCACGAGTTGTTCGACGCGGTCAAGGCGCGGCTGGATGAGCATGTGGACATGATGGCCGAGCGCGTGCAGGTGCTGGACGGCGTGGCCGTCGGCACGGTCGAGAAGGTGGCCAAGGCCAGCACGCTGAAGGAATATCCGACCGACCTGACAAAGGCCGAAGACCATATCAAGGCGGTCTGCGAGCGGATGCGCGACTATGGCGAGAAGGTGCGCGCCGCCATCGACGCCACCGACGAGGCCGGCGATGCCGATACCGCCGACCTGTTCACCGCCGCCTCGCGCACCGCCGACAAGGACCTGTGGTTCCTGGAAAGCCATCTGGAGTGACGGCCCTGCCGGTGTAGCGGAAAACCGGGGCGCAAGCCCCGGTTTTGTCGTCTGGTCACTTCGGCATCGGGGCGGTGATGCCCTCGACATAGAAGTTCATGCCGCGCAGGTCTTCGTCGCTGGCCTTTTCCCCTTCGGCCAGCCAGGACGTGCCGTCCTGCTTGTTCAGCGGCCCGGTGAAGGGGTGGTATTCGCCCGAGGCGATGCGTGCCTTCAGCGCCAGCGCCTCTTCCTTGACCTCGGGGGGCACGGCCTCGGTGATCTCGCCGATCTCGACCTCGCCGTCGCCGATGCCCAGCCAGACCGAATGCGATGTCCAGGTCCCGTCCAGGACCTCGCCGACGCGCTTGACGTAGTAGGGCGCCCAGTTGTCGATGATCGACGAGACCCGCGGTGTGGGCTTGAAGGCCGCCATGTCGCTGGCCTGGCCGAAGCCGATGGCGCCCGCCTCCTGCGCCTTGGCCAGCGGCGCGGTCGAGTCGGTGTGCTGCAGGATCACGTCCACGCCCTCGGCGATCAGCGCGGCGGCGGCGTCGGCCTCCTTGGCGGGGTCGAACCAGCTATAGGCCCAGACCACCTTCATCTCGACATCCGGGTTCACCTTCTTGGCGTGCAGGTAGGAGCTGTTGATGCCCTGCACCACCTCGGGGATCGGGAAGGAGCCGATATAGCCGATCTTGTTCGACTTGGTCATGCGCCCGGCGATGGTGCCCATGACGGCGCGGCCTTCGTAGAAGCGGGCGTCGTAGGTGGCGACGTTCTCGGCGGTCTTGTAGCCGGTGGCGTGCTCGAACTTCACGTCGGGGAATTTCTTGGCGACGTTGATCGTGGCGTCCATGAAGCCGAAGCTGGTGGTGAAGATCAGCTTGTGGCCGGACAGGGCCAGCTGGGTGATGGCGCGTTCGGCATCGGCGCCCTCGGGGACGCTTTCGATGAAGGTGGTCTCGACGCGGTCGCCATATTCCTTTTCGACCGCCTGGCGGGCCAGGTCGTGCTGATAGGTCCAGCCGCCGTCGCCCACCGGCCCGACATAGATGAAGCCCACCTTGAGCTTGTCACCCTGGGCAAAGGCGGGCAGGGCCGAGGCGGCCACAAGGGCGGCGGCGCTGCCGAGAAGGGTTCTGCGGTTCATCATGGTCTCCTGTTGGTTGCGCTAGCGCAGCGCGTGGAAGGGCCTGCCCAGCGATCCGGGGGCAGCAGCCCCGCCCGAGCGGCCGAATTTCTGCCGGGCCGAGATCAGCACCAGCACGAGGATCGTGGCCAGATAGGGCGCCATGCTGAGCAATTGCACCGGCACCGCGACCCCGGCGGCCTGCAGGCGCAGCTGCAGCACGGTGACGCCGCCGAACAGCCAGGCCCCGGCCAGCACCCCCCAGGGGTTCCATTGCGCGAAGACCACGATGGCCAGCGCGATCCAGCCGGCTCCGGCGGTCATGCCCTCGGTCCATTGCAGCACCGTGGCGATCGAGATATAGGCGCCACCCATCCCGGCCAGCGCGCCGCCGAAGCCGATGGCGGCGATGCGCAGGGCGCGCACCGGATAGCCGAGCGCATGGGCAGCGTCGTGGTTCTCGCCCACCGCGCGCAGGATGAGGCCGGGGCGCGAGCGCATCAGGAACCACCAGACCGCGGGCACCAGCGCCAGGCCCAGCCAGATCATCAGGTTCAGCTGCAGCGGCCCGGCCGGCATCGGCGGCGCCTTCACCCCCTCGTAGGGCTTGCCGAACATGGCGGTCAGGCCCAGGCCGAACAGCGTCAGCGCCAGGCCCGTGGCGACCTGGTTCGACAGCAGGAATTGCGTCAGCACCGCGAAGATCATCGACAGCGCCGCCCCGGCGACGGCGGCGGCCAGGAAACCCAGCGCCGGGCTGCCGCTGGCATGGGCTGCGGAGAAGCCCGCCAGCGCGCCGCCGATCATCATGCCCTCGACGCCCAGGTTCAACACGCCGGCGCGTTCGACGACCAGCTCGCCCAAGGCCGCGAACAGGATCGGCGTGGCGGCGCCCAGCAGCAGGATGAAGACGGAAAGCGGGTCGATCATCATGCGCGCCTCCGGATGCGATAGCGGGTCAGGATGTCGAAGCCCAGCAGGAAGAACAGCAACATCCCCTGGAAGACCTGCACCGTCGCGGCGGGCAGGTTCAGCATCATCTGCGCCAGCTCGCCGCCGATATAGGTCAGCGCCATGAGCAGGCCGGCCAGCAGGATGCCCAGCGGATGCAGCCGGCCCAGGAAGGCCACGATGATCGCGGTGAAGCCGTAGCCCGAGCCGAAGCTCTCGGTGATCTGGCCGGCCGGGCCCGCGACCTCGAACAGCCCGGCGAGCCCCGCCAGCGCGCCCGAGACGCCCAGGCACAGCGCCACCAGACGCTCGGGCCGGACGCCGGCGAAGCGCGCGGCGCGGGGCGCGGCCCCGGCGGTGCGGATGTGGAAGCCAAGGACGTGGCGCGACATGACGAACCAGGTCGCCGCCAGCGCCAGCACCGCCGCCACGCCGCCCCAATGCAGGCCGGAGCCCGCGATCAGCTCGGGGTTCGCGGCGGCATCATATTGCTGCAGGTTGCGCGAGCCGGGAAAGTTGAAGCCCTTGGGGTTCTTCATCGGCCCGAAGGCCATCCAGGCGGCGACCTTCTGCGCGACATAGACCAGCATCAGCGACACCAGGATTTCGGACGCGCCGAACCAGTTCCTGAGCAGCGCCGGGACCATGCCCCAGGCCCAGCCGCCAAGCGCCCCGGCCAGGATCATCGCCGGGAAGATCCAGAAGGCATCCAGCGGATAGGCGGCCAGCGCCACCGCAGTGCCGCAGATGGCGCCGATGATGTATTGCCCCTCGGCGCCGATGTTCCAGATCCCGGCGCGGAACCCCAGCGCCAGGCCGCAGGCGATCAGGATCAGCGGCCCGGCCTTGACCAGCAGCTGCGGCCGCGAATAGGCGGCGGCGGGACCGAAGAGCGGGTCCCAGAAGATGGTGCGGATCGCGGCCAGCGGATCGAAGCCCATGGCGGCGAACAGCGCGCCGCCGCCGATCATCGTCGCCAGCACCGCCAGGACCGGGGTCGCGACCTGCCAGAGCAGCGGGGCGCTGGCGCGCGGTTCAAGCCGGAACATGCGCCACCTCCATGCCATGGGCGCCGCCCAGCATCAGCCCGATCTCCTCGATCGTCAGCCCCTCGGTCGGGCGGGGGGCGGACAGCCGCCCCTGGTTCAGCGCGCAGAAACGGTCCGACAGCTCCAAGAGTTCGTCCAGGTCCTGGCTGATGACGATCAGCCCGGCGCCCTGCGCGGCCAGGTCCAGCAGCGCCTGGCGGATGGCGGCGGCGGCGCCGGCATCGACGCCCCAGGTCGGCTGGTTGACGACTAGCACGCGGGGTCGGCCCAGCACCTCGCGGCCGATGACGAACTTTTGCAGGTTGCCGCCCGACAGCGCGCCCGCCGCCGTGCCGGGGCCGGGGGTGCGCACGTCGAAGGCGTGGATCACCTGTTGCGCGAAAGCCGTGGCCGCCTTGCGGTCGATCAACCCGCGCCGGATCAGCTCCTGCCGCGCCCCGGCGGTCAGCAGCGTATTCTCGGCCAGGCTGAATTCGGGCACGGCGGCATGGCCCAGCCGGTCCTCGGGCGCGGCCAGAAGCCCGGCGCGGCGCCGCGTCTCGGGGCTGGCGGTGGAGAGGTCGCGCCCCTCCAGCACCACGGTGCCCGGGGCGGTCGCGGTCTCGCCCGACAGGGCCGAAAGCAGCTCCTCCTGCCCGTTGCCGGCGACGCCGCCGATGCCCAGGATCTCGCCCGCGCGCAGGCTCAGCGCGATGTCCTTCAGCGCCACGCCCTCGCCGCCCGGCGTGGACAGGCCCCGGACCTCCAGCACCGGCGCGCCGGGCTTGCGGCCGGAACGATCCACCAGCCGCATCTCGGCCCCGACCATCATCGCCGCCAGTTCGCGGGCGGAATGGGCGCGCGGATCGACCGTGCCGACCAGCCTGCCCTGGCGCAGGATGGTGGCGCGGTCGCAATGGCTGCGGATCTCCTCCAGCTTGTGGCTGATATACAGGATCGCCGTGCCGGCCTCGGCCAGTTGCCGCAGGGTGGCGAACAGGATCCCGGCCTCCTGCGGGGTCAGGACCGAGGTCGGCTCGTCCATGATCAGCAGGCGCGGGTCTTGCAGCAGGCAGCGCAGGATCTCGACCCGCTGCCGTTCGCCCGCCGACAGGCTGGCGATGCGGCGGGCGGGGTTCAGCGGCAGCCCGTAGCCCTGCGACAGTTCCTCGATGCGGCGCGCAAGTTCCGCGCGCGGCGGCGGGTCCTCCATCCCCAGCGCGATGTTCTCGGCCACGGTCAGCGCCTCGAACAGGCTGAAATGCTGGAACACCATGGCGACGCCGGCGGCGCGGGCGGCGCGCGGGTCGTGCGGCGCGTAAGGCGCGCCCAGCAGCGCCATCCGCCCCTCGTCCGGCCGCACCAGGCCGTAGATCATCTTGACCAGCGTGGATTTGCCGGCGCCGTTCTCGCCCAGCAGGGCATGGATCTCGCCCCCCGCGACCGCGAAGGACACATCGTCATTGGCGCGCACGCCGGGATAGCTCTTGCCCAGGCCCTCGGCCCGGAAAACATCGGTCACTGTCGCGCGCCTCGCTGCTTTTTGCGACAAGATTAGCGGTTTTCCGCCGAGGGGCAATTGCACAATCCGTCAGGTCGGACCTAGATTGCGCCATGCCGGAAAATTCACCCCGATTCATCCACCTGCGCACCCATTCCGAACATTCGCTGCTGGAAGGCGCGGTGCCGGTCAAGAAGCTTGCCGATCTGGCAGCACAGAACGGCATGCCCGCCGTGGCGCTGACCGATACCAACGCGCTGTTCGCGGCGCTGGAATTCTCGGTCAAGGCGCAGGATGCCGGCGTGCAGCCGATCATCGGCTGCCAGGTGACGCTGCAGGCCGAAGTGACCGGCCCCGTCGTGCTGCTGGCGCAGAACGAGGCCGGCTGGCTGAACCTGATGGAGCTGTCGACCTGCCTTTACCTGCGCGACGACAACGCGCTGCCGCATGTGACGCTGGCCGAACTGGAAACCCATGCCGAGGGGCTGATCTGCCTGACCGGCGGCGCCGGCGGTCCGCTGGGCCAGCTGGTGCTGCAAGGCCGCCCGGCCGAGGCCCGCGCCCTGGCCGAGCGGCTGGCGGCCGCCTTCCCGACCCGGCTTTATGTCGAGTTGCAGCGCCACCACGACGCCGAGGGCCAGCCGGTCCCCGAGGAGGCGGGCTCGGAAGGCGGCATGATCGACCTCGCCTATGCGCTCGACCTGCCGCTGGTCGCCACCAACGACGTGTATTTCCCGAAAGCCGAGCTTTTCGACGCCCATGACGCGCTGATCTGCATCTCGGACCGCGCCTATGTCGACCAGACCGCGCCGCGCCGCCGGCTGACCCCGCAGCATTACTTCAAGACCGCCGCCGAGATGGCCACGCTGTTCGCCGACCTGCCCGAGGCGATCCAGAACACCGTGGAGATCGCCCGCCGCTGCGCCTTCGCGGTCAGGAAGCACAAGCCGATCCTGCCGCGCTTTGCCGATGACGAGGTCGAGGAGTTGCGCCGCCAGGCCTGGGACGGCTTGCGCGCCCGGCTGGCGGTGATCCCGCATTCCGCGACGGTCGAGGAATACGAGGAACGCCTGCGCTTCGAGCTGGGCATCATCGAGCAGATGGGCTTTCCCGGCTATTTCCTGATCGTCGCCGATTTCATCAAATGGGCCAAGGAACACGGCATCCCGGTCGGCCCCGGCCGCGGCTCGGGCGCGGGGTCGCTCGTCGCCTATGCGCTGACGATTACCGACCTTGATCCAATGCGTTACAGCCTGCTCTTCGAGCGGTTCCTAAACCCCGAGCGGGTGTCGATGCCCGATTTCGACATCGACTTCTGCATGGATCGCCGCGAGGAGGTGATCCAGTACGTGCAGGAGAAATACGGCCGCGACAAGGTCGGCCAGATCATCACCTTCGGCGCGCTTCTCTCCAAGGCGGCGGTGCGCGACGTCGGCCGGGTGCTGCAACTGCCCTTCGGCCAGGTGGATCGCCTGTCGAAGATGATCCCGGTCGAGGGCGTCAAGCCGGTCAGCGTCACCAAGGCGCTGGCCGACGAGCCGCGCCTGCGCGAGGCCGCCAAGGAGGAGGTGGTCGCCCGCCTGCTGGACTATGCCGCCAAGATCGAGGGGCTGCTGCGCAACGCCTCGACCCATGCCGCGGGGGTGGTGATCGGCGACCGGCCGCTGCACCGGCTGGTGCCGCTCTATCGTGATCCGGCCTCGGACATGCCGGCGACGCAGTTCAACATGAAATGGGTCGAGCAGGCGGGGCTGGTCAAGTTCGACTTCCTCGGGCTCAAGACCCTGACGGTGATCCAGAACGCCGTCGACCTGATCAATGCCGGCGGCCGGCCGCTGCATGTCGCGGCCGACGGCCGGGTGCTTTACGAGCCCGCCAGGGGGGCCGAGAACCAGATCAACGCCATCCCGCTGGACGACAAGCCCAGCTATGACCTGTTCGCCAGCGCCCGCACCGTGGCGGTGTTCCAGGTCGAAAGCTCGGGCATGATGGACGCGCTGCGGCGCATGAAGCCGACCTGCATCGAGGACATCGTGGCGCTGGTGGCCCTCTACCGCCCCGGCCCGATGGAGAACATCCCGACCTATTGCGAGGTGAAGAACGGCCTGCGGCCGCTTGAATCCATTCATCCTTCCATAGACCACATCCTGGCCGAGACCCAGGGCATCATCGTCTACCAGGAACAGGTGATGCAGATCGCGCAGGTCATGGCCGGCTACAGCCTCGGCGGCGCCGACCTGCTGCGCCGCGCCATGGGCAAGAAGATCGCCGAGGAGATGGCCAAGGAGCGGCCCAAGTTCGTCGAGGGCTGCAAGGCGCAGGGAATCGACGCGAAGAAGGCCGGAGAGGTCTTTGACCTACTTGAGAAATTCGCCAATTACGGTTTCAACAAGTCCCATGCCGCCGCCTATGCCGTGGTCAGCTACCAGACCGCTTGGCTCAAGGCCAACCACCCGGTCGAGTTCATGGCCGCGGTGATGAACTGCGATATTCACCTGACCGACAAGCTGGCCGTCTACAAGCGCGAGGCCGACCGGATGGGGATCGAGACCGTGCCGCCCTGCGTCAACCGCTCCGAGCCGACCTTCAGCGTCAAGGACGGCAAGATCGTCTATGCGCTCGGCGCGCTGAAGGGCGTCGGCGTCGAGGCGATGCGGCTGATCACCGAGGCGCGCGGGCAGGTGCCGTTCCGCGACCTGCACGACTTCGCCCGCCGCGTGGACATGAAGCGCGTGGGCAAGCGGCCGCTGGAAATGCTGGCCCGCGCCGGCGCCTTCGACGTGCTGGAGCCGAGCCGCGCGCGGGTGCTGAAGGCGCTGGACGGGCTGGTCGCCTGGTCGGCGGCGGTGCAGGAGGCGGCGGCCTCCTCGCAAAGCTCGCTCTTCGGCGGCGGCGAGGACCTGCCGCCGCCGCGGCCCGTCCCGGCGCCGATCTGGATGCCGGCTGAGAAGCTGGCCGAGGAACATGCGGCGGTCGGCTTCTACCTGTCCGGCCATCCGCTGGACGATTACCAGCCGGCGCTGCGCCGCAAGGGCGTGCAGACGCTGGCCGAGGTGACGCAGGCTGCGGCCGACGGAGCGCTCGTCGCCTCGCTGGCCGGTACGGTCGCCTTCCGGCAGGAGAAGAAATCGGCACGCGGCACCCGCTTCGCCTTCGTCGGCCTCAGCGACCCGACCGGGCTTTACGAGGTCACGGTGTTCTCGGACACGCTCGACGCGCATCGCCAGCACCTGGAGCCGGGCGAGAACGTGGTCCTGCAGGTGCAGGTCGAGCCTTCGGGCGACCAGGTCAAGCTCCTGGCCCGCGCGGTGACGCCGCTCGATCAGGCGGTGGCCGATGCCGGGGCCAATCGCCTCGCGGTCGAGATCGCCGGGCTGGACGCCGTGCCCGGCATCGCCGCGGCGCTGGCCCGCATCCAGGCCGAGGTTGCCGCGCCCCCCCGCGCGCGCGGCCCTATTGCCTTGCGGCTCAAGGACGGCGAGGATCTGCTGGATATCGAGATCGCCGAGGATGCGCCGCTGACCACGCCGGCGCGCCAGGCGTTGCGCGTCATTCCCGGCGTGCTGGAAGTGCTTGAAGAATAGGTTTTTCATCCCGGCCGATCCGCCGGCCCATTGTCACAAGGAGCTTTCATGCGATTCCCGACCATTGCGCAGGGCACGACGCCCTCGGCGGACGGGGCGGTGACGCGCTTCGTCTCGCCCGAGGTCCAGAACAAGAGCTGGTTCAACCCGACCAGGCCGGTGATCTTCGTCAACGGCATGATGAACACCGGCGCCGACCATCGCGCCAGCGCCGAGGCGCTGTCCTTGATGCTGGGCTGCCCGGTCGTCGGCGTCTACAACCGCAAGGACGGTTTCTGGGCCGATCTGTTCCAGTGCATCACCGACAAGGCGCGGCTGACCCAGGTCCAGACCTCGAACCTGAACCACAACACCAACTGGATCGCTTTCTTCGACCAGGTCTGGCAGAAGAGCCGCGAGAAGCGCCCGATGCTGACCAAGGAAGATTTCGCGCATGAGATGCTGGCCGGCAACCCGGCGGCGCAATCGCTGTTCGCGCTGCTGATCGGCCAGCCGGGCGGCATGCTGGGCACACCGATCTATTGTCACAGCCAGGGCAACCTGGTGACCTCGAACGCGCTTTCCGCGGTGACGCTGGTCAAGGGCGCGGAATCGGTCCGGGGCCTCGAGGTGAACAGCTTCGGCTCGCCGGCGCGCGGCTGGCCGGTCGGGCTGAACCGGGTGAACAACGCCTATACCTTCGACCCGGTCAGCTTCCTCGACCTGACCATGGACTGGTCCAGCTCCAAGGTCGGCTTCAAGGTCGCGCATGGCTTCCTGAACTATGTCGCGCAGGACGGCGAATTCGTGGTGAACCGCTTCCGCACTGGCGGCTGGGGCATGACCGTCAACATGGACGAGAAGGGGCTGGCGAAGTTCTGCGCCGGGCTCGGCACCAACACCAGGCGGCTGCGCGCGATCTTCGACCGGCTGGAGGCGGCGCATTTCACCGACAGCGACGACGTGGCGCTGGAATATGTGAACCTGCTCTCGGACCAGCAGCTGGCGGCGCTGCGGGCCGTCGATCCGGCCTTCATCGCGCAGCTGCTGCGGCTCCTGCAGGCCGGCTGGACCGCCGCGGACGAACAGCGGGCCATCGACCGGCTGCAAGCGGCGCAGGGCGTCTCGTGACATGAAAAAGCCCCGCCATCGGCGGGGCTTTCCATTTCCGGGGCAGGGGCGCTCAGTTGCGCTCCTTGTCCACCATCTTGCCCTTGCTGATCCACGGCATCATGGCGCGCAGCTTCTCGCCGACCTTCTCGATCTGGTGCTCGTCGTTGATGCGGCGGGTGGCCTTGAAGAAGGGCTGGCCCACGGCATTCTCCTGCATGAAGTCGCGCACGAACTTGCCGGTTTGGATGTCGGTCAGCACCGCCTTCATCCGCGCCTTGGTTTCCTCATAGGGCAGGATGCGCGGGCCCGAGACATACTCGCCATATTCTGCGGTGTTCGAGATCGAATAGTTCATGTTGGCGATGCCGCCCTCGTAGATCAGGTCCACGATCAGCTTCACCTCGTGCAGGCACTCGAAATAGGCCATTTCCGGCTCGTAGCCGGCCTCGACCAGGGTTTCGAAGCCCATGCGGATCAGCTCGACCAGGCCGCCGCACAGCACGGCCTGCTCGCCGAACAGGTCGGTTTCGCATTCCTGGCGGAAATTGGTCTCGATGATGCCCGAGCGGCCGCCGCCGATGGCCGAGCAATAGCTCAGCGCCAGGTCCTGCGCCTTGCCGGTGGCGTCGTTGTGGACCGCGAACAGGCAGGGCACGCCGCCGCCCTTGACATATTCGCCGCGCACGGTGTGGCCGGGGCCCTTGGGCGCCATCATGATGACATCGACGCCCGGCTTCGGCTCGATCAGCCCGAAATGCACGTTCAGCCCATGGGCAAAGGCGATGGCGGCGCCTTCGCGCAGGTTGTCATGGACGTATTTCCTGTAGGTCTCGGCCTGCAATTCGTCGGGCATGGTGAACATGATCAGGTCGGCCCAGGCGGCGGCCTCGGCGATGCCCATGACCTTCAGGCCCTCGGCTTCCGCCTTCTTGGCCGAGCTTGAGCCCTCGCGCAGCGCCACGACGACGTTCTTGGCACCCGAATCGCGCAGGTTCAGCGCATGGGCATGGCCCTGGCTGCCATAGCCCAGCATGGCGATCTTCTTGTCCTTGATCAGGTTCACGTCGCAATCGCGATCATAGTAAACGCGCATCGGAATCTCCCTCCATTTCGCTGAAGAGGTTGTAGCAGCCGTGCGCCGGCAGATCAGCGCATTTTTCGCACTTTTATCTTCAATTGCGAAACTATAATAAGTAATAACTTATCTAATCGAAAAAATCATGCCCGACACCACCGACCGCCGCATCCTGCGCCAGCTTCTCGCCGATCCCGACATCGCGAATGCCGCGCTGGCCCTGCGCGCGGGCGTCACTCCGGCGAGCCTCTGGCGGCGCCTGGAGAAGCTGCGCGAGACCGGGGTGATCCGCGCCACCCAGACCCGCATCGACTGGCGCAAGCTCGGCTACGAGGTGCAGGTCAGCCTGCGCTTCACCCTCGACAAGACCCACCCGCGCGCCTTCGACGAATTCCAGGCCGCCGCCCGCCGCGTCCCCGAGGTGACCGAGATCCAGACCTTCCTCGGCTCGGTGGATCTGCGGCTGTCGGTGATCGCCCGCGACATGGCGCATTGGCAGCAGATCTATCGCGAAAGCATCCTGACCCTGCCGCATGTCCAGGACAGCGACGCGCTGATGCTGGTCAGCACCATCAAGGACGTGCAGGAACTGCCGCTGTGAGCTTCGTCCCCGACGCCACCGACCTGGCCATCCTGCGGCTCCTGGCCCAGGACGCGACCCGCGGCGCGGCCGAGATCGGCCGCGCCCTGGGCCTGACCCAGCCCGCCACCTGGCGGCGCATCAGGCGCCTGACCGAGGCGGGGGTGATCGCCGGCCGCCGCGTGGTGGTGGACGAGGCGGCGCTGGGATTCGGCGTCACCGTCTTCCTGGGCATCCGCCTGGCCGCCAAGGGCCGCAGCAGCCTCGAGGATTTCGAGCGCGCGGTGACCGCCATCCCCGAGGTGCAGGTGGTCCAGCACGTGCTGGGCCAGTTCGACTACCGACTGCGCATCCATGCCCGCGACATCGCCGATTTCGAACGCATCCTGCGCCGCCGCATCATGACCCTGCCCGGGGTCGGCCAGGTCGAGGCGAACGTCATGCTCTCCGAGGAACGCCGGCCCGGCCCGCTGTAAGGTCACGGCCTTGTTGGCTTGCAAAACCCCGGCAAAGCCGCCAATCAGGCGCGACCCAACATGAGGTGAGCGATGGCCAGTCCCGCCCCGTTTTCGCGTTACGAATTCCTGATCGCCTGGCGCTACCTGCGCGCCCGCCGGGCCGAGGGCGGGGTCAGCGTGATGACCTGGATCAGCCTGATCGGCATCACCCTGGGCGTCATGGCGCTGATCGCCACGCTGGCGGTCCGCGCCGGCTTCCGCGCCGATTTCGTCGACACCATCCTGGGCGCCAATCCGCACAGCACCGTCTATCATTCGCCCTCGCAGGTCTATAATGAGCTGACCGAGGAAACCTACGTCACCCCCGGCACCATCGCCGATTACGACGCCCTCGCCGCCCGGATCGCGGCGATCCCCGGCGTCACCCGCGCCGATCCGGCGGTGCGCGGCAAGGTCATGGCCACCCAGGGCGGGGCGCGGGGGCTGGGCGATGTCTACGGCATCTCGGCCGAGGCGCTGAAGGCGCTGCCCGGCGTGGTCGACCCCCAGCGCGCCAGCGGCAATATCGGCGATTACGACAAGGGCGTCGCCATCGGCATCGGCCTGGCGCGGACCCTGGGCGTCGGCGTCGGCGACCGCATCCAGCTGGTCTCGCCCGAGGGGGCGCAGACGCCGCTGGGCACCACGCCGCGCGTGGAAAGCTACGAGGTGACCTATGTCTTCTCGGCCGGGCGCTGGGACATAGACGAGGCCCGCATCTACATGCCCCTGGCCCAGGCGCAGGGCTTCTTCAACCGCGAGGGCGTCGCCGACGAGATCCAGGTCTTCGTCCGGGACCCCGAGCGGGTGGACGACTGGACGCCGCAGCTGCTGGCGGCGATGGGCGAGCACGGCCAGGTCTGGACCTGGCGCGACGCATCGGGCAGCTTCCTCGCCGCGTTGGACATGGAGGATGACGTGATGTTCGTCATCCTGGCGATCCTGGTGCTGATCGCCTCGATGAACATCACCTCGGGCCTCATCATGCTGGTCAAGAACAAGGGCCGTGACATCGGCATCCTGCGCACCATGGGCCTGACCGAGGGCGCGGTGCTGCGGGTATTCTTCCTTTGCGGCGCCTTCACCGGGGTGATCGGCACCGCCGCCGGCGTGGTGCTGGGCGTGGCGCTGGCGCTGAACGTCGACCATGTCATGGCGGCGCTGAACGCGCTGACCGGCGGCAATGCCTGGCAGCCCGAGGTGCGCGGCATCTACGCGCTGCATGGCGAGCTGCGCGCCTGGGATATCTTCCGCGCCGTGGCGCTGTCCCTGGGGCTGGCCTTCGTGGTGACGATCTTTCCGGCGCGGCGGGCGGCGCGCATGAACCCGGTCGAGGCACTGCGCTATGAATGACCTCGCGCTTCCCGGCCGCATTGGCCAGGAACCAGCCCCGGCCAACCCGAATCCGCAGGAGGCCCCATATCATGCCTGACGTCCTGGTCCTCGAGGGCATTTCCAAGACCTATGGCAAGGACGGCCCGGCGCCGGTGCCGGTGCTTTCCGGCCTGTCGCTCAGCGTGGCGCGCGGCGAGGTGGTGGCGCTGGTGGCGCCCTCCGGGGCGGGGAAATCGACGCTGCTGCACATCGCCGGCCTGCTCGACACGCCCGATGCCGGGCGGGTGGTCATCAACGGCCGCGACATGAGCGGCCAGGGCGACCGTGCCCGGACCGAGGCGCGGCGCGAGGCGCTGGGCTTCGTCTACCAGTTCCACCACCTGCTGCCCGAATTCACCGCGGTCGAGAACATCGTGCTGCCGCAGCTGGCCAACGGCGTGGCCGAGGCGGCCGCGCGGGCGCGGGCCGGCGACCTCCTGGGCCGCGTCGGGCTGTCGGATCGCGCCGCGCACCGGCCGGCGCAGCTTTCGGGCGGCGAGCAGCAGCGCGTGGCCTTCTGCCGGGCGCTGGCCAACCAGCCCTCGCTGCTGCTGGCGGACGAGCCGACCGGCAATCTTGACCCAGCGACCTCGGACAAGGTCTTCGACATGCTGATGGCGCTGGTGCGCGAGACCGGGCTGGCGGCGCTGATCGCCACCCACAATCTCGACCTTGCTGGCCGCATGGACCGGGTGGTGCGGCTGGGCGAGGGCAAGGCGGCATGAGCGCGGCTGCCGGCCAGCGGTGCACGGCCGGTGTACGCGCGGTGCACCCGCGCTGCACGCGGATCACGCTTGAAACCCCAGCAATTGCTGGCCCCGGCAGCCCGGAAGCCCGCACGCGGTCGCCGCGCAATGCCCGCAGCCGTTGCGCGCACCCGCGCCCTTCACCGTTCTGCAAATACTCAGGCACCCTGGCGGCGGCGGTGGCGTTTCTCGGCCTGCTGCCGGCCCCGGCCTCCGCCGATCCGTTCGAGCAGTTCGGCACGGCGATGAAATACGGCCTGCCTCTGGCCGCGGCGGCCTGTGCGGCCGACCAGGACCGGCTCGAGGATTTCGCGGTGCGCGGGCTTCTGCAGACGGCGCTGGTCTGGGCGATGAAGGAATATATCGACGCGCCGATCGCCCGCCGCCCCTCGGGCGAGGGCAAGGGCTTTCCCTCGGGCCATACGGCGATGGCCTTCTTCGGCGCCGCCGACCTCTCCGGAAAATGCTTCGAGGACAAGCCCTTGGCCGGTGCCGCCGCCTATGGCGCCGCCGGGTTGACCGGCTGGAGCCGCCTCCATGCCGGCGAGCATACGCCGCAGCAGGTCTGGACCGGGGCACTGATCGGGATCAGCTTCGGCGCCGCCAGTTTTGGCATCGGCAGCGAGGGCGCGAGCCTCAGCATCGGGCTGCGCTTCTGACCCGCCGCCCGGCGCCGCCGCTTCGCAGGCGGTCCGGCATGGCGCGCCGCGCCCGCAAGGCGGGCAGGCGAGGCATCGGAACAGCGGTCGGAAACCGCAGCCCGGATGCGGTTAACACAATGTTAAACCTTGTATTTTAAGAAGGCCGCGTTTGACTTTACGCCGCTGGGCCGCATGCTGGCGGCCGCGGTTCCTAGCAAGTGAGGTTTACAGATGCGGATTCCTGCCCTGCCGGTGACGGCGCTTCTTCTGCTGGCGCTGGCGGCATGCACCCAGACCCAGATCCAGCCGATGACCCGGGACACGTTCAAGGTCGCGACCCATGCCGCGCCGGCCTGCGGCCCCTCGGGCGCCCGCAATGTCGCGTTCAAATCCGCCGCCATCGAGGTGATCCGCAAGGGCGGCGACAAGTTCGTGATCCTGGGCGACCAGACCGACAGCGGGTTGCAGGGCGATTTCTTCTCGGGCTTCCAGCAGAACTACTCGCAGGGCATGGTCGTGAAGATGATCCCCGAGGGCTCGCCCGAGGCTCGCAACGCCCTGTCGGCCCGCGAAACCCTGGGCGCGGACTGGCAGGAGATCGTCGCCAAGGGGGCGCCCACCACCTGCAGTTGACCGGCCATGGGTGCCGGCCGGCGGGCGCGAGACCGTGCGTGTCCCGAAGCGCCGCCCGGGCTTCCCGCCGCGCCGCTGCGGGATCGTCCGCCGCCCCGGGCCCGTCCTTCCGCGGCCGGGTTTCGGCCGGCACCGAGCCGGCAGAGGCTGGCACGCGGGGCCGTATCCTCCCGCGGCCGGGCCCCGCTGCCGGCGGACCAGGCGGCCAAGGCGGGCGGTCCGGTCCCTGCGGAGCCTCCCTCCGCCGGTGGTGCCGACCCGGCAGAAGCGTCACCGGCATGGGCTCGCCCGGATCATCCTTTCGCGGCCGGGTTCCGGGCGCGGGAACGCGGTCCCTGTGCCTGGCGGTAGGAACCATCCCTCCGGTGCGAGTTCCGGGAAGGCCCTGCAATCGAGATGTCCGGTCCTTGCGGACCGTCCCTCGGCGCACGAGTTCCGGTCTTCTTCCGCGACCGGAAGGCGGTGCCGGGATCTGCCCCGTATCAGCCCCGCGGCCCCGCCAGGATCACCGCACAGCCCAGCACGCACAGCCCGGCGCCCAGCAGGTCCCAGCGGCTCGGCAGCTGGCCCTCGGTCAGCCACAGCCAGCCCAGCGAGGCGGCGACATAGACCCCGCCATAGGCCGCATAGGCGCGGCCGGCGAAATCCGTCTCCACCCGGGTCAGCAGCCAGGCGAACAGTGCCAGCGACACCAGACCCGGCGCCAGCCACCAGGCCGAGCGGCCCAGCCGCAGCCAGGCCCAGAAGGCGAAGCAGCCGGCGATCTCGGTCAGTGCCGCAAGGACGTAGATGGCCAGCGGCGCGGCCAGCGCCATCTCAGAGATCCAGCTCCTCGGCATCGGCGAATTGCGCGTTCTCCTGGATGAACTGGAAGCGCAGCTCGGGCTTCTTGCCCATCAGGCGCTCGACCAGGTCCGAGGTCTCGCCGCCCTCGTCCTCGTCGATGGACACGCGGATCAGCTTGCGGGTCCTGGGGTTCATCGTCGTGTCCTTCAGGTCCTTGGCGTCCATCTCGCCCAGGCCCTTGAAGCGCTGCACGTCGATCTTGCCCTTGCCGCCCAGGCCCCTGGTCAGCCAGGCTTCCTTCTCGGCATCGTCGGCGACATAGACGCGATGCGCCCCCTGCGTCAGCCGGTAAAGCGGCGGGCAGGCCAGATACAGGTGGCCCTTGTCGATCAGCGGCCGCATCTGCGTGAAGAAGAAGGTCATCAGCAGCGAGGCGATATGGGCGCCGTCCACATCCGCATCGGTCATGATGATGATCTTGTCATAGCGCAGATCGTCGACGTTGAACTTGCTGCCCATACCGACGCCGAGCGCCTGGCAGAGATCGGCGATCTCCTGGTTCTGGCCGAGCTTGGCGCTGGCGGCGCCCAGCACGTTCAGGATCTTGCCGCGCAGCGGCAGCAGCGCCTGGGTCTGGCGCTCGCGCGCCATCTTGGCGCTGCCGCCGGCCGAGTCGCCCTCGACGATGAACAGCTCGGTGCCCTCGCGGTTCGCGTTCGAGCAATCGACCAGCTTGCCGGGCAGGCGCAGCTTCTTGGTGGCCGACTTGCGGGCGGTTTCCTTTTCCTGCCGGCGGCGCAGCCGCTCCTCGGCCCGCAGCACCAGGAAGTCCAGGATGGCACCGGCGGATTTGGTATCCGCCGCCAGCCAGTTGTCGAAATGGTCGCGCACCGCTCCCTCGACCAGGCGCTGTGCCTCGGTGGTGGCCAGACGGTCCTTGGTCTGGCCGACGAATTCCGGCTCGCGGATGAAGCAGCTGACCAGGGCGCAGCCGCCGGCCAGCAGGTCGTCGCGGGTGATCTGCGCCGCCTTCTTGTTGCTGACCCGCTCGCCATAGGCGCGGATGCCGCGCAGGATCGCCGACCAGAAGCCGGCCTCATGCGTGCCTCCCTCGGGGGTGGGGACGGTGTTGCAATAGGACTGGATGAAGCCGTCGCGCGACGGCGTCCAGTTGATCGCCCAGTCCACCTTGCCGGGCGTGTTGAACTTTTCCTTGAAATCGACGCTGCCGGCAAAGGGCCGGTCGGCATAGGTCGAGGAACCGTCGAGGGTTTCCGAAAGATAGTCGGCCAGCCCGCCGGGAAAGTGGAACACCGCCTCCGGCGGCGTCTCGCCATCGTCGATCTCGGTCTTCCAGCGGATCTCGACGCCCGAGAACAGATAGGCCTTGGATTTCACCATCTTCAGCAGCCGCGCCGGCTTGAAGCGGTGGTGGCCGAAGATCTGCTCGTCGGCGTGGAAGGTCACGGTGGTGCCGCGCCGGTTCGGGGCGGCGCCGACCTTTTCGACGGGTCCGAGCGGGATGCCGCGCGAGAAGCGCTGCTCGTAAAGCTCGCGGTTGCGGGCGACCTGCACCACCATGCTGTCGGAAAGCGCGTTCACCACCGAGGCGCCGACGCCGTGCAGGCCCCCCGAGGTCTGATAGGCATCGCCCGAGAACTTGCCGCCGGCATGCAGCGTGCACAGGATCACCTCCAGCGCCGACTTGCCGGGGAATTTCGGGTGCGGGTCGATCGGGATGCCGCGGCCGTTGTCGCGGATCACCACGCTGAAATCGGCCAGGAGCTCGACCTCGATGCGGGTGGCGTGGCCGGCCACCGCCTCGTCCATCGCGTTGTCGAGGATCTCGGCGACCAGGTGATGCAGCGCGCGCTCGTCGGTGCCGCCGATATACATGCCGGGCCGCTTGCGGACGGGTTCCAGCCCTTCCAGCACCTCGATGGACGCGGCGGAATAGCTGTCACTCGCCTTGTCCGAGGTCGGGAAAAGATCGTCTGCCATGGCACCTGCTCGTCTTGTTCTTCTGGGCCGGGGTTATCTCATGCCCGGCGGGCCATGGGCAAGGGAAAGTGTCGGCCGGGCCGGCAGCCGCAAAGGATTGTGGCCTGCTGCCGCGTCAAGCCCGTCGAATGCGACAAATCGCCCTGCAGCTTGACGCAGGTCAAGGCCGACTGCCGGAATCGCTGTCACAGTTCTGTCGTTGAAGGGTGAACGGGGGCGCGCGCGAATGGATGGTGAGCAAGTCAAGAGGGAAGCGCCGGCAACCTCCGTGAGTAACGAGTCGGGAGCGGCGGTGGTCGAGGCGGCGCAGGTCGCGCCCTCGGCCGCCGCCCCTGCCATGGACGGCGGCGCTGCCGGGAATGCGGTGACCGGCAACGGAGAGGGCGAGGGGCCGAGGAGCTTTCCCACCGTCGATCCCGATGCGATCCGGCTGGCTTTCGAGACCGGGCGCTATCCCTATCCGCGCCGCATGGGCCGCGTTGCCTATGAGGGGGAAAAGGCCCGGCTGCAGGCCGAATTGCTGAAGGTGCAGATCTGGGCGCAGGAGACCGGGCAGAAATTCGTCATCCTGTTCGAGGGCCGCGATGCCGCCGGCAAGGGCGGCACCATCAAGCGCTTCATGGAGCATCTGAACCCGCGCTTCGCCCGGGTGGTGGCGCTGAACAAGCCATCCGAGGTCGAGCGCGGGCAGTGGTTCTTCCAGCGCTACATCCAGCATCTGCCGACCTCGGGCGAGATGGTGTTCTATGACCGCAGTTGGTACAACCGCGCCGGGGTCGAGCGGGTAATGGGCTTCTGCACGCCCACGGAATACCTGGAATTCATGCGCCAGACCCCCGAGGTCGAGCGCATGCTGGTCCGGTCCGGCATCCGGCTTTACAAATACTGGTTCTCGGTCACCCGCGACGAGCAGCGCGCCCGCTTCGCCGCGCGCGAAACCGACCCGCTGAAGCGCTGGAAGCTGTCGCCGATCGACCTGGCCAGCCTTGACAAATGGGACGACTATACCGAGGCGAAGGAGGCGATGTTCTTCTATACCGACACCGCCGATGCGCCCTGGACCATCGTCAAGTCGAACGACAAGAAGCGGGCGCGGCTGAACTGCATGCGGCATTTCCTGTCGACGCTGGACTATCCCGACAAGGATGCCGAGATCGCCGCGCCGCCCGATCCGCTGATCGTCGGCCATGCCGGCCATGTCATCCACCAGGCCGCGCATATCCTGGGCGCGTCGCTGCATCCCGACCAGCGCCGGGCGGCGCCCGCGGCGGGCTGAGGGCGGCGGCCTATTCGGGCTCGGCCTGCCGCTCTTGCCACATCTTGCGAAAGGCCGGCCGGGCCTGGCAGTCAGCCAGCCAGGCCTGGACGGTGGGGAACTGCTCCATCAGCGCGCGGTGGCTCTGGGCATAGCGCAGGATCTCGGCCATGTTCAGGTCGGCCACGGTGAAGCGCCCGCCGACCAGGTGGCCATGCCGGTTCAGGTGATCCTCGAGCACCGCCAGCGGCCGGACCAGCCGTTCGGCCGCGTTGGCGATGGCGGCCTGGGCGGCGCCCGCCTGGGCCTGGCCGGCCCGGTGGTTGAACAGGATGGCCAGCGCGTCCGGCTCGATCGCGGTGGCGGCGTAGAAGCTCCATTGCAGCATCAGCGCATCCTCGATGGCATCGGCGGGGCCGAAGGGCTGGCCGTATTTGCGCGCCAGATGCAGCGTGCAGGCCAGCGATTCCGACAGCACCAGATCGCCGTCCTGGATCACCGGGATGGCGCCGGCGGGCGAGAGCTTCAGGAAGCTTTCGGAACGGGTGTTCAGCGGCGCGTCGGGGGCGTCGGGATCGGGCAGGCGATAGGCCTGGATCACCGGCACCTGCTTGAAGGGCAGGCCCAGCTCGTGACACAGCCAGACGATGCGCGAGGCGCGCGAGCGGGTGACGCCATAGACGGTCAGCATGGTTCTCTCCTGATCCGGGCGCGAGCTTAGGCGCGTTCAGAGGGTCTGGGCAAGGTAGCGCATCATGTTTCCGCCCATGATCTTGGCGATCTGCGGCTCGGTCAGGCCGGCATCCAGCAGCGCCTGGGTCAGCGCCGCCAGATGCGCCGCATCGAAGGGCGCATCGACCGAGCCGTCGTAATCCGAGCCCAGCGAGACGTGATCCTCGCCCACCAGCGCGATGGCCGCCTGGATGGATGCCGCGATGTCCGCGGGGGTCTTGCCGCAATTCACGTCGGCCCAGTAGCCGATGCCGATCAGGCCGCCCTTGTCGGCGATCGCCTTGACCAGCGCGTCGGGCAGGTTGCGCGGGCTGGCGCATCGGCTGTGGATGCCGGTATGCGACAGGATCGGCCGGGTGCCGGGGATGGCCAGCACGTCGCGCACCATCTGCGGGCTGGCATGGGCGAGGTCGATGATCATGCGCTTTTCCATCATCTCGGCCACCACCTCGCGGCCGAAATCCGTCAGGCCCGAGCCGCTCCCGCCTTCGCCATGCAGGCTGCCGCCCAGTTCGTTGTCGAAGAAATGCGTGAGCCCCAGCAGGCGGAAGCCGGCGCCGTAGAGCACCTGCAGATTGGCGATATTGCCTTCCAGCGGATGGGCTCCCTCGCTGCCCAGGATGGCGCCGACGGTCGTGGCACCGTTCTGCCGGGCCTCGAGCAATGTCTGCAGGTCCTCGGCCGAGCGGATCAGCATCAGCCGATCCGGCGCCGCTTCGGCGGCGCGGCGCAGCGCGGCGGCCTGAACCAGGGCGCGTTCCTTGAGGCTGAACCAGCTCGGCAGCGGGCGCAGCTGGCCGATGAACAGCGGCGTGATGTTGTCCGGCGCATCGGCGGAGTTCTGGCTGTAGTTCTGGCCGCGCGGGCTTTTGGTGACGGTGGTGAAGACCTGCACCGCGACATTGCCCTCGGCCAGGCGGGGAATGTCGGTATGGCCGCGCTCGGCCCGCTCCAGCAGGTCGCGGTCCCACAGCAGCGCGTCCGAATGCCAGTCGCCGATCACCAGCCGCTGGTGCAGCGCCTCGGCCCGGGGCGAGACCGGCCAGCCCTCGGCCGGCATGGTCACCGGGTTCAGCCGGCTTTCGACGAAGCCCGGCCCCCAGATGGCGACTGCGATGGCCCCCAGCACCGCAAGCCCGAGAAGCCACAGGAAAATGCGCCGGATCATGCGGATCATGCCGTCCCCCTTCGTCTCGTTCGCGGCGGAGCATAGGGCAGGGACGCCGCCCATGCGATGGAAAACTGCCCCCGAAGCCGGGCGATGTCCCGCGGGATCAGGACGTCGGTTGCCCCGGCGGCCCGGTTGAGAGCGGCAGACGCAGGATATGCTGCGGCCCGATCCGGCCGCCGTGATGGAAGGCGCCGGTATCGACGAATCCGGCGTCCAGATAGACGGCGCGCGCCACCGGGTTGACCTCGTTGACCGTCAACACCAGGGCTTTCGCGTGCGGATAGAGCCCGGCCACGTAGCTGCCGAGCGCCCGCATCGCCGCCTTGCCGGTGCCGCGCCCCTGTTCGGCGGCGTCGATCATCACCCCGCGCAGGCCCAACTCGTCCGGTCGGGCGAAGTCGAAGCGGGCGGCATAGGCGCGGCCGATCTTGAAGAAGCCGACCGCGCGGCCGTCGCGGGTCACGACATGGAAGTCGCAATCGGGCTCGTCGGCGGCGAAATGGCCGGCGATGGTGCCGCAGAATGGCTCCTGCTCGGGATGCACGGCGATATGGGCCACGCGGTCGAGACCGTCGCGGCCCAGGGGCGCCAGCGCGATCTTCGGCGCGGTCACGCCTCCATCGCCTCGAGCTCGTCGATGAAGCCCTCGATCATCGACAGGCCCTTGTCCCAGAAGGCCGGGTCCGAGGCATCGAGGCCGAAGGGCGCCAGCAGCTCCTTGTGGTGCTTGGAACCGCCCGCTGCCAGCATGTCGAAATACTTGGCCTGGAAGTCCGGCAGCCCGTCCTCGTAGGCGGCATAGAGCGCGTTCACCAGCCCGTCGCCGAAGGCATAGGCATAGACGTAGAAGGGCGAATGCACGAAATGCGGCACATAGGTCCAGAAGGTCTCGTAGCCCGGCATGAACTCGAAGGCGTCGCCCAGCGATTCCGCCTGCACCGACATCCACAGCGCGTTGATGTCGTCCGGCGTCAGTTCGCCCTTGGCGCGGGCGGCGTGCAGCTTGCATTCGAAATCGTAGAAGGCGATCTGGCGCACCACCGTGTTGATCATGTCCTCGACCTTGCCGGCCAGCAGCGCCTTGCGCTGGGCCTTGTCGCTGGTCTTGGCCAGCAGCGCGCGGAAGGTCAGCATCTCGCCGAAGACCGAGGCGGTCTCGGCCAGCGTCAGCGGCGTCGCGGCCAGGAGCTCGCCCTGTCCGGCCGCCAGGCGCTGGTGGACGCCGTGGCCCAGCTCATGCGCCAGCGTCATCACGTCGCGCGGCTTGCCGAGGTAGTTCAGCAGCACATAGGGATGCACGGTGGTCACGGTCGGATGCGCGAAGGCGCCCGGCGCCTTGCCGGGCTTCACGCCGGCGTCGATCCAGCCGCGCTCGAAGAAGGGCTGTGCCAGCTCCGCCAGCCTGGGCGAGAAGCCGGCATAGGCGTCGAGTACCGTCGCCTGCGCCTCGGGCCAGGCGATCAGCCGCGGGTTTTCGCTGGGAAGCGGCGCGTTGCGGTCCCAGACCTGCAGCTTGTCGAGGCCCAGCCATTTGGCCTTGAGCCGGTAGTAGCGATGCGACAGGCGCGGATAGGCGGCGGTGACGGCGTTGCGCAGGGCCTCGACCACCTCGGGCTCGACATGGTTCGACAGGTGCCGCGCGGTCTGCGGCGTCGGCATCTTGCGCCACTTGTCCTCGATGGATTTTTCCTTGGCCAGCGTGTTGTGGATGCGGGCGAAAAGCTTGACGTTCTTGCCAAAGACCTCGGCCAGGGCGCGGGCGCCGGCCTCGCGCCGGGCGCGGCCGTGGTCGGTCAGCAGGTTCAGCGTCGCCTCGAGGCCCAGCTGCTCGCCCCCGACATCGAAGGTCAGCCCGGCGGTGGTCTCGTCGAAGAGCCGGTTCCAGGCGGCGGCGCCGACCACGGAATTGTCGTGCAGGAAGCGCTCCAGCTCGTTCGACAGCTGATAGGGGCGCATGGCCCGCATGCGGTCGAAGACCGGCCTGTAGCGCGCCGGGCCATCCGCGGCCGAAAACACCTCGTCATAGCGGGCATCGGGGATGCGGTTGAACTCCAGGCTGAAGAACACCAGCTTGGTCGTCGCCGTGGTGATGCGGTCCTGCAGGTCGCCCATCAGCTTGGCGCGCCCGGCATCGGTGGTGTTCTGGTAATAGCGCAGCCCGGCATAGGACATGATCCGCCCGGCCAGGATGTCGATCTGCTGGTAGCGTTCGATGCATTCCAGCATCTTCTCGGCCGAAAGCGAGGCGAGCTTGCCCTCGTAGTCGCGGGCGAAGGTGCAGCAGGCCTTCTCGACCGCTTCCAGGTCGCGGGTCAGGTCCGGCGCGTCCGGTGCGGGGTAGAGGTCGCTCAGATCCCATTCCGGCAGCGGGCCCAGGTCGGGGTTTTCGGCTGCGACGGGAAGGGCGTTTTCGTCTCGCGGCAGAAGGCGGCAGGCTGAAATCGTCATCGTCATTCCTTTCCTCTGCGCCCACATGTGACGCCTGATGCGCCCGGCTACAAGTCGAAGGGAAGGAGCGGGGGGCCGAAGCGCCGCTCAGCGCGGACCGGCGACGGCCGAGAAATGCGCCAGCACCGCCTCGAGGAAGCGGGCGCGGACCGGGTCGCGCTCCATCATCGGCTCGTGTCGGCATTCGGCCAGTTCCAGCAGCGTGGCGCCGGGCCACCCGACGGCGCGGGCGCGGATGGCCGGGGCCGAGACGATGCGTTCGCCGTCGCCAAGCGCGATCAGCGCCGGCAGGGCGGGCGAGGGCAGGGCGGCCATGCGGCGGCATTCCAGGATCGCCTCGCGCAGCCAGCCGTTGCTGGCGCCGCCGACCGAGATGTCGCGCCAGGCCGCGGCCTCGGCCACCAGCCGGCCCCAGCGCCGGCCGTCATGGGTCAGCAGGTTGTCCCGGAACGGGTCCAGCAGGACGAAGCTTTCCTCGCCCCCCGAACGCGGCGCCGGGCGGCCGCTGCGGCCCAGCCGGCACAGGATGGTGACCAGGCCCAGCACCAGCCATTCCGGCAGGCCGCGCAGCGCGATACCCCACATCGGCGCCGAGAAGGCGGCGCTGTCCACCGGCAGCCCGGCCTCCAGTGCGGCCAGGCCGATGGCGCCGCCCATGGAATGCGCCAGCAGATGCCAGGGCCGGGGCAGATCCAGTTCCTGCGCCGCCACGACCAGCTCGACCACGTCGCGCTGGTAATCGGCGAAGCTGCCGACATGGCCGGGCCGGAGATCGGCCTGCAGCCGGTCGGACAGGCCCTGGCCGCGCCAGTCGATCGCCAGCACCTCGAGCCCGGCGGCGTTCAGCTCGGCCGCAGTCTCGGCGTATTTCTCGACATATTCGGTGCGGCCGGGAAACAGCAGCACCGTGCCCTCGGCGCCGCCCGCCGGCCAATGCGCGACGCGTAGCCGCACCCCGTCATCGGCCCGCAGCCAGAAGGCGCGGGCCGTGGGCAGCGGGTCGCCCGGCAGGGTGTTGAAGGGCGCGGGCTTCATCGCTTACGAGAGCAGCGCCCCCAGCTTCATCGCCGTGCCCATCGAGCCGTCGACCTTCAGCTTGCCGGTCATGAAGGCGGTGGTCGGGTTCACGTCGCCCGAGAGCAGCCCCTCGAAGGTCTCGCGGCTGGCGGTCAGCGTCACCTCGGCCTCGTCATCGGCGGCGCGGGCGCCGTTGGCGTCGATATAGACCGAGCCTTCGCCCTCGATGACGAATTTGGCGGTGCCGTCGAAGCCCTTGGCCTTCTCGTCCAGCGCGGCCACGGCGCCTTCGATGACTTTGCTCATTCCATATCTCCTGTTCTCGTGTCTGGAATTGGTCGGGGCAGAGGTTTACATGGGGAATATGCGTTGGCCAGTCCCTCATTTCCATCATGCCGTCGCGGCAGGGCTTTTCCTGGGGCTGCTGGTTCCCGGCGCGGCCGTGGCATGGCAGGATGCCCCCCGTGCGATACCCGCCCAGGACGCGGTCCCGCAAGAGGATTCTCCCGAAAATGAGAGCGATCCGCCGGCCGGGGACGCGCTGTCCGAACCGGCCGCACCCGCGGAGCCGACCGCAGCCGCACGACTGCGCGCGCGCGAGGATCTGGACATGCTTTTCGCCGAACTGGCCCAGCCTGAGGGCGAAAGCTGGGCCCGGGCCGAGACCGACATCCTGCGCATCTGGTCGCGCTCGGGCTCGGCCGCCATGGACCTGCTCTACAAGCGGGGCGAGTCGGCGCTGGATGCCGGCGACACGGCGACGGCGCTGGGCCACCTGACTGCGCTGACCGATCACGCGCCGGATTTCGCCGCCGGCTGGTATCTGCGCTCGATCGCCTTCTATCTCGAGGGCGACTACGGCCCCGCCTTGGGCGATCTGGAACAGGTGCTGCGGCTCGAGCCGCGGCATTTCGGGGCGCTGACCCAATTGGGCACGATTCTGGAGGAATTGGGCGACCGCCGCCGCGCGCTGGACGCCTTCCGCGCGAGCCTGAAGATTCACCCGCATCAGCAGGACGCGCAGGATGCGGTGACGCGCATCGAACAGGAATTGCAAGGCACGGACGCCTGATGAACGACAGATCCCGGGTCGCGGCCGTGCTTGGCCCGACCAATACCGGCAAGACCCATTACGCCATCGACCGGATGCTGGCGCATCGCACCGGGGTCATCGGCCTGCCGCTGCGCCTGCTCGCGCGCGAGGTGTATGACCGCATCGTCAAGGCGCGCGGCCCCTCGATCGTGGCGCTGGTGACGGGCGAGGAGCGGATCGTCCCCGAGCGCGTGCAATACTGGGTCGCCACCACCGAGGCCATGCCCGAGGTCGGCGCCGATTTCGTCGCCATCGACGAGGTCCAGCTTTGCGCCGACCCGGAACGCGGCCATGTCTTCACCGACCGGCTGCTGAACATGCGCGGGCTGCACGAAACCCTGCTGCTGGGCAGCGACACCATGCGCCCGGCCATCGCCGCGCTGGTGCCGCAGGCGCAGTTCATGCGGCGCGAGCGGTTCTCCACCCTGTCATGGGCGGGCTCGAAGAAGATCAGCCGGATGCCGCCGCGCTCAGCCATCGTCTGCTTCTCGGTCGAGGAGGTCTATGCCACTGCCGAGCTGATCCGCCGGCAAAAGGGCGGCTGCGCCGTGGTGATGGGGGCGCTGAGCCCGCGCACCCGCAACGCCCAGGTCGCCATGTATCAGCAGGGCGAGGTGGATTACCTGGTCGCCACCGACGCCATCGGCATGGGGCTGAACCTCGACATCTGCCACGTCGCCTTTTCCGCCACCGAGAAATTCGACGGCCGCCGCTATCGCGAGCTGTTCCCGCACGAGCTGGGCCAGATCGCCGGCCGCGCCGGCCGGCATACCGAGCCGGGCACGTTCGGCGTCACCGGCGATGCCGGCCCGCTGGAGGAGGGGCTGGTCGAGGCCATCGAAAACCACCGTTTCGCCCCGATCCAGCGGCTGATGTGGCGCAACGCGGCGCTGGAATTCGGCACGGTCGAGCGGCTGATCCAGAGTCTCGAAACCGCGCCCGAAAGCGGCTGGCTGGCCCGCGGCCGCGAGGCGGACGACCTGCGGGCGCTCAAGGCGCTTTCGGCCATGCCCGAGATCCGCGACCACGTGCCGCACCCCCGCAACGTGCGGCTGCTCTGGGATGTCTGCCGGATCCCCGATTTCCGCTCGATCTCGGCGGCCGAGCATTCGACGCTGCTGGCGCGCATCTACGGTTTCCTGCGCGAAGGCAGGGTGCCCGGCGACTGGCTGCAGGGTCAGATCGCCCGGATTGATAAAACGCAAGGCGACATCGACACATTGTCGAAACGATTGGCATATATACGCACCTGGACCTATGTTGCCCAGCGTTCGGGCTGGGTTTCGGATGAAAGCCATTGGCGCGCCGAGACGCGCGCGGTAGAAGATCGACTGTCGGACGCGCTGCACGCGGCCCTGACGCAAAGATTCGTGGACCGGCGCACTTCCGTGCTGCTGCGCCGGCTCAAGCAGAAGGAGAGCCTTTTGGCCGAGGTGAATGACAAGGGCGAAGTGACGGTCGAGGGCGAGTTCGCCGGCCGTCTGGAGGGCTTCCGCTTCCACGCCGATCCAAGCGCAACCGGGGACGAGGCGCGCATGTTGCAACGCGCCGCCTACGAGGCGTTGCGCCCCGAATTCCATCTGCGCGCCGACAGGTTCTACAACGCGCCGGATACCGAGCTGGACTTCACCGAACAGGGCGGCCTGATGTGGGGCGCCTCGGCGGTGGGCAAGCTGGTCAAGGGCGCCGAGCCGCTGAAACCCGGCGTCGAGCCCTTCGTCGACGAGGAGGCCGGGCCCGAGATCGCCGAGAAGGTGCGCCGCCGGCTGCAGCATTTCATCGACCGCAAGATCGCCACCCTGTTCGAGCCGCTGCTGGCGCTGAAGAACGACGAGACGCTGGCCGGCCTGGCCCGCGGCTTTGCCTTCCGCCTGGTCGAGGCGCTGGGGGTGCTGCCGCGCGAGGGTGTCGCGGCCGAGGTCAAGGAACTGGACCAGGAGGCGCGCGGCCTGCTGCGCAAGCATGGCGTGCGCTTCGGCCAGTTCACCATTTTCCAGCCGGCGCTGCTGAAGCCGGCGCCGACCCGGCTGCGGCTGGTGCTCTGGGGCCTCGACCAGGGGCTGGCCGAGTTCCCGGAAAGCCCGCCTCCGGGCCTGGTGACCATCCCGAACCTGCCGGACGTGCCCAAGGGCTATTACACGCTTTCGGGTTATCATCCGGCGGGCGAGCGGGCGATCCGCATCGACATGCTGGAGCGGCTGGCCGACATGCTGCGTGGCCAGGACAGCCGCGGCGGATTCGAGGCGACGCCCGACATGCTGTCGATCACCGGCATGACGCTGGAGCAGTTCGCCGGGCTGATGCAGGGGCTGGGCTATCGCGCCGAGAAGGGCGAGCGGGTCAAGGCCCGCGCCGAGGCCGCGCCCGCCGCTGCCGGTACCGATCCCGGGCCGGTGCCGGAGCCCGAAGGCGCCGATCGCGAGCATCCGCTGACCGAGGAGGAAAGCGTCCTTGCCGCCGAGACCCGTGCCCGGTGGGAGGCCGAGCAGGCCGCCCGCAAGGCCGCGGAGCCCGCGGGTGAGGGCGAGGCCGGGGGCGAAGGTAAAGGCGAGGCCGCTGCTGAAGCCGAGGCCGGCGCGCCCGCGCCCGAGATGGAGGCCTTCTATACTTTCACCTGGGCCCCGCGTCCGCGCGGTGGCCAGCGCCGCCCCGAGCGTCAGGGTCATGGCCAGGGCCGTCCGCAGGGTGAGCGCGGTCCGCGCCGCGAGCGCGAGGCCGGGCAGGAGCCGCGGCGCGAGGGCAAGCCTTTCGAGGGCAAGCGCCGCGACGAGAATCGCGGCGAAAGGGGGGATCGCCCCGACCGCGGCCCGAAGGGCAAGCACAAGGGCAAGCCGCGCCATGACGGGCCCAAGAACTTCGAGGCCCGCCCGCCGCGGGCCGAGAAACAGGCCGACCCGGACAGCCCCTTCGCCGTCCTCGCCGCGCTCAAGAACAAGACGTGAGCGGGGCAGGGGCCGGCGCGATTCGGCTCGACCGCTGGCTGCATCACGCCCGGCTGTTCCGGACCCGCACCCTGGCCGCCGACGCCATCGCCGGCGGCGGCATCCGGGTGAACGGCCAGCCCTGCAGCAAGCCGGCCCAGCCGGTGCGGCATGGCGACACGGTCACCGTCTCGGCCCATGGCCGGGTGCGGGTGCTGCGGGTGCTGCTGCTGGGCGAGCGCCGCGGCCCGGCCAGCGAGGCCGCCGCCCTCTACGAGGAAATCGCGTTCTGATTCGCGGCTGTCTTCGGCCGGATCCGGAACGCGGTCCCTGCCTGGCGGCGGATGGCGGAACGCCGTCCCGGCCTGCCGGAGCTGCCGCCGCATCGCCGTCTTTTCGCCCGTCCCGGCCTTGAATGATGGCTGGCTCGGGCGTAACTAGCCGCTCAGGAAACAGGAATATCGCGCCATGACCTATGTCGTCACAGATAACTGCATCATGTGCAAATACACCGACTGCGTCGAGGTGTGTCCCGTGGACTGTTTCTATGAGGGCGAGAACACACTGGTCATCCATCCCGACGAATGCATCGATTGCGGCGTCTGCGAACCGGAATGCCCCGCCGACGCCATCCGCCCGGATACCGAGCCGGACATGGAAAGCTGGGTCGAGTTCAACCGCAAGTATGCCGAGCTCTGGCCGGTCATCACCCGCAAGAAGGAACCGATGCCCGGCTATCAGGAGATGGATGGCGTGCCCGGCAAGCTGGAGAAATACTTCTCGGAGGCCCCCGGCGAAGGGGATTGAGACCTGCAGTCCCGCTTGGCCCGGCGACGGTCGTTTCCAGGGCTAACGACTGTGTTGAATGCGCATCATTCCTCGCTTTTGTCTGCGGATCGGTGGCGGGGCGGGGTCGGAATCGTTAGACCGGACCCGTGATCGGGGCAGGTCGATTCGTCCCGGTCAATGCACCGATTCTGGCGGCGCTGGGTTTTCGAGTGATTGATTTTCAATGATTTCACGGCTTCGGACAGGATCGGTGCCGCTTTGCAGCGAACCTTTGAACCGGCGCGAATTTTATGCTATGGTGCCGCCATATCGCGCCGGTCGGGCTGCCTGCTGTGGCCCGTCCGGCGTTGCTGCCTGTTCTGGCCGACTGCCCGGCCGGAAATGCAAGAACAACGACACCGGCCCGTAAGGGGGGGATCATCCCGCCTTGGGGTCTTTTGTGCCGCCCGCCGGCGCAACTGCGAAGGAAGCCCAATGTCGAAAGCCAAGAAGACCGAATTCCGCCCCGATGATTTCGTGGTGTACCCGACGCATGGCGTGGGTCGCATCGTTTCGATCGAAGAGCAAGAGGTTGCCGGGCTGCGCCTCGAGATGTTCGTGATCTCGTTCGAGAAGGACAAGATGACCCTGCGCGTGCCGACCGCGCGCGCCACCGAAATCGGCATGCGCGGCCTGTCGACCCCCGACCTGGTCGAGCGGGCGCTGGACACCCTGAAGGGCAAGGCCCGGGTCAAGCGCGCCATGTGGTCGCGCCGCGCCCAGGAATACGAGCAGAAGATCAATTCGGGCGACCTGATGTCGATTGCCGAGGTGGTGCGCGACCTCCATCGCAACGACGACCAGCGCGAGCAGTCCTATTCCGAGCGCCAGCTCTACGAGGCGGCGCTGGACCGCCTGACCCGCGAAGTCGCCGCCGTCAGCGGCATGGACGAGGCCGGCGCCCAGAAGAAGGTCGAGACGGTGCTGACCGCCCGCGCCGCCTGAACCAGGGCCGGCAAGGCGACGGAGAAAAGGGCGCCCGCGGGCGCCCTTCGCATGTCCGGCACGGTCCGGGGCAGCAGGCCGCCAGCCTGCTGCCGTGTTCGATCAGCTCAGCGCCGCCAGGATGCGCGCCCAGCTGCGCGCGCCCCTGGCGAAGCTTTCCAGATCGTATTTCTCGTTCGGGGAATGGATGCGGTCGTCGTCGCGGCCGAAGCCGATCAGCATCGAATCCATGCCCAGGATGGTCTTGAAATCGCCCGCGATCGGGATCGAGCCGCCGGCGCCGATATAGGCGGCCTCGCGGCCCCATTCCTGCGACAGCGCCGCCTTGGCCGCTGCGAAGGCCGGGTCCGAGATGTCCATGCGGCTGGCCCGGCTGGCGCCGTGGCCGTGGAACTCGACCGCGCAATCGGCGGGGATGGCGGCGCGGACATGGGCGCGGAAGGTCTCGCGGATCGCCAGCGGGTCCTGGCTGCCGGTCAGCCGGAAGCTGACCTTGGCGCGGGCCTCGGCCGGCAGCACGGTCTTGAAGCCCTCGCCGGTATAGCCGCCCGAGATGCCGTTGATCTCGAAGGTCGGGCGGTTCCAGACCATCTCCAGCCCGGTGCGGCCCGTCTCGCCCACCGGCTGCTTCAGGCCGACCCGCGACAGGAACTCCCCCGGATCGAAGCCGAGCGCGTCCCAATCGGCGCGCAGCTCGTCGGTCAGTTCCTCGACCCCGTCGTAGAAGCCGGGCAGGGTGATGCGGCCGCCGGCATCCTTCACCGTGGCCAGCGCGTTCACCAGGATCTGGATCGGGTTGGCGGCCAGCCCGCCGAAGCTGCCGGAATGCAGGTCGCGGTCGGCGGCGCGAAGGACGATCTCCTCGCCCAGCAGGCCGCGCAGCTGGGTGGTGATCGCCGGCCGGCCGTCGGAATACATGCCGGTGTCGCAGATCATCGCCAGCCCGGCGCGCAGTTCATCCGCGTTCTCGCGCAGGAAGGGCTGCAGGCTGGGCGAGCCGGATTCCTCCTCGCCCTCGAACAGCAATGTCAGGTCCGAGGGCAGTTCGCCATGCACCGCCTTCCAGGCCCGGAAGGACTCGACAAAGGTCATCAGCTGGCCCTTGTCGTCGGCGGCGCCGCGGCCGCGGATGACCCGGCCTTCGGGGGTGTCCTGGATCTCGGGCTCGAAGGGCGGGCGGTCCCACAGTTCCAGCGGGTCGACCGGCTGCACGTCGTAATGGCCGTAGAACAGCAGCGGCCGGCGCGCGCCTTTCGGCGAATGCGCCACCACCATCGGATGGCCGGGCGTGTCGCGGACCGAGGCGTCGAAGCCCAGGGACTGCAATTCCGCACAAAGCCATTCGGCGGCGCGGCGCACGTCGCCGCGATGCGCCGGGTCGGTCGAGATCGAGGGGATGCGCAGGAAATCCTGAAGTCGCGCCAGCGCCTGCGGCAGACCCGCGTCCAGCGTTGAAAGTACTTCGTCGATTTTCGGGCTGTTCGGCATGTTTTCTCTATTCCTGAATGATTTGATCAGAGAATTTGACTGCTTCCATGGTCGTAATGCGGCATTTTGACCCTATATTTTCTCTGATTTGACACGTATCAAGTCGTGACCCGCGGGATCGGAGCATGATCCCCCAAGCGAGCAAGTTCAAGCAAGGCAAGGGACCGCAGATGGATTACTCAGCCGCCCTGGATCAGGCCATCGGCAAGCTGCACGAGGAAGGGCGCTACCGCACCTTCATCGACATCGAGCGGCGCAAGGGGGCCTATCCGCAGGCGATCTGGACCCGCCCCGACGGGAGCGAGACCGAGATCACCGTCTGGTGCGGCAACGACTATCTGGGCATGGGCCAGCACCCGGTGGTTCTGGCGGCGATGCACGAGGCGCTGGACGCCACCGGCGCCGGCTCGGGCGGGACGCGCAACATCTCGGGCACCACGGTCTATCACAAGCGGCTCGAAGCCGAGCTGGCCGACCTGCACGGGAAAGAGGCGGCGCTGGTCTTCTCCAGCGCCTATATCGCCAATGACGCGACGCTTTCGACGCTGCGCAAGCTGTTCCCCGGGCTGATCATCTATTCGGACGCGCTGAACCACGCCTCGATGATCGAGGGCATCAAGCGCTTCGACGGCGCCAAGCGCATCTTCCGCCACAATGACGTGGCGCATCTGCGCGAGCTGCTGGAGGCCGACGATCCCGAGGCGCCGAAGCTGATCGCCTTCGAATCGATCTATTCCATGGACGGCGATTTCGGCCCCATTGCCGCGATCTGCGACCTGGCGGACGAATTCAACGCCCTGACCTATCTGGACGAGGTCCATGCGGTCGGCATGTATGGCCCCCGTGGCGGCGGCGTGGCCGAGCGCGACGGGCTGAGCCATCGCATCGACATCTTCAACGGCACGCTGGGCAAGGCCTTCGGCGTGTTCGGCGGCTACATCGCCGCCTCGGCGAAGATGGTGGACGCCATCCGCTCCTATGCACCGGGCTTCATCTTCACCACCTCGCTGCCGCCGGCGGTGGCGGCGGGCGCGGCGGCCTCGATCGCCTTCCTGAAGACGGCCGAGGGGCAATTGCTGCGCGACCGCCAGCAACTGAACGCCCGCATCCTGAAGATGCGGCTGCGCGGCCTCGGCATGCCGATCATGGACCATGGCAGCCATATCGTGCCGGTGCATGTCGGCCATCCCGTGCATTGCAAGGCGCTGTCGGACATGCTGCTGGCCGATTTCGGCATCTACGTCCAGCCGATCAACTTCCCCACCGTGCCGCGCGGCACGGAACGCTTGCGCTTCACCCCCTCGCCGGTACACGATCCCCGGCAGATCGACCACTTGGTCCGCGCCATGGACAACCTCTGGTCGCAATGCAAACTGAACCGTTCGACTTCCGCGGCCTGACGCGGTTTGAGGGTGAACAGCTCTCGCGCCCGTGATAACCTTGCTTTAATCAAATGGTGAGAGTCTTCCGATTCGGGAAGGCGAGCAGCAAAGAATGGGGCAGGCGCGATGATCGGGCTGAGGGGGAATCCCCCGTCGCATGGCCATGAGGAACCGGCGGCATTGCCGCCCGGTTTCGACGATCCGGATATTCGTCTTGGCGATCTGATGCGGGGCGAGCGGGCGACGCTGGGCAAGTCGCTGCTGGACGTCCAGCGCGAATTGCGCATCCGTGCCTCCTATGTCGCCGCCATCGAGAATTGCGACATCTCTGCCTTCGACACGCCCAGCTTCATCGCCGGCTATGTCCGCTCCTATGCGCGCTATCTGGGCATGGATTCCGACTGGACCTTCCGGCGCTTCTGCCAGGAATCCGGCTTCCAGCCCACGCATGGCATGGCGCCCGCCGCCTCGGGGCCGAAACCGCAGCGCCGGCCCTCGGACCCGGCCGAGGCGCTGGCCAATCCGCATCCGATCTTCCTGCCCAAGCCCGAAAGCATCTGGAGCTCGGTCGAGCCGCGCGCCATCGGCTCGCTGCTGGTCATGGTGGCGCTGGCCTGCGGTCTCGGCTATGGCGGCTGGGCCGTGCTGCAAGAGGTGCAGAAGGTCAACCTGACCCCCGGCGACCAGGCCCCCGGGGTGATCGCGGCGCTGGATCCGGTGCAGGAAGCCGCCCAGCCGGAAACCGTGGAATCGGCCCAGGTCAACCTGCCGCGCCCCGAGGGGCTGGACCGCACCTATCGCCCGCAGGCGCTGGAACTGCCGGTGCTGGTCGCCCGCGACGGCCCCATCGCCGCCATCGACCCCGGCCTCACCGAGCCGGCGATCCAGCCCGAGACTACCCAGCCCACCACCCGCACCGCCGCCCTGCAAGAGCGGGTCTACGGCCCCGAGATGCCGGCCGAGCAGCTGGCGGTGCGCACCGTCGCCCCCGACGCCCCCGAGATCGAGATCCTGGCCGCGCGGCCGGCCTGGGTGCGGGTGACCTCGGCCGATGGCACGGTGCTGCTGGAAAAGACCATGGATGCGGGCGAACGCTTCGCCCTGCCCAAGCTGGAAGAGCCGCCGGTGCTGCGCGCCGGCAATTCCGGCGCGGTCTATTTCGCGGTGAACGGCCGGACCTATGGCCCGGCTGCGCCCGGCGCCAGGGTGGTCAAGAATGTCGAGCTGTCGCCCACCGCGCTGACGGCGAAATTCGCCTTTGCCGATCTGAGCAAGGATCCGGAACTGGCGCGCATGGTCTCGCTCGCCTCGGCCGACAAGCCGGAAGATCCCGCCGCCGCCCGGGAATAGGCCGCGCGCCCGCGGTCACGGATGCGGCATCGCCGGGACACCACTGGGCCGGATGGGTTGCCCGCCCGGTCGCTTGCGCCTATCTCTCACGGGGGAATCCCCGCCGCTCGCGCAGGAAAAGGCCACAGCCATGTCGCATAATCCGATCCGCCCCTGGCGCAATATCGACCGGCGCAAATCGCGCCAGATCATGGTGGGCAATGTGCCGGTCGGGGGCGACGCGCCGATCAGCGTGCAGACGATGACGAATACCGACACCGGCGACGTGAAGGCGACGCTGGACCAGATCCTGCGCGCCGCCGACGTGGGCGCCGACATCGTGCGCGTCTCGACCCCCGACCAGGCCTCGACCAGCGCCCTGCGCGAGATCTGCCGCGAAAGCCCGGTGCCGATCGTGGCCGACATCCATTTCCACTACAAGCGCGCCATCGAGGCCGCCGAGGCCGGCGCCGCCTGCCTGCGCATCAACCCCGGCAATATCGGCGACGAAAGCCGGGTGCGCGAGGTCATCAAGGCCGCCCGCGACCACGGCTGCTCGATCCGCATCGGCGTCAATGCCGGCAGCCTGGAGCGGCACCTGCTGGAGAAATACGGCGAGCCCTGCCCGGATGCGATGGTGGAATCCGGCCTCGACCATATCAGGATCCTGCAGGACAACGACTTCCACGAATTCAAGATCAGCGTGAAGGCCAGCGACGTCTTCCTCGCCGCCGCCGCCTACCAGCAGCTGGCCGAGGCGACCGACGCCCCGATCCACCTGGGCATCACCGAGGCGGGCGGGCTGACGGCCGGCACGGTGAAATCCGCCATCGGGCTTGGCAACCTGCTCTGGATGGGCATCGGCGACACGATCCGCGTCAGCCTGTCCGCCGACCCGGTCGAAGAGGTCAAGGTCGGCTTCGAGATCCTGAAATCCCTGGGCCTGCGCACCCGCGGCGTGCAGATCATTTCCTGCCCCAGCTGCGCGCGCCAGGGCTTCGACGTGATCCGGACGGTCGAGATCCTGGAAAAGCGCCTCGAGCACATCAAGACGCCGATGAGCCTGTCGATCATCGGCTGCGTGGTGAACGGTCCGGGCGAGGCGCTGATGACCGATATCGGCTTCACCGGCGGCGGTGCGGGCTCGGGCATGGTCTATCTGGCCGGCAAGCAGGACCACAAGATGACCAACGACCAGATGGTCGACCACATCGTCGAACTGGTCGAGAAACGCGCCGCCGAACTCGAGGCTGCGCAAGCCGCCGCCGCCGAGTAGGCGAAAGGGCGGCCCTCGCGAGCCGCCCCGTGCTTCTTCGTTCCTCAAATACCCATGCCGCACGCGCAACCCGCGCCGGCGGCGCCGGTTCAGCCCTCGGCCTTGGCCGCCCGCGCCCGGGCGATGGCGCCTTCCAGCCCCTCGGCCGGCACGCCGCGCAGCATCTCGCCCTCGATGATGAAGGTGGGCGTGCCCATGATCCGCATCTGCTCGGCCAACTGGTGGTTCTTGCGCAGCACCGCCGAGACCTCCTCGGTGTTCATCCGGTTCAGCACCGCCTGGCTGTCCACGCCCAGCTCGCCGGCCAGCTTGGTCAGGCTTTCCAGGTTGACCGGCCCGCGCGACGCCATCAGCGCATCATGCGCCTTTTTATAGGCCTCGGGCCCGGCTTCCTGCTGCACCGCGACGGCAAAGCGCGCCGCCATGTCGCTTTCCTGGGTCAGGATCGGGAATTCCTTCAGGATCCAGCGGATATTGCCATCGGCCGAGATCAGCTTCTCCAGTTCCGGGTTCACCCGCTTGCAGACGCCGCAGCGGTAGTCGATGAACTCGACCAGGGTCACGTCGCCCTGGGGATTGCCGCCGACCCAGCTGTGGCCGTCGTCGAAGATCGCATCGCGGTTGCTCTCGACCAGCAGCTGGTCGTTCTTGGCCTCGTCGGCGGCGCGGCGCTCTTCCAGCACGTTGATCGACTCGATCAGGACATCGGGATTGGCCATCAGGTAGTCGCGCACCGCCTCGCCGAAGGCGGCCTTCTCGGCTTCGCTCATGTTCGCCGGGTCGAAGGCGAATGCGGGCAGGGCGGTCGCCGTCAGCAGCGCGGCGGTCAAAAGGGCTTTCATCCGGGGGTCCTTTCCTGTTGCGGGCAACTTGGCCTGTCCCGGGCGGTGTTGCAAGCGATGCGCCCCGGCTTCACGCGGGCTTGACCGGGCCGCCCGCAGGTCCGATACCCGGCCAAAACCATGAGGGCAGGCAGACATGAGACAATCCCGCCGCGGGCAGGTCGATCCCTTCATCGTCATGGATGTGATGGAGGCCGCCCGCAAGGCCGAGGCCGCAGGCCGGCACATCATCCATATGGAGGTCGGCCAGCCCTCGACCCCGGCCCCCGAGGGCGCGCGCCGGGCGCTGGCCGCCGCGCTGGACCGGCCGCTGGGCTACACGGTGGCGCTTGGCCTGCCCGAGCTGCGCGCCGGCATCGCCGCACTCTACAGGCGCTGGTACGGGCTCGACCTCGACCCGAGCCGCGTGGTGGTGACGCCGGGCTCTTCGGGGGCCTTCATCCTGGCCTTCTCGGCGCTCTTCGACGCGGGCGAGCGGGTGGCCTTGGGCGAACCCGGCTATCCCAGCTATCGCCAGATCCTGCGCGCCATGTCTCTGGAACCCGTCGGCATCCCGACCCGGGCCGAGGACCGCTACCAGCCCCGGCCGCAGGATCTGCCGGCGGATGCGCAGGGGCTGATCCTCGCCTCGCCCGGCAATCCCTCGGGCACTGTGCTGCGGCGCGAGGAACTGGCGGGGCTAACCGCGCGGGCGGCGGAATTGGGCATGAGCGTGATCTCGGACGAGATCTATCACGGGCTCGACTACGGCGCCGGCTTCCATTCGGCGCTGGAAGTCACCGACGAGGTTTTCGTCATCAACAGCTTCTCGAAATATTTCAGCATGACCGGCTGGCGCGTCGGTTGGATGGTGGTGCCGGACAGCATGATCCGCACCGTCGAGCGCATCGCGCAGAACATGTTCATCTGCCCACCGCATGCCAGCCAGGTCGCGGCGCTGGCGGCGCTGGATTGTGTCGAGGAAGCCGAGGCAAACCTGGCCGTTTACGCGGAAAATCGCCGGCTGATGCTGGAGCGCCTGCCGCGGATCGGCTTCGACCGCATCGCGCCGCCGGAAGGCGCATTCTATATCTATGCCGATGTCTCCGACCTGACGGAGGACAGCCTGAGATTCGCCGCGGAAATCCTTGAAAAGGCGGGCGTCGCCGTCACGCCGGGCCTGGACTTCGACCCGCATCGCGGCGCCCGGACCCTGCGCTTCAGCTATGCCGCAGGGACGGCCGAGATCGCCGAGGGGCTGGACCGGCTGGCCGCCTTCATGGCGGCGCGATGAGATGGCTTTGCGCCCTGCTGCTGCTCTGGCTGGCACTGCCGGCGCTGGCCGATGACGGCGCGCGCTCGGCCCTGGCGACGGTCGACCTGGCGGGCTCGTCTCTGGTGGCCGAGGGCCGCGAGCGTGGCAAGCCGCGGCCGATGGAGCTGCGGCTGACGATCAGCCAGCCGGTGCCCTACCGGGTCTATTTCCTCGACGGCCCGCCGCGGCTGGTGGTGGATTTCCGCGAGATCGACTTTTCCGGCACCAAAGCCGATGCGCTGCCGGGGCGCGAACTGGTGCCGGCGCTGCGCTGGGGCCGGTTCCGGCCCGGCTGGTCGCGGCTGGTGATGGAACTGCCCGGCCCCTATGCGCTGCGCACCGCCGTGCAAAGCCCGGCCGAGGGCGGGGCCGACGGGGCGCTGGTCAAGCTGCGCATCGAGCCGGTCGATGCCGAGAATTTCGTCACCCGCGGCAACGCGCTTTCGGCGCTCTGGGACCTGCCCAAGCCCGCCGAGGTGACGCCATTGCCGCCGCGCCGCACCGGCCGGCGGCCGCTGCGCATCGCCATCGACCCCGGCCATGGTGGCCACGACCCCGGTGCCCAGGTCGGCGCCATCTACGAGGCGGCGGTGATGCTGGGCTTCGCCCGCGAGCTGACCGAGATCCTGACCCGCGCCGGATTCGAGGTCGTCGCCACCCGCAAGGACGACAGCTTCGTCCCGCTGGAGCGGCGCATGACCATCGCCCGCACTGCCCGGGCCGACCTGTTCATCTCGCTGCATGCCGATGCGCTGCCGGCGGGCGAGGCGGCGGGGCTGTCGATCTATGTCTGGAACCCGCAGGCCGACGACCGGGCCTCGCGCGAGCTGGCGACGCGCCACGACCGTGCCGACCTGCTGGCCGGGCTGGACCTCTCGGGCACCGACGACCAGATCGCCGGCGTGCTGATGGACCTGGCGCGGACCGAGACGCATCCGCGCTCGCAGGCCTTCGCCAAGTTCGCGGTCTCGGAGCTGAACCGGGCCGGCATCGGCATGCACGGCCGCCCGGTGCGCGGCGCCGCCTTCTCGGTGCTGAAATCGCCCGACATTCCCTCGGTGCTGATCGAGCTGGGCTTCCTCACCGATGCCGGCGACCGCGCCAACCTGTTCGACCCGGACTGGCGCGCCCGCACCGCGCAGGCGCTGGCCCGCGCGATCAGCCTCTGGGCGCAGGACGATGCGGCGCGGGCGGCGCTTTCGCGCAGGTAGCGCAAGGTTGCTTTGACGGCCGCCGCCCTGCTGTCTATAGAGACCCACGTCATCCCCAGAGGCTTGCCCCTTGCTGCGCTTCCTGCTGTCCTTCATCGGTGCGATCTTTTCCTGGCTCGTGACCGCCGTCTTCTTCATCGCCCTGACCCTGGGCGCGGTGTTCTGGATGTATTCGCGCGACCTGCCCAGCCATGAGCAGCTGGCGCAATACGCGCCCAAAACCATCAGCCGCATCTATTCCGGCGAGGGGCGGATCATCGACGAATTCGCCGCCGAGCGCCGCATCTTCGTGCCCATCGACGAGATCCCGCCTCTGGTGCGCGAGGCCTTCGTCAGCGCCGAGGACAAGAACTTCTACAACCATCACGGCTTCGACCCGCTGGGCATGGCCAAGGCGGCGCTGGATGCGATCAAGTCGCGCGGGCAGAACGTGCGCGGCGCCTCGACCATTACCCAGCAGGTGATGAAGAACTTCCTGCTGTCCAGCGACCGCAGCGTCGAGCGCAAGATCAAGGAGCTCATCCTGGCCACCCGGCTGGAATCGACGCTGTCCAAGGACCAGATCCTGGAACTGTATCTGAACGAGATCTTCCTGGGCCAGAACAGCTTCGGCGTCGCCGCCGCCGCCCAGACCTATTTCAACAAGCCGCTCACCGAACTGGCCCCGCACGAGGCGGCGATGCTGGCCGCCATGCCGCAGGCCCCCGGCCGCTATCACCCGGTTCGCGCCAAGGAGCGGGTGACCGCGCGCCGCAACTACGTCCTGCACGAGATGTGGCAGAACGGCTATATCGACCAGGCCACCTACGAGGCCGAGATCAAGCAGCCACTGCGCTCGGTGCAGAACGGCGATTTCCCGGCCTTCCAGCAGCAATTGCCGCCGCGCGACTATTTCACCGACGAGATCCGCCGCCAGCTGTCCGCGCAGTTCGGCGAGGAGGAGTTCTTCGGCGGCGGCCTGGCGATCCGCGCCACCGTCGATCCGCGGCTACAGAAGGTCGCCGCCCGCGCCCTGCAGAAGGCGCTGGAGCAGTACGACCGCGGCCGCGGCGTCTGGCGCGGCACCCGCGTCACCATCCCGGCCGAGACGCTGGGCCGCGAGCAGGACTGGCGCGCCGCCCTGGCCGAGGCCCGGGTGCCTCGCGACATCGAGGGCTGGTTTCCCGCCGTGGTGCTGGCCCTGGGCGACAGCGACGCGACCATCGGCATCGAGGATCAGGAGGGCACCGCCACCATTCCGGCCAAGGACGTGCAATGGGCCAGGAAGCGCCGTGCCGACGGCACGCTGGCGCCCAAGGCCAAGGTGGCCTCGGACCTGCTGGAGGTCGGGGATGTCGTTCTGGTGCGCCGCATGACCAGCGACAGCGACGGCAGCTTCATCCGCTGGACCCTGCGCCAGGTGCCCGAGGTGCAGGGCGGCTTCATGGCCATGGACGTCAATACCGGCCGCGTCATCGCCATGCAGGGCGGGTTCAGCTATCAAAGCTCGGTCTTCAACCGCGCCACCCAGGCGCAGCGCCAGCCGGGCTCCAGCTTCAAGCCCTTCGTCTATGCGGCGGCGCTGGATTCGGGCTTCACCCCGGCGACGATCATCGTCGACGAGCCGATCACCGTGAACACGCCGCAGGGCCTCTGGACGCCCAAGAACGCCAGTGGCAAGTTCTACGGCCCGACGCCGATGCGCACCGGGATCGAGCAGTCCCGCAACCTGATGACCATTCGCATCGCCCAGGGCATCGGCATGGATACGGTGGCGAAATATGCCGAGAAATTCGGTGTCTACGACCATCTCGGCCATTTCCTGGCCAACAGCCTCGGCGCGCAGGAAACGACGCTGTTCAAGATGGTTGCCGCCTATGCCATGTTCGCCAATGGCGGCGAGCGGGTCGAGCCCACCCTGGTCGACCGGGTGCAGGATCGCCGCGGCCGCACCATCTATCGCCACGACCGCCGCGACTGCGTGACCTGCGGCCAGCCGAGCCTGCCGTCCGGCGTCGCGCCCGAGATCCGCTCGAACCGCGAGCGGGTGATGGACGCGATCACCGCCTACCAGCTGACCTCGATGATGGAGGGCGTGGTCAAGCGCGGCTCGGGGCGCGGCGTGGACCTGCCGGTGCCGGTGGCCGGCAAGACCGGCACCACCAACGATGCCAAGGATGTCTGGTTCATCGGCTTCACCTCGAACCTGGTCGCCGGCTGCTACCTGGGCTATGATCAGCCCCGCACCCTGGGCCGCAACGCCTATGGCGGAACGCTTTGCGTGCCGGTCTTCAACGAATTCATGCAGGAGGCGGTCAAGGAATTCGGCGGCACCGAGTTCAAGGTGCCGCCGGGCGGGCATTTCGTGAACATCGACCGCTTCACCGGCGCCATCCTCGGCCCCGATGCCAAGGGCGACAATGTCATCGCCGAATATTTCCGCGACGGTCAGGATCTCAGCGGGCTCGGTCTGGTCGACGGCGGCTTCGGCCGCGCCGATCCGGGCACCTTGCCGCTCTTCACCTCGGGCCGCGACGGCGGCCAGGCGGTGACCACCTCGACCGGCAAGAGGAAGGTGATCCCGAAGAAGGCCGATTTCGGCACCCTCTCCTCGGGCGGCCTCTACTAGTCCCGGGGTTCTTCTTTGCTCCGAAAATACCCTCGGGGGTCCGGGGGGCCGAGGACCCCCGGCAGCGGCCTTGCCTCGCGCGCATCCCTTGCCCGCGACGCGCGCCCGCGCTATCTGTCTGCGGTTCCGACCTGAAAGAGACCGACCCATGCGCGCCGAAACCCAAGCCACCATCGAGGCGATCCGCAAATCGCTGAAACTGCTTGCGCAGCGCATGGACTGGGAGACCGCGCCGCACCGGCTGGAAGAACTCAACGCCATGATCGAGGCCGGCGACATCTGGTCCGACCCGGCCCGTGCCCAGAAGCTGATGCGCGACCGGCAGATGCTGTCCGACGCGGTCGAGACCTATCGCCGCATCGAGACCGAGCTCAAGGACAATGCCGAGCTGATCGAACTGGGCGAGGCCGAGGGCGATGCCGAGATCGTCGCCGATGCTGAGGCCTCGCTGAAGGCCCTGGCCGAGCTGGCGGCGCAGAAGGAGCTGGAGGCGCTGCTGAACGGCGAGGCCGACGGCAACGACACCTTCCTGGAAATCAACGCCGGCGCCGGCGGCACGGAAAGCGCCGACTGGGCCAGCATGCTGGCGCGGATGTATGTCCGCTGGGCCGAGAAGAAGGGCTACACTGTCGAGCTGCTGTCCGAGACCCCGGGCGAGGAGGCGGGCATTCGCTCGGCCGCCTACAAGATCTCGGGGCCGAACGCCTATGGCTGGCTGAAGTCGGAATCGGGCGTGCACCGGCTGGTGCGCATCTCGCCCTATGATTCGGCGGCGCGGCGGCATACCTCGTTCAGCTCGGTCTGGGTCTATCCGGTGGTGGACGACAATATCGAGATCACCGTCCCCGACAACGAGATCAGGATCGACACCTATCGCTCCTCGGGGGCCGGCGGGCAGCACGTCAACACCACCGACTCGGCGGTGCGTATCACCCACCTGCCGACCGGGATCGTGGTGACGAGTTCGGAAAAATCGCAGCACCAGAACCGCGCCAACGCCATGGCGGCGCTGAAGGCGCGGCTGTATCAGCTGGAGCTGGACAAGCGCAACGCCGCCATCAACGCCCAGCACGAGGCCAAGGGCGATGCCGGCTGGGGCAACCAGATCCGCTCCTACGTGCTGCATCCCTATCAGATGGTGAAGGACCTGCGCACCGGGCACGAGACCTCGGACACGCAGGGCGTGCTGGACGGCGATCTGGACGCCTTCATGGCCGCGACCCTGGCGCTGGACGTGGCGGGCAAGTCGCGGGCCGAGGCGCAGGCCGAGGACTGATCCGCAGCGCCGGCTTCTTTTGAGTATTTGGGGAACGAAGAAGCAGCTGGCGCGGGCCTTCGCGCCGGGATTCGGGTATTTGGGAAACGATGAAGGCGCGATGCGGGAACCAGGCGCTGGAATGCTGCGTTGCAGCATGATATGCTGCATATGCAAAATGGCGGGATGGGCATGGAAGCGAAGCGGATCAACCTGGCCTTGCAGGGCGGCGGCGCGCATGGCGCCTTTGCCTGGGGCGTGCTGGACCGGCTGCTGGACGAGCCGGGGATCGAGATCCGCGGCATCAGCGGCACCTCGGCCGGGGCGCTGAACGGCGCGGCGCTGGCCGCCGGCCTGTCCTGCGGCCCGGGGCGGCGCGGCCGGCAGGCG
>NZ_JAEHFP010000059.1 GCF_016446475.1 Paracoccus binzhouensis | reverse complement strand
GAAAGGCCGGCACCCTGCCGCTAGAGACGGCGGCGCTGCCCGACATGCTGGCGCTGGAGGCGGCGACCCGCCCGGCGGCCAGCCTGCTGCCGCAGGTCGCGTCGCTTGATCCGGCGCTTGCGGCCACGCTGCCGGCGGCCGGGATGCTGGTCGAGGCCGCGACCGAAACCGCCACCCTGCCGGCCCGGGACGCGGTGCGGCCGAACCGCCCGCTGCCGCGTCCCGAGACGGGCTCGGCGCCGTGATCCGCAACCCCTTGCCCGGGAAGCCGCCCGCATGAACCGCACCGAATTCATCCTCGCCACCGCGATCATCCTGTTCGCCGCCTTCCTGCTGGGCTGGTTCGCAAGCTGGCTGATCCACCGTCTGTCCCGCGTCACCCGCGCCGAGATGGGCGAGCTGGAGAGCATGGCCCAGCAGCTGCACGAGGCCGAGGAGGCCCGCGACCGCGCCATCGCCGAGCTGGAGGAGCGCGAGGCCGATCTGGTGGCACGCCTGGGCACCGCCGAGGCCGAGCTGCGGGCGGTGCGGGGCGAGCTGGGCGAGAGCCGGACCGAGATCGAGGAATTGCGCGCCTATATCGACCGCAAGCTGGGCCGGAAGGGCTGAGGGGCCGCCCGGCGGTGCTGCCGGACCGGGGCTTTGCCCCGGACCCCAGGGTATTTGGAAAACGGAAAAAGCCGGAGCTTTCGGCGCCGGGGCCCGAAATGGCGAACCGCCGGGCGGAGCCGGCGGTCGCGGGTTCGGCGGGTGGGTCAGACCCCGGCTTCGATGATGGCGCGGGCCAGGATCGGGATGGTGTCTTGGTTCAGCCCGGCGATGTTGATGCGCGAATCGCCCACCATGTAGATGCCGAATTCCTCCTTGATGCGCTTGACCTGCTCGGGCGTGGCGCCGAGGCGCGAGAACATGCCGCGATGCTGGGCCACGAAGCCGAAGCGGTCCGAGCCGGAAAGGTCGCGCAGTTCCGCCGCCAGCTGCTCGCGCAGCTTGAGCATGCCGCCGCGCACCGCCTCCAGCTCGGCCATCCAGTCGGCGCGGAGTTCCGGCGTGTTGAGCACGGTCGAGACGATCTTCGCGCCGTGGAAGGGCGGGAAGGAATAGGTCTGGCGGTTCAGGAAGGCCATGGCGCCCTGTGCAAGGTCGCGGGTCGCCGTATCGACGCAAAGCGCCAGCAGGCAGCCGGTGCGCTCGCGGTAGATGCCGAAGTTCTTGCTGCACGAGGCGGCGATCAGCATCTCGGGGATGCGCGAGGCGATCAGCCGGGTGCCGGCCGCGTCCTCTTCCAGCCCGTCGCCGAAGCCTTGATAGGCCAGGTCGATCAGCGGCAGCGCGCCGGTCTTTTCCAGGATTGCGGCGACCTCGGCCCATTGCTCCGGCGTCAGGTTGGCGCCGGTCGGGTTGTGGCAGCAGCCATGCAGCAGCACCACATCGCCCTTTTTCGCCGCCGAGATGTCGGCCTTCATGCCCTCGAAATCGACGCCGCGGGTCTCGGCGTCGAAATAGCGGTAGGTCTGCACCGGCAGGCCCATGAAATTCATGATCGAGACATGGTTGGGCCAGGTCGGATCGCTGACGAAGACCCGCAGGTCGGGGTTCGCCATGCGCGCCAGCTCCAGCGCCTGCCGAATGGCGCCGGTGCCGCCGACCGTGGCCAGCGCCGCCGTGGTCTCGGGCTTGTGGCCGTCGCCCAGGATCAGCTCGGCCATGGCCTTCTGGAATTCGGGTTCGCCCGACAGGCCGGCATAGGTCTTGGTGGTCTCGGTCTCCAGCATCCGCTGTTCGGCGGCGTGGACGGCGCGCATGATCGGGGTGTGGCCGCTGGCATCCTTGTAGACCCCGACGCCCAGGTCGATCTTGCCCTGGCGGGGATCGGCCTTGAATTCGCCCATCAGGGCCAGGATCTTGTCGGGGGCCTGTGGTTTCAGATTGCCCAGCATCACGCGTCTCCGGTTGCGATTTTAAGGTCGGGGAAGCTGCCCCATTCGGCCCAGCTTCCGTCATAAAGCGAATGGTCCCGATGCCCGATCCGTTCCAGCGCCAGGAACAGCGAGGCCGCCGTCACCCCCGAGCCGCAGGTGGCGATCACCGGTTTCGACAGGTCGACGCCGGCGGCCTCGAACTCGGCGCGCAGCGCGTCGGGCGCCTTCAGCGTGCCGTCCGGGTTGTAGAGCTTGCCGAAGGGCAGGCTTTTCGAGCCGGGGATATGGCCCGAGCGCAGGCCGGGGCGCGGCTCGGCCGCCTCGCCGCGGAAGCGTTCGGGCGAGCGGGCATCGACGATCTCGTGATCGGCAAGCTTGCTCGCCGCGGCGACCTGGGTCACGTCGCGCACCAGTGCCGCCTGGCGCTGCACGGTGATGTGGCGGTCGCGCAGGATCGGCGGCATGTCCTCGGTCTCGCGGCCCTCGGCCAGCCATTTGCCGAAGCCGCCGTCCAGCACCGCCACGTCCTGCTTGCCCATCAGCTTGAAGGTCCACCAGACCCGCGCCGCCGAACGCACCGGCGAATTGTCATAGATCACGACCTGGTGGCCGTCGCCGATGCCCATGGCGCGCATGCGGCTGATGAACATCTCGGGCTGCGGCGCCATATGCGGCAGCTCGCTGCGCGTGTCGGCGATCTCGTCGATGTCGAAGAAGCGGGCGCCGGGGATATGCGCATCCATGTATTCGGCGCGGGCGTCGCGGCCGGGTTCCAGGAACCAGCTGGCGTCGATCACCCGCAGGTCGGGATCGTGCAGATGGGCGGCCAGCCAGCCGGTCGAGACCACCACTTTCGGATCGTCGGAATCGCTGGACATCGGTCTTCCCCCCCGCGCGCGCAGAAACGACACCGATGTAACCGCAGCCGCGCGGGGCGGCAAGGCTTAACGGCCCCTGCGGGATCCCGAGTCGACCGCCGGCTTCTTCGTTCCCCAAATACCCATGCGGCCGGGCCGGCCCGTTCACGGCCTCGCCCGTCCTTCACCCTTTTCCAGATGCTCGAATCCGGTCGCGCCGCCGTGTCAGCCCTGTTTCAGTAGGCGCTGCTTCTGCCGGTTCCAGTCGCGCTTGGCGGCGGTTTCGCGCTTGTCGGCAACCTTCTTGCCCTTGGCGACCCCGATCTTCAGCTTCACCATGCCGCGGTCGTTGAAATACATCACTAGCGGCACCAGCGTCATGCCCTCGCGCCCGACCGCCTGCCAGAGCCGGGCCAGTTCCTTGCGCGAGACCAGCAGCTTGCGGCGCCGGCGTTCCTCGTGCCCGAAGATGCCGGCCTGCTTGTAGGCGGCGATATAGGAGTTGATCAGCCACAGCTCGCCATCCTCGACCGAGGCATAGCTTTCGGCGATGTTCGACTGGCCGGTGCGCAGGCTTTTCACCTCGGAGCCGGTCAGCACGATGCCGACCTCGAGATCGCTCTCGATGAAGTAATCGAAGCGCGCCCGGCGGTTCTCGGCGATGATCTTGTAGTTCGGGTCGGATTTCGTGGCCATGATCGGGCAGAGATAGGGCGGGGCGCCGCGCCTGTAAAGGCTCGGCATCGCCCCGCCCGTCCCGAGGCTCTGTCCCCTCACGCCTCCTGCGGGGCGGGGATGTAGAGATCGCCGCCCTCGCGGTATCTGCGCGCCATGGCGGCCATGCCCTCTTTCTGCGCCTCGGCGCGGATGTCGTGCGAGATGCGCATGGAGCAGAATTTCGGCCCGCACATCGAGCAGAAATGCGCCAGCTTGTGCGCCTCCTTCGGCAGGGTCTGGTCGTGGAAGGCGCGGGCGGTGTCGGGGTCCAGCGACAGGTTGAACTGGTCCTCCCAGCGGAACTCGAAGCGCGCCCGCGACAGGGCGTCGTCCCGGATCCTGGCCGCCGGATGACCCTTGGCCAGGTCGGCGGCATGGGCGGCGATCTTGTAGGTGATGACCCCGGTCTTGACGTCGTCGCGATCCGGCAGGCCCAGATGTTCCTTGGGTGTGACGTAGCACAGCATCGCCGTGCCGAACCAGCCGATCATCGCCGCGCCGATGCCGCTGGTGATATGGTCGTAGCCCGGCGCGATGTCGGTGGTCAGCGGCCCGAGCGTGTAGAACGGCGCCTCGCCGCAGATGGCCAGTTGCTTGTCCATGTTCTCCTTGATCTTGTGCATCGGCACATGGCCGGGCCCCTCGATCATCACCTGGCAATCGCGGTCCCAGGCGATGCGCGTCAGCTCTCCCAGCGTTTCCAGCTCGGCGAATTGCGCGGCGTCGTTGGCATCGGCGATGGAGCCGGGGCGCAAGCCGTCGCCCAGGCTGAAGGACACGTCATAGGCGCGGCAGATGTCGCAGATCTCCTCGAAATGCTCGTAGAGGAAGCTTTCGCGGTGATGGTGCAGGCACCATTTCGCCATGATCGAGCCGCCGCGCGACACGATGCCGGTCACCCGGTCCACGGTCAGCGGGATATGGGGCAGGCGCAACCCGGCATGGATGGTGAAATAATCCACGCCCTGTTCGGCCTGTTCGATCAGCGTGTCGCGAAAGACCTCCCAGCTCAGCGCCTCGGCCACGCCGCCGACCTTTTCCAGCGCCTGATAGAGCGGCACGGTGCCGATGGGCACGGGCGAATTGCGGATGATCCATTCGCGGATGTTGTGGATGTTGCGCCCCGTCGACAGGTCCATCACCGTGTCGGCCCCCCAGCGGATCGCCCAGACCATCTTCTCGACCTCCTCGGCCATCGAGGAGGTGACGGCGGAATTGCCGATATTGGCGTTGATCTTGACCAGGAAGTTGCGGCCGATCGCCATCGGTTCCAGTTCGGGATGGTTGATGTTGGCCGGGATGATCGCCCGGCCGCGCGCCACCTCGTCGCGCACGAATTCGGGCGTCACGAAATCCGGGATGGCGGCGCCGAAGCCTTCGCCGTCGCGCGCCAGCGCCTCGCGGACCGCCTTGCGGCCCAGGTTCTCGCGGATGGCCACGAATTCCATCTCGGGGGTGACGACGCCGGCGCGGGCATAGGCCAGCTGGGTCACGGCCCGGCCGTCCCGGGCCCGCAGCGGGCGGTGGCGGATGGGAAATTCCGGCGTCAGCCGCTCGCCCTCGGCGAAGCCGTTATCCTCGGGCCGGACATGCCGGCCTGGATAGGGCGCGACATCGCCGCGCGCCGCGATCCAGCCCTGGCGCAGGCGCGGCAGGCCGCGGTCGATGGCGATCCGCGCGTCCGGATCGGTATAGGGGCCCGAGGAATCATAGACCGTCACCGGCGGCTCGCCGGCGCTGGGATGCAGCGCGATCTGGCGCATCGGCACGCGGATGTCGGGGTGGATCTCGCCCGGTCGGAAGACCTTGGTCGAGGCGGGCAGCGGCCCGGTGGTCACGGTCGGGGCATCGGTCATGTCAGGCTCCTCGCTTTGCTAGCACGGAGACCCAGCACGGACTGGAAGGGGGAAGAACGCCCGCGGGACCGACAGCCGGCCGCAAGGGCATCCGCACCATCCCTACGCCAGTATGAACTGGATCAGGTTCGACGGGTCCCTGCGCTGCCTTGCGGCCAGCAGTATCTCAGCCCCTTGTCGGGGCCCCCCAGGTGAGAGCCGGAGAATGCGGGCAGAAGGCCCGGCTTGTCAACCGTCGGTGGAGATGGCGGCGGGGCGGGCGAAAAGCCTCAGCGGCAGCGCGCCGGGTTCACGCCCACCGCGCGCAGGCCCCAGTCGGTCATCTGCGCCACCAGTTGCTGGCCCGCCGCGTCGAAGGCCGGGATCAGGTCGGCGGTTTTCGTGCTCGGCGCCTCGGCCGTCGCCGCGAAATGGCCGCGCGCGACCACGCTGGCATCCATCTCGCGCACCATCTGCGCGTCCACGGTCAGCCTGATCACCGCGCCCTTGCCCGACACCTCGGCGTTGAAATCCTGCACCTCGGAGATCAGCGCGTAATCCCCCGCCACGCCCAGCGGCGCCCGGCCGACATGGGTGAAGGCGTCATAGGTTCCGAAGGCGCGCACCAGCAGGGTCTGCAGGGCCACCGGCACGGTGTCGCCCCAGCGCGCATCGGGCAGATACTGGGTCTGCAACTGGTTGGGGCGGATCATGATGCGGTCGGTGTCCAGCGTGCCGCGCGCCTTGGGCGGCTCGATCACCAGCTCGGCCAGTCGGCCGCGGCCGCAGCGTTGCGGCTGGTCCGAGGGCGGGCGCAGCTCGAAGACGTCGCGGTCCGGCTCGCCTTCCAGCGCCTTCAGCGCCGCGCAGCCGGGCAGGGTCAGGGTCAGCATCAGCAGGGCGGCGGTCAGGCGCATGGCGGCTCCTCAGCGGCGGAATTCGGGGGTCTTCGGCCCCGAGAAGATCTGCGACGGGTTGCGCCTCAGCGCCGAGACCAGCTCATTCACATTGCCCACCAGCCCGCGCAGATCGCTGGCCATGCGGGTGAATTGCGGCAGCCCCTCGCGGGTGAAAGCCTGCACCGGACCGCGGGCGCTGTCCAGCATCCCGCGCAGGCTGGCAAAGGCGGCATCGGCGCTGTCCGCGGCATCGCGCAGCCGCCCGGTGATCTCGGGCAGGTCGGCGACCACGCGGTCGATGGCCTCGTTCGCCTTGGCCAGGGTGGCGCGCAGGTCGCTGACCACCGGCTCGACATTGCCGTTCATCACCCGGTCGGCGCTGTCGAAGGCGCGCTCGGCCGAGGCGAGCGTGCGGTTTCCCACCGCCAGCGCCGCGTCGAGGCTGTCGAGGCTCTTGCCCGCCCGCCCGGCCAGCTGTGCCAGGTCGGCCTGCAGCGTGGTCGCGGTCTGGTCCAGGCGCTGCGTCAGCCCGCGCAGGTCGCCCGAGACATAGTCGCGCAGCTCGTCCAGCGTGGCGGTGCCGGCGTCCAGCGCCGCATCGGCCTTGCCGGCGGTTTCATCGAACTTGGCCAGCGCGGTGTCGGCATTGCCCAGCGTCGTCTCGGCTGCGGCGGAAAGCCCGTCCAGCCGCTCGCCGAAGGCCGAGATGTCCTCGGCTGCCGAGGCGATGGAATCGGTGGCCTTGGTCACGTCGGCCAGTGCCTTGTCCAGGTTGGCGCTGGAGCGTTCGACGTTGTCCAGGATGTTGCGCACCCGGCCTTGATTCTCGTCGCCCAGCAGTTGGGTCATCTGTTCGGCCACGGTGTTCAGCCGCGAGATCATCTCGGGCCCCTGGTCCGACAGGGTCTGCAGCGCCGAGCGGTTGGCCGGGATCACCGGGATGCCGTCCGGCTGCGCCTCGCGCAGCAGCGGCGCGTCGGGGCTGCCGGCGGTGATCGCGACATTCGAGACGCCGGTGACGCCCTGGATCTCGATCGAGGCGCGGGAATTGGTGCGCACCGGCGTATCCTCGGCCACCTCGACGCGCACCCGCACGGCGCCGTTCGCGTTCCCGGCCAGCCGCATGTCCACCACCTTGCCCACCGAAAGCCCGGCGAAGGTCACCTCGGAGGAGACGGTCAGGCCCGAGACCTCGGGGAAATAGATGTCGTAATAGGCGAACTGCCGGTTGATCTGCAGCTTGGCGAACCACATCAGGAACAGCAGCATCCCCAGGAAACCCGCGATGGTGAAGGCCCCGATCAGGACGTAATTGGCCTTGGTCTCCATGGGCTACTCCTTGCTCCGGCCGGTGGCGATGGCGGCGCGGGCGCGGGGCCCGTGGAAATATTCATGCACCCAAGGATGATCCACCTTCAGCATCTCGGCCATGGTCCCGCTGACCAGCACCCGCTTTTCCGCCAGCACCGCGACGCGGTCGCAACAGGCGTGCAGCGTGTCGAGATCATGCGTGACCAGGAAGACCGACAGGTCCAGCGCATCGCGCAGCTCGACGATCAGCCGGTCGAAGGCGTCGGCGCCGATCGGGTCCAGCCCGGCCGTGGGTTCGTCCAGGAAGACGATCTCGGGGTCCAGCGCCAAGGCCCGCGCCAGCCCGGCGCGCTTCTTCATGCCGCCCGACAGGTCCGAGGGATATTTGTCATTGGCGTTCCACGGCAGCCCGGCCATCGAGACCTTCAGCTCGGCCAGCCCCGCGCGCGTCTCGGGCGTCAGCCCTGGAACGGCACGCAAGGGCACCTCGACATTCTCGCGCACGGTCAGCGAGGAGAACAGGGCGCCGGCCTGGAACATCACGCCCCAGCGCCGCTCCAGCGCCTCGCGCGCGGCGCCATGCAGACGGCCCACGTCCTGGCCGAAGACCCGCACCGTGCCGGCGGCGGGCGGGTTCAGCCCGACGATGGTGCGCAAGAGCACCGATTTGCCGGTGCCGGAACCGCCGACGACGCCCAGGATCTCGCCCCGCTTCAGGTCCAGGTCCAGCCCGTCATGCACGACATGGCGGCCGAATTGCGTGCGCAGCCCCCGCACCTCGATGACGTTTTCGGCCGCGTCCCCGGTCACAGCCCGATCTCCGAGAAGAAGATCGAGAACAGCGCATCGGCCACGATCACCGCGAAGATGGCATTGACCACCGCCGTCGAGGTCTGGGCGCCCAGCGATTCCGCGTCCTTGCCGACCTTCATCCCGGCATGGCAGCCGATGATGCCGATGATGACGGCAAAGACCGGCGCCTTGGACAGGCCGACGATCACATGGTCGACGCTGGTTTCCGCGATCAGCCGATAGCGGAACATCGAGGGCGAGATGCCCAGCTCGATCCAGGACATCAGCGCGCCGCCGACCAGTCCCGCGACATTGGCGATCAGCCCCAGGATCGGCAGGGTGATGATCAGCGCCAGCACGCGGGGCAGGATCAGCACCATGTCGGGATCGAGGCCCAGCGTGCGCATAGCGTCGATTTCCTCGTTCATCTTCATCGAGCCGATCGAGGCGGTCAGCGCCGAGGCGGTGCGGCCGGCGACGATGATCGCGGTCAGCAGGATGCCCAGTTCCCGCAGGATCGAGATGGCGATCAGGTCGATGACGAAGATCTCGGCTCCGAACTGCCGCAGCTGCGCCGCGCCCTGAAAGGCCAGCACCACGCCGATCAGGAAGGACATCAAGGCCACGATGGGCACGGCGCGCAGCCCGGTTTCCTGGCAGTGCCAGACCAGCGAGGTCAGGCGGAAATCGCCGGGATGGCGGATGCCCCGCGCCAGGGCCGCCAGGAAGCGGCCCAGATATTCCGCCAGCTCGCGCAGGAAGGTCAGTGCCATCACCACCCAGCGCCCGGTCGCCTCCAGCATCTGCCGCCAGCCGGCGGGCGGCGGGCCTTCGGCATCGGGCTGGGGCCGCGCCTTGCCGACCGTCTGCAGCAGCCGGCCCTGCGCCTCGCTCAGCCCCTCCAGCGCGGCGCCTGCCTGCGCGCGCCGGTCCAGATACCAGGCGCCGGCGGTATCCAGCCGCGTCACGCCCGCCAGGTCGAGCCGCGCCGCCCCTTCGGCCTCGGCCGGTAGCCGGCCCAGCGTCCAGACGCTCAGCTCGCCTTCCAGCCGCAGCACGCCGTCCGAGACGGTGGCGCTGAGCCGGGGAGGGTCGGGAAGGCTGGCCATGGCGGTCCTGAACGGGAAATCGATACGGATTTCATCCGGCTATTGCCGGGATTTGTCAAATCCGCCGCTTGGCGCGCCTGCGGTTGCCGCGGCGTCGCGGCCCCGGAAGCCTTGGGAAAAGCCCGGGCGCAAGGCGGGATCGGCCCCGGCCGCCGGGCGGAGCGGACAAAAATTTACGATTTATTTTCAGGTTGTTCTCGTTGACCATGATTCACGCCATGGCTTATCAGGACCTGCACGACCAGAGCAGGAAATCCTCGGGGCCTGGCGTAACAAGTTCCCCGTAAGTGGTGGTCCCGAGGAGAACCGTTCAGCCCTGCGCCAAGGCGCGCATCATCCGCACCGGCTCGGTCCGGGCCAGGCGCAGGACATGGGCGATAAAGGGCTGCTGCATGTCCTCGCTGCGGATCGCGGCGTAAAGCCGGCGCAGCATGCCCCGTGGGCCCAGCGGCAGCAGCGCCAGTTCGGGATTGCTGGCCTGGGCGCGCAGCACCCAGTCGGGCATCACCGCCACCCCGCGCCCCGAGGCGATCAGCATCAGCGCGATGGCCGTCTGTTCGACCTGCCGCACATGCGCCGGCTCGACCCCGGCCGGGTCGAGGAATTGCGAGAACACGTCCAGCCGCGCCCGGTCCATCGGATAGGTGATCAGCGTCTCGCCCGCCAGGTCCGCGGGCTCGGCATGGCCCTTGGCGACCAGCGGATGGCCGGCAGCGACCACCATGGTCGGGGCATAGTCGAACAGCGGCTGGAAGGTGATGCCGGCGATCTCCTCGGGGTCCGAGGAGATCACCATGTCCACCTGCCCGCGTTCCAGCGCCGGAAGCGCCTTCAGCGCCAAGCTGGAGCGGATGTCCAGGTCGACCTCGGGCCAGGCGCGGCGGAACTGGTCCAGCACCGGCAGCAGCCAGTCGAAGCAATGATGGCACTCCATTGCCACATGCAGCCGGCCGGCGCGACCCAGCTCGACGGCGCGGAACTCGGCCTCGGCGGCCTCGACCAGCGGCAGCACCTGCTCGGCGGTGCGCAAGAGCCGCATTCCGGCGGCCGACAGCCGCAACGGCTTGGTCTTGCGCAGGAAAAGCTCGACCCCGGCCTGTTCCTCAAGCGCCTTGATCTGATGCGACAGCGCCGATTGCGTCAGGTTCAGCACCTCGGCGGCGCGGGCCAACCCGCCCTGTTCATGGATGGCGCGCAGGCTGCGCAGGTGGCGAAGTTCCAGGTGCATCTTGAACCGATCTCATCACGATCTTGAAGATTATGAATTTGTCTCACGTCGCGGCGCATGTCACAAGACCTGCGACAAAAGGATGGCACCATGACGACACCCGCGATCAGCTTCGAGTTCTTCCCGCCCCGGAACCTGGACCAGTCCTTCCGGCTGTGGGAGACGGCGCGGGCGCTGGCGCCGCTGGGGCCGGATTTCGTCTCGGTCACCTATGGCGCCGGCGGCACCACCCGGCAGCTGACGCATGAGGCGGTGACGGCGCTGGCCAGCCATTACGGGCTGAACGTCGCCGCGCATCTGACCTGCGTGGACGCGACGCGCGAGGAGACGATGCAGATCGTCGCCGATTACGCCGCCGCCGGCGTGCACGAGATCGTGGCGCTGCGCGGCGACGCCCCGCAGGGGCAGGACCGCTTCACCCCGCATCCCCAGGGCTTCGCCGATTCGGTGGCGCTGATCGAGGCCATCGCGGCGCGCGGCGACATGACCATCCGCTGCGGCGCCTATCCCGAGCCGCATCCGGAAAGCCCCGACACCGCCGCCGACGTGGCCTGGCTCAAGCGCAAGGTCGATGCCGGGGCCAGCTCGGCGATGACGCAGTTCTTCTTCGACGCCGAGACCTATTTCCGCTTCCGCGACGCCTGCGCCGCGGCCGGGATCGACGCGCCGATCATCCCCGGCATCCTGCCGATCCAGAGCTGGGCCGGCGCCCGCCGCTTTGCCGAGCGCTGCGGCACCTCGGTCCCGCAATGGGCCGAGGAGGCCTTCGCCGCCGCCGGCAAGGAGGGCGAGGCGCAGCTGGCGCTGGATGTCTGCGTCGGGCTGTGCGAGCGGCTGGTCGCGGGTGGCGTGGACAGGCTGCATTTCTACACGCTGAACAAGCCGGACCTGGTGCTGAAGGTCTGCGCCGGCCTGGGCATCGAGCCCAAGAGCCCGTTTTCGCAGGTCGCCTGACCGGGCGCATCCACCATCTGCAATGCGCCGTCAACCGTCGGCCCGCTGCGCGCCGGGTGCCGCGGCCCTCGGCTGGGCTTGCGCCTCGGCTTCGGGCCGTGCCTGTTTGGTCCCTGCCTGTTCGGGCTGTGGCGGCTCCGGTTGCGGCTCGGGCGGTGGGGCCGGGCGGGTGAAGGGCAGCCGCCGATGTGGCCGTGCCGGTGCGGCATCGGCCAGCGCCCCGGTCAGAAGCGCCGGGCCGGGATAGGGGCGCGGCACCGAGGGGTGCAGCGCCTCGGACGGGTCGGCGCCGGCCAGGCGGGGCGCGCGGGCCAGGAAGGCCTTGCCCCAGCTGCGCCAGGATCCGACCGAGGGCGCGCTGGGGTCGCAGGGGAAATGCCCACGCCAGCCGCCGGGCAGGGGCAGGCCGAAGGCCTCGGCCCGCGACATCATCCAGACCAGAGGGATATTCGCCAGCGGCCGGGCATATTCCAGCCCCGAAAGCTGGCCGCCGATATCGGGATGGCAGCCGCGGAACCACATCTGCTCGATGCGGCCGGGGACCGAGTCGCTGTCCCAGATCAGCGGCTGGAAGGCGGCGCGGGTCTCGTCCAGCGCCAGGGCCTGCAGGCCATGCTCGACATGGGCGCCCAGATGCTCGTCATGGAAGCGGAAGCGCGGCTCGGTCAGCATCCACAGCAGCGGCAGCCGGATCCCCAGCGCCATCACCGTGTCGAAGACCCCGATCATTCGGATCGGCACGAAAGGGTGGCACAGCTCCGGCTCCAGCGGCTCGACCCCCAGATCCTCGCCCCGGCGGTAATGGTCCCAGGCGCGCTGGACGTTTTTGGCCGAGGCATGGGCATGGGTCAGCAGCCCCACCCGCCCGATCATCCCGGCCAGGGAGCGCACGGCGAAGGCGCCGCGCGAATAGCCGAAGAAGAACAGCGGGTTGCCCGGCCGCCATTCGCGGGCGAGCCAGGCATAGGCGTCGCAGATCTGCCGCTCCAGCGTGGCACCCATGGTCAGTTCCGGCAGCGTGCGCCAGGCCCGCCATTGCTGGCCCGGTGCGTAATGCAGCCGCACCGGCGCCGGCAGCCGGCCCAGTTCGCCCGAAAGCATCGCGTGAATCCGGGCGATCGACGACCGGCGCCCCTGCATGAGCGAGGCGAAGGTGCCATCCATCAGAACGACCTGGCATATCGGCGGGCGAGATGATTCCATGCGGCGACGCTAGCACGGAAACGCCAAGGGTCGATTAATGCCTATTCAAGCGCGTTCACGGTCAGGTGTGCCATCAGTCCGAAGCCGTTGAACCGGGTGTTGGTGACCGTGGAATAGGCACCGGCGCCGTGGAAGATGACGAAATCGCCCTCCTGGATGTCGCCGGGCAGGGTCAGTTCGCCCGGCAGGCGGTCCACGGAATCGCAGGTCGGGCCGAAGATGACGCGGGGCAGGGGCTCGCCTTCGCGCGCCGTGCCCTCGGGGGTCAGCACCTGCAGCCGGTCCAGGTTGCCGACGATCGGCAGTTCGAACAGCCCGCCATAGACGCCGTCGTTCAGGAACACGTTCTGGCCGTCGCGCACCGCCTTGACGCGGGTGATCAGCGAGAAGGCGTCGGCGCAAAGCCCGCGGCCGGGCTCGCAGACCAGCGCCGGGGCATGGCCGTCGAAAGCCTCGTCGGCGACGCGGCGGATCAGCGCGAAGATCGCGGTCAGGTCGGGTTCGACCCCGGTCACGCGATGCGAGGGGAAACCGCCGCCCACGTTCAGCCGCCGCGCCTTGACGCCGGCCATGCGGCAGATCTCGGCCGCGGTGGTGATGTAGCTTTCCCAGGCATGCGGATCGACGCATTGCGTGCCGGGATGGAAGGTCAGCGAAGGGACATAGCCGCGATCCGCCGCCGCCCGCAACAGCTCGGCTGCCAGTTCCGGCGTGGCGCCGAATTTCGAGCCGAAGTCATAGGCGGCGCCCAGCACCGGCAGCTTGAAGCGCGGCGAGATCTCGCAGTTCCCGGCCGGCACGCGGGCGAAAAGCTTGTCCAGCTCCGAACGGCTGTCCACCGACCAGGCCTTGATCCCCGCCTCGACCGCATGGACGATCTCGGCCTGCGAGCGCACCGGGTTGTGGTAGTGCCGCGCCGCGTCCGGGGCCAGCCGGCCGATCAGGTCGATCTCGTAGGGCGAGGCCACATCGAAGCCCCTGATCCCGGCGGCGGCCAGGGTGCGGATCACCGCCTCGTCCGGGTTCGACTTGACGGCATAGGTCACCAGCCCCGGAAAGCCGCGCAGGAAGCGCTGCGCATTCTCGCGCAGGACCGAGGGGGCAAAGACCATGACCGGATTCTCCGGCGCCAGCTTGCGGATGATCTCGGCGGGATTGTCCCAGATGGTCTTGGGCCCGCGGCCCTCGGTCAGTCCCATCGGCATGTCCTTCCTGTGCGCGTTCGGGGGTGGAAACAAGTCTGCGCCCTATGGGTTCCGATTGAAGCAATGAAAAGGGTGGAAATGGTCCGAACCATGGGTAATCTGCCGAAAGTGTCGTCATTATGACAGGTGGCAGGTGGACGAGCTCGACCGGGGGATTCTGACCCATCTCGCGCAGGATGCGCGCATGTCGGTGGCGGTGCTGGCCCGGCGGCTGAAAGTGGCGCGCTCGACCGTGCAGGCGCGGCTGGAACGGCTGGAAACCTCGGGCGCGATCGCCGGCTACACGCTGCGCCTGGGCGATTCCGCGCGCGAGCATCGCATCCGCGCCACTTGCCTGCTGACCATCGAGCCGCGTTCGCAGGCCGCGATCCTGGGCCGGCTGCGCAGCCTGCCCGAGGTCGAGCGCATCCATACCACCAGCGGCCGCGTCGATCTTTTGCTGCAACTGGCCGCCATATCGACCAGCCAGCTGGACGATGTGCTGGATCAGATCGGCGGTCTGACCGGCGTCAAGTCCAGCGAGAGCCTGATTCACCTCTCCACCAAGCTGGATCGCGCCACCTAGCCGTGTTCGGCGCGCAACAAGGTGACGGTGGTATCGCCATATTTGCGCTGGTCGATCTGCGCCAGCCCCGCGACCGGGACCGGCGCGGCCGATTCCTCCCAGACCACCATGGCGCCCGGGGCGATCCAGCCGCCGGCCAGGGCGGATTCCAGCGCCCGCTCGCCCAGGCCCTTGCCATAGGGCGGGTCGAGGAAGACCAGCCCGTAGGGCGCGCCGCGATTCTCGCCCAGCCTTGTCGCGTCGCGGCGCCAGACATCGGTGACGCCCATGGCGCGGGCCTTTTCGATATTGCTGCGCAGCAGGCCGCGCGCCACCACGCCGTCATCGACGAAGGCCACCCGCGCCGCGCCGCGCGACAGCGCCTCCAGCCCCAGCGCGCCGGTGCCGGCGAACAGGTCCAGCACCCGCGCGCCGGGGATCGGGTTGCCATGCGTGCCGTTGATGAGCAGGTTGAAGATCGATTCGCGCACTCGGTCGGTGGTCGGGCGCAGATGCGCCGCCGGATCGCCCGCGCCGACCTCGGCCAGCTTCAGCCCGCGCAGGGTGCCGCCGACGATTCTCATGCCATCAGCGCCTTCAGCTCGACTGCCTCGGCCACCGCCTCGGGGCTGGGCGAGCGGCCGCCCTCGATCAGCCGCTTGCCGATCATGTAGGCGCGGGCATCGTTCAGCGCGTCCACCGCGATCAGATGGCCGTCGCGGTAATACCAGACCGAGCCGCCATTCGCCGCAGGCCGCGTCACCACCCGGTCGTAACCCAGGTTCAGCCCAGCGATCTGCAGCTTGGCATCGAACTGGTCCGACCAGAACCAGGGTTTGGGCACATAAGGTGCATTCGCGCCCAGCATGTTCGCCGCCACCGCCTCGGCCATGTCGATGGCATTGCCGACGCTTTCCAGCCGCAGCCGCCCACCCGCTGCCGGAAAGCTGGCGCAATCCCCCGCCGCCCAGATCGCCGGGTCCGAGCTGCGGCCAAGCGCATCGGTGGCGATGCCGTTGTCGATGGCCAGCCCCGCCGCCTCGGCCAGCGCCGTCTCGGGCGCGATGCCGATGCCGCAGATCACCAGATCGGCCGGCAGGCGGCGGCCGTCGGCCAGTTCGACCCCATCGGCGACGGTTTCCCCGGTGATGCGGGCGATGCCGGTGCCCTCGAGGATTTCGACGCCATGGGCGCGGTGCAGGGCGCGGATCATCTCTGCGGTTTCGGGCGCGGCGACGCGGCCCAGGATGCGCGGCGCCGCCTCGACCAGCGTGACCTCCAGCCCCAGCTTGCGGGCCACCGCGGCAGCCTCCAGCCCGATATAGCCGCCGCCGATCACCACCAGCTGCCGCCCGGCGACCAGCGCCGGCTGCAGCCCCGCAATGTCGGCCAGGTTACGCACCACATGCACGCCGGGCAGGTCGCCGCCCATCGCGGCGGGCAGGCGGCGCGGCGCGGCGCCCAGCGTCAGGGCCAACTGGTCATAGGGATGCTCGCCGCGATCCGTCACCACCACGCGGCGGTCGCGGTCGATGCGGGTGGCGCGCTCGCCCAGGTGCAGGGCGATGCCCTGTTCGTCCCACCAGTCCGGGGCGCGCAGCGTCAGCCGATCCAGCCCCATCTCGCCCAGCAGATAGGCCTTGGACAGCGGCGGGCGCTGATAGGGCGGTGCGGGTTCGTCGCCGATGACGGCGATGCCGCCGTCGTGCCCCAGCGCGCGCAGTTTCGCCGCCAGAGAGGCCGCCGCCTGTCCTGCGCCAAGGATCACGATGTTCATTCTTCGCCCTCGCTGGTTTGCCTGCGGCGCAGAGCCTATAGTCGCCCCCGGAACGATGCAATTGACGGAGGAACCGCGCATGTCCATCTCGAAAGGCGACAAGCTGCCCGAAGGCAAGCTGCTGAAACCGGGCGCCAACGGCCCCGAGGAAGTGGCCGCCGCCGATCTGGCCAAGGGCCGCGTGGCGATCTTTGCCGTGCCGGGCGCCTATACGCCGACCTGCACCAATGCCCATATGCCCAGCTTCGTGAAGAACGCCGACAAGTTCCGCGAGAAGGGTGTGTCGCGCGTGGTCTGCATCACGGTGAACGACCCCTTCGTCGCCGGGAAATGGGCCGCGGATACCGGCGCGACCGATGCCGGGATCGAGGTGCTGGCCGATGGCGACGGCAGCTTCACCAAGGCGCTGGGGATGAACATCGAAGGCGCGGGCTGGGTCAACGGCCGCTCGAAACGCTATGCCATGCTGGTCAATGACGGCACGGTGGAAGAGCTTCAGGTCGAGGAATCGCCCGGCGCCTGCTCGGTCTCCTCGGGCGATTCGCTGCTGGACCTGGTCTGAGGCGCCAGGCGGAACAGCGCCGTGAACTGCTGCGCGGCGCTGCGGTCGCCGCGCAGCCCGATCAGCCCGGCCGAGGCCAGCGCCACCGGCCCCGGCCCATAGACCGCCGCCGCCAGCGCATTGCCCGAACCCTCCAGCAGGAAATCCGCCGCCGGCACCCGCGCCGCCCGGACCAGCGGCATCCCGTCCGCGGAAAGCGTGACTTCGAACCCTTCCTTGCCCGAGACGAAGCCGGCGCGCAGCGGTGATCCGGCGGCAGCCGCGCTGTCCACCGTCGCCGAGATCGAGATCATCAGCGCGGAAATGCTGATGAATTTCCGCGGATCGTGCCCCGGCATCAGCAGCGCCCAGCGGCATAGCTCGCGCAGCAGCGGATGCAGCGCCCGGCCGGCATCGGTCAGCGCGTAAAGCCCCAGCACATCGTCATGCGCCACCACCCCTGCCTGCACCAGCTGGGTCAGGCGCTGGGTCAGCACGCTGGCCGTGATCCCCGGAAGCCCGGCGCGGATCATCTGGAATCGCTTGGGCGCGAACATCAGTTCTCGCACCACCAGAAGCGCCCAGCGGTCGCCGATGAAATTCAGTGCATGGGCGCCAAGGCACCCCTCTTCATAGCGCAGTCGCGAGATCTTGCCGGTGTAAGTCATGTTTTGATATTAACAGTTGCTTTTTCATACTGCAACTGCCAACCTGCGACTCATTGGCGCATGCAGCGCCCGATGAGGAGGAAGAGAGATGGCCTACTACTCCGGTTTCCTGCTGCCGGTTCCGACGGCGAACAAGCAGAAGTACATCGACATGGCCCAGGGGGCCTGGTCCATGTTCAAGCGCTATGGCGCGCTGCGCATGGTCGAGGCCTGGGGCGTGGACGTGCCCCGCGGCAAGGTCAACGATTTCTACATGTCCACCCAGGCCAAGGACGACGAGACCGTGGTGTTTTCCTGGATCGAATGGCCGGACAAGGCGACCGCGGATGCGGGCTTCGAGAAGATGATGTCCGACCCCGAAATGCAGGCGCCGCCGGAAATGCCCTTCGACGGCATGCGGATGATGTGGGGCGGCTTCGAGCCCATCGTGGACGAGAAGGCCTGAGGGGGCGGCCATGTATCACGGCAAACCCTGCTGGTTCGAGCTCTCCACCGCCAGGGGCGGGCTCGACGCGGCCGAAAGCTTCTACGGCAAGGTGCTCGGCTGGACCATCGCCGATTCCGGGATGGAAGGCTTTACCTATCATCTGGCCAGCCATGGCGGCGACATGGTCGCCGGGCTGATGGAGATGCCCGAGGACTGCGCCGAGGTGCCGCCCTTCTGGATGATCTATTTCGACGTGGACGATGCCGATGCCACGGCGGCCAAGATCAAGGCGCTGGGCGGCTCGGTGTTCCGCGAGCCGGCCGACATTCCCGGCACCGGGCGTTTCGCCGTGGTCACCGACCCGCAGGGCGCCACCTTCGGCATCCTGCAACCTTCGCCGATGGACCCCCAGCCTCCGGTCGAATCCGGGGCCTGGAACCAGGGCAAGGAAAGCCACGGCAACTGGATCGAGCTGATGTCCACCGACCCCGGCGCGGGCTTCGACTTCTATGCCGAGCTGTTCGGCTGGACCAAGTCCACCGCCATGGACATGGGCGAGATGGGCACCTACCAGCTGTTCGCCTGGCAGGGTGGCGAGATCGGCGGCATGATGGGGCTGGGCAATGCGCCGGTGCCCTGCTGGCTGCCCTATTTCGGCGTGAACGGCGTCGATGCCGCCATCGCCCGCATCCGCGACGGCGGCGGCGAGGTCCTGCACGGCCCGATGGAGGTGCCGGGGCCGGCCTTCATCGCGGTGGCGCGCGACCCGCAAGGCGCGCATTTCGCCATCGTCGGGCCCAAGGACGAAACGCCATGATCCGCGCATCCCTGACCGCGCTCGCCCTCTGGGCCGCACCCGCTGCGGCCCAGGAGGTGACGCCGGAGAGCATCCCCCGCGGCCAGCAGGACTATCACGCCGCAGCCGCCGGGGCCTATCGCCTGGACCCGACGCATTCGGCGGTGCAGGCCCGCGTGCCGCATATGGGCTTTTCGGTCAGCGTCTTCCGCTTCGGCACCGTCTCGGGCCAGCTCGACTGGAACCCCGACGACCCGGCGCAAAGCCGGCTGGAAGCCGAGGTCGAGATCGCCTCGATCATGACCCCGGTCGCGGGCTTTGCCGAGATCCTGACCGGCCCGGACTATCTGGACAGCGCGAAGAATCCCACAGCGCGCTTCACCGCCGACAGCTTCACGGCGGAAAGCCCGACCGAGGGCACGGTCTCGGGCCAGCTGACCCTGCTGGGCAAGACCCAGCCCGCGACGTTCGACGTGACGCTGATCGGCGCCGGCAAGGGCTATACCGGCGACGAAGCCGGCAATCCGGTCATCCGCGACCTGATCGGCATCCATGCCCGGACCGACATCGATCCTCAGGCCTATGGCATGAACGCATTCTTCACCGATCCGATCACCATCGAAATCGACGCCGAGTTCGCCCGACAGGAGTAAGCCATGACCTTCGTCATCACGACCTATGACTGGGTGCCGCCCTTTGCCGTGGGCTATGTCCGCGACCTGCGCATCCGCTGGGCCTGCGAGGAAGCCGGCCTGCCCTATGAGATCGAGACCACCAGCGTGCGCGAAAAGACCCCGCAGCATTTCGCCCGCCAGCCCTTCGGCCAGGTGCCGATCCTGCGCGACGGTCCGCTGTCGCTGTTCGAGAGCGGCGCCATCCTGCTTTACCTGGGCGAACGCTCCGAGGTGCTGATGCCGCGCGAGGCTGCCGCGCGGGCCGAAACGCAGCAATGGCTGGTCGCCGCGCTCAACAGCCTTGAGCCGGCGGTGATGGCCATGGTGCTGGCGCGGATCTTCGATCAGGACGCAAGGGCCGAAGAACTGGCCCTGCCGCGCCTGCACGAGCGTCTGGGGCAGTTGGTCCCGGTGCTGGAAGGGCGGGATTTCATCGCCGCCGGCCGCTTCACCATCGCCGACCTCCTGCTGGCCGATGTGCTGCGCGTGGTGGACAGCGTGGGCGAGCTGGCGGCCCATCCGGTGCTTTCCGCCTACTTGAACCGCATCACCGCCCGCCCGGCCTTCCAGCGCGCCCATGCCGCGCAGGTCGCACATTTCGCGCAGGCCGCGTGATGCTGACGCTCTACGGCCACCCGCTGTCCTCCTATACGCAAAAGGTGCTGATCGCGCTTTACGAGCTGGGGACGGATTTCGAGTTTCGCCACATCGACCTGGGTGACGAGGGCGACCGGGCGCTGATGCGCTCGCTTGAACCCATGGGCCGGATGCCGGCGCTGCGCGAGGGCGATCTGGTGCTGTCGCAAAGCTCGCTGATGATCGAATGGCTGGACCGGCACCATCCCGGGCCGCAGCGCCTGCTGGACCCGGACCCCGACGCCTCGCTGCCGGCGCGGCAATGGGACCGCTTCCTGGATTTCCAGGTCATGCAGATGATGCAGCAGATCGTCGATGCCCGCGTCTTCATGGCCGAAGGGGCCGAGGAACGGGTCGCGCCCTTTGCCCGCGGCAAGCTGGACCTGGCCTATGCCGCGCTCGACCGCCATCTGGATGGGCGCGACTGGATCGCCGGCGGCTTCGGCCTGGCCGATTGTGCCGCCATGCCGGCGCTGTTCTATGCCGGCGCCATCCACCCCTTTGCGGATCATCCGCGCCTGACCGCCTATTTCGAGCGGCTGGTGGCGCGGTCCTCGGTCCTGCGGGTGATCGAGGGCGCGCGGCCCTTCTATGGCTGGTTCCCGTTCAAGGACGGCATCGCGGCGCGGTTTCTCTAGCGCCTCTTGGCCTTTCGCCGTGGTTTCGCTATCCCCTTTTCGATTCGAGGGGTAAGCGACATGGCCATGGACAAGACTTTCGACGCCGGGACCGCCGAGGCGCGGATCGCGCGGAAATGGGCGGCAGGCAATGCCTTCGCTGCGGGCGCCAATGCGAAACCGGGGGCGGAAAGCTTCTCGGTGGTGATCCCGCCCCCGAACGTGACCGGCAGCCTGCATATCGGCCACGCGCTGAACAACACGCTGCAGGACATCCTGGTGCGCTGGCACCGGATGCGCGGCTTCGACACGCTTTGGCAGCCGGGCCAGGACCATGCCGGCATCGCCACGCAGATGGTGGTCGAGCGCCAGATGGCCGAGCGCCAGGAACCCGGCCGGCGCGAGATCGGGCGCGAGGCCTTCCTGCAGAAGGTCTGGGCCTGGAAGCAGGAATCCGGCCATACCATCATCGAGCAGCTGAAGCGCCTGGGCGCTTCCTGCGACTGGTCGCGCAATGCCTTCACCATGTCCGGCGCCCCCGGTGCCCCCGCGGGCGAAGAGGGCAATTTCCACGATGCCGTCATCAGGGTCTTCGTGGACATGTATGACAAGGGCCTGATCTATCGCGGCAAGCGGCTGGTCAACTGGGACCCGCATTTCGAGACGGCGATTTCCGATCTTGAGGTCGAGAACCGCGAGGTTCCCGGCCATATGTGGCATTTCAAGTATCCGCTGGCCGGCGGCGAGACCTATGAATATGTCGAGCGCGACGCCGACGGCAACGTCACCCTGCGCGAGATGCGCGACTATATCAGCATCGCCACCACCCGCCCCGAGACCATGCTGGGCGACGGCGCCGTGGCCGTCCACCCCGACGACGCCCGCTATGCCCCCATCGTCGGCAAGCTTTGCGAGATCCCGGTCGGACCCAAGGAACACCGCCGCCTGATCCCCATCATCACCGATGAATATCCCGACCCGGATTTCGGCTCGGGCGCGGTCAAGATCACCGGCGCGCATGACTTCAACGACTATGCCGTCGCCATGCGCAACGGCATCCCGCTTTACGCGCTGATGGACGGCAAGGGCCAGATGCGCGCCGACGGGCTGAGCTACGAGGAAAGCGCCGAGATCGCCACCCGCGCCGCCAAGGGCGAGGATGTGGGCGACGTCTCGAACGTGAACCTGGTGCCCGAGGAATTGCGCGGCCTCGACCGCTACGAGGCGCGGGCGCGGGTGGTCGAGGCGATCACCGAGGAAGGGCTGGCCGTCACCTATCTGCACAAGTCCATCGACAAGGAGACCGGGGCCGAGCATCTGGAGCGCCGGCCGCTGGTCGATGCCAAGCCGATCATGCAGCCCTTCGGCGACCGCTCGGGCGTGGTGATCGAGCCGATGCTGACCGATCAGTGGTTCGTGGACACTGCCCGCATCGTCGGGCCGGCGCTGGAGGCGGTGCGTAGCGGCGCGACGAGGATCCTGCCCGAGCAGCATGAAAAGGTCTATTTCCACTGGCTCGAGAACATCGAGCCCTGGACCATCAGCCGGCAGCTGTGGTGGGGCCACCAGATCCCGGTCTGGTACGGGCTCGACCTGCGGCTGGAGGGCCAGGTCGAGGACGACCATGACGGCGTGCTGGACGAGGTCGAGATCTTCGCCCTGCTGGAAGAGGGGCTGGTGCATCGCGACGAGATCCACCATGCCGCATCTAGCTTTGCCGAGGTGGTCGAGAAGTTCCGCGATTCCATCGCCGAGCTGCCGGTGCCGCTGGAAATGGCCCGCGTCATCGAGGTCGCTGACCGCGAGGCCGCCATCGACGCCTTTGCCCAGGGGCTGGCCGATTACAACCTGACCCAGGACCCGACCAAGCTGGTCTATCCGGTCTGGCGCGATCCGGACGTGCTGGACACCTGGTTTTCCTCGGGGCTCTGGCCCATCGGCACGCTGGGCTGGCCCGAGGACACGGCCGAGCTGCGTCGGTATTTCCCGACCTCGGTGCTGGTGACCGGCTTCGACATCATCTTCTTCTGGGTGGCCCGGATGATGATGATGCAGCTGGCCGTGGTCGGTCAGGTGCCGTTCCGCACCGTCTATGTGCATGGGCTGGTGCGCGACGAAAAGGGCGCCAAGATGTCGAAGTCGAAAGGCAACGTCATCGACCCGCTGACCCTGATCGACGAATATGGCGCCGACGCGCTGCGCTTTACCCTGACCAGCATGGCCGCCATGGGCCGCGACCCCAAGCTGGGGCCGAAGCATGTCGAGGCGAACCGCAATTTCGTCACCAAGATCTGGAACGCCACCCGCTTTGCCGAGATGAACGGCGTGCGCGGCGGCGTGGCGCGGCCCCAGCCCCGGCATGTGGTGAACCGCTGGATCATCGGCGAGGTCGCCCGCATCCGGCAGGCCACCGACGAGGCGCTGGAATCGTTCCGCTTCAACGACGCGGCGACCGGGCTTTACGCCTTCGTCTGGGGCAAGGTCTGCGACTGGTATGTCGAGTTCTCCAAGCCCCTGTTCGACGGCGAATATCGAGAGGAAACACGGGCCACCATGGGCTGGGTGCTGGACCAGTGCTATACGCTGCTGCACCCGATCATGCCCTTCGTCACCGAGGAGCTGTGGGCGCTGACCGGGGATCGCCCGCGGATGCTGGTGCATGGCGACTGGCCGGAATACGGGCCCGAGCTGATCGACGCCGAGGCCGACCGGCAGATGAACTGGGTGATCCAGCTCATCGAGGCCATCCGCTCGGCCCGCGCCCAGATCGGCGTGCCGGCCGGCGCCCGTCCCGACCTGATCGTGACCGAGGCCGACGACGCGGCGCGGGCGGCGCTGGCCGCCAACGCGCCGCTGATCGAGCGGCTGGCGCGGGTGAATGCGCCTGCCGAGGGCGCCATGGGACCGGGCATGATCTCGGTCGCGGCGCTGGGGGCGAGCTTTGCGCTGCCGGTGGGCGAGATGATCGACGTGGGTGCCGAGACCGCGCGGCTGGAAAAGGCGGCGGGCAAGACCGAGAAGGACGCCTCGGGCCTGCGCGGGCGGCTGGCCAATCCGCGCTTTGTCGAGAATGCCGAACCCGAGGTGATCGAGGAGACGCGCGAGAAGCTTGCCGCGCTGGAGGACGACCTGGCCCGCATCCGCGCGGCGCTGGCACAGCTGGCGGCGATGTGACCCCTGGCTTTTGCGCCGTGCCGGTGGCGCGGTCGCAAGAGTATTTGGAGAACGAAGAAGATCAGGGCCGCTCGGACAGGGCGGCCTTGATGCTTTCGGCGATCATCGCCGGGACATCCGGGGCGAGGCCGACCGGCGGCAGGGTCAGGCCGCGGAAGCCTGCCTCGTCCAGCGCCGCGGGCAGGTCGTCGGTGACGTGCTCGGCCCGGGTGGCGAAAAGCGGCAGGCAGATCGTCTGCGCGGGCAGGCCGCGGGCGGCATCGGCGATGAAGGGCGGTTCCTCGATGAAGCCGCAACTCGTCGCGGCGGTATGGGGGGCGAGGGCGGCGGCCATGTCGCGCGCCGCTTCGGAGGGTGCGCGCGAGCGGCCCGAGCCATGGGCGGCAATCAGCAGATGGGTCTGCGGCAGCGGCCAGCCCTGCGTCTCGGCCGCCTTGGCGATCAGGGCGAGGCAGAGCGCCGGCAGGCCGGGATCGCTGCCGAAGGGCGGCAGGATGCGGGCATTCGGCGCGCCGGCCAGCGCCAGGCGGCGGGGCAGTTCGCTGCGGGTGAACCAGCCCGTCGCCATGAACATCGGATAGATCAGCGTCTCGTCGTCGGCGCGGTCCAGCGCGCCGGGCATGGCCAGCGTCGCGCCCCCGACCTGCGCATCGGGGACATGGACGCGGGCGGCCAGCGCCTCGATGGCCTGCTGCTGCGGGGCCGGGTCGCCGGGCTGGCCATGGGCGACGATCAGGACGTTACGCACGGAAGGCGACGGCGAAGGGCTCGGGGATGGCGAATTCCTGCAGCGCCCGGGCGCGGGCCATGGCCGACATCTTGCGCGCGGTCTTTTCCACGATGCGCTGCAACTCGTCCGGGTCGCGGCCCTCGGCGAAGGGGCCCATATACCAGCGGATGAAGGTGAAGCAGGCCACGTCTTCCAGCGCCTGCACCTCGCCGTCGCGCTTGATGCCCTGCTTGGTCAGCATCTTCTCGGCTGCCGCGATGTCCTCCTCGGCATAGCCGGCCGCGCGCATGATGCCGCCGATGCGGGCGGCATGGCGGCGGCCCTGTTCGGTGCGCCAGGCCAGATAGCCGGCGCGGTCCATCGGATAGGCGTCGCGGGGCAATTGCCAGCGTTCCACATGCTGGCCCCGGCAGGCGATACGCAGCGGCTCCGAGGCGTCGGGATACAGCGCCTGCTGTTCGGCCGTCATGCGCTGGCCGTAGAGCAGCGCCTCGGGCCGGCCCTCGGGGTCCAGGTGCGGATCGGCGGAATTGGCCTTGTCGATGGCGTCGAAAGCGGTCTGAAGGCGGGTCATGGCATCCTCTCTTTGCGCTATCATGCCGCAGCCGGGCGCGGCGTCAACGCGGATTGCCGCCGCCCGGGGCCGGGGCTAGGCTGCCGGGATGGCATGGGGCGAATTCATCCTGGCGCTGGCGGCCTTCCTGGGCTCGCATGTGATCCCGGCGCGGTTCCGCGAGCCGCTGGTCGCGGCGCTGGGGCGGCGGGGCTATGTCATCGGCTACAGCCTGTTGTCGCTGGCGCTGCTTTACTGGCTGATCCTGGCGGCGGGGCGGGCGCCCTATGTCGCGCTGTGGCCGCAATGGGGCTGGATGCGCTGGCTGGCGAACATCGCCATGCCGGTCGCGGTGCTGCTGGCGGCCACCGGCGGCATGGCGGGGCTGATGGCGGGCTTTGCGCTGTGGGGTGCGGCGCATCTGGTCGCGAATGGCGACCTGGCGCATGTGATCCTGTTCGGCCTTTTGCTGGCCTATGCGCTGTTCGGGCTGGCAGTGGGGCTGCGCCGCGGGGTGGCGTGGCGGCTGGCATGGCCGCGCATCGCCCTGGCGGTGCTGGTCTGGCTGGCGCTGTTCCACCTGCATCCGCTGGTGATCGGCGTCAGTCCCCAGCCCTAGGATCGGGCGGCCGGAAACCTTCCGGGATGCGGTCGCAGCCGTCGAGGATCAGGTCGGCCAGCAACTTGGCGCAGGCCGGCGCCATGGCCAGGCCGATCTTGAAGCCGCCATTCGCGAGGTAATGGCCGGGCCGTCCGGGCCATGGCCCGACCAGCGGCGCACGGGAGTGGGCGCGCGGCCGGATGCCGGCCCAGCGATCCACGACCGGCGCATCGCCAAGCACGGGGCAAAGCGCGCGCGCCTTGTCGATCAGCGCCTCCAACTGCGCGTCGGTGCCCATGTCCATGGCGTCGCGTTCCGAGGTCGAGCCGATGGCCACCGTGCCGTCGGCATGGGGCACGATATGGACCCCGTCGGCAAAGACCTGCGGCGCGTCGGGGGCGGAAAACGCCAGCAGCGCCGACTGGCCTTTGACGCCGCTGCCGCCGAAGGGCGCAAGCCCGGCCACCCCCGTGGCCCAGATCGCCGGGACATCGGGCGCGGGCTGCCCCTCGGCGATCTCGCCGCCCTGGGCGCGGATGGCGGCGGCCAGCGCGGCGCCGGCCCGGCGCGGGCTG
>NZ_JAEHFP010000058.1 GCF_016446475.1 Paracoccus binzhouensis | reverse complement strand
GCCCCTCGCAGCCGTCAACGCCATGATTTATATGCGAAATATCACGATTACGACAGCGAAATCAGCGACTTACTTGGAGAATGTGGGTCGAGACCGCGTCGATTTCCGCCCGGCTGCCGGTCAGGCCGATCATGCGCGGATGAATCGCCGCGGCGAAATCCTTCAGCATCTCGGGCGTATCGCGCCGCGGATCCACGGTAATGAAGACCGGCGTCGCCCGTATTCCGCGTTCCTCGGGGATCGAAACCGCCTCGGCATTGCGGGCATTGTCCATCGGGCAGACACCCGGGCAACAGGCATAGCCGAAATAAGGCAGCGCCGGTTCGGCAAGGACCCGTGTATCCGTCACCCGCCGGCCATTCTGGTCGGTCGGCGCGAACGGCCCGCCCAGTCCGGCCGTTCCGCCCTGGGCGGCGCCCTCGCGGCTGGGGGCGAAGGCATCGGCCTCGGCCCGGGCCAGCCACGGCGCGCCCGTCACCAGCAGCAGGCCCGCAGCGAGACTGCCGAGGATCAGGATCTTTGCGTCTTTGCCCATCGTCGCGCGTCCTTGCCGCCCGCTGCATTGATCGCCCATCCGGCCATGGGTATCAATGCCAAAGCCCGTCCGAACCCGGAGATCCCGCTTGCCCATCGGCCTCGTATCCCGCCGCATCGACCTGCTTCCCGGCCAGCCGGGCCCCGAGCCGATCCGGCTGCGGACGCTGATCCTGCTGCGCTGGGTGGCGATCGCCGGCCAGCTGGCGGCGGTGGGCGCGGCGCTGGCGATCGGGGCGAAGTTTCCCCTGGCCGCGGTGCTGGGGGTGATCGGGCTGGCCATCGTGCTGAACCTTGGCCTGTCGCTGCGGCCGGGCCGGCGGATCTCGGCGCGCGAGGCGGCCTGGCAGCTGGGCTTCGACCTGGCGCAGATCGCGGCGCTTCTGGCCCTGACCGGGGCGCTGGAGAATCCCTTTGCGCTGCTGCTGCTGGCGCCTGTCACCATCGCCGCGACGGCGCTGCCGGGCCGGCACCTGCTGGCGCTGGGGGTGGCGACTTTCGCCATGGTGACACTGGCGGCGATCTTCGCCCAGCCGCTGACCTTCGTGCCCGGGCGGCTGTCGCTGCAGCAACCGCTGCTGGTCGGGCACTGGTTCGCCATCGTGATCGGCGCGCTGTTCTTTGCGGCCTATGCCAGGCTGGTCGCGGCCGAGGTCAGCGCCACCTCGGACGCGCTGTTCGCCGCCCGCATGGCGCTGGAGCGCGAGCAGAAGCTGCAGCACCTGGGCGGCGTGGTTGCCGCCGCCGCGCATGAGCTGGGCACGCCGCTGGCCACCATCAAGCTGGTCAGCGCCGAACTGGCCGACGAGCTGTCCGAGGCGCTGCCCGACCGCAAGGACCTGGCCGAGGACGTCGCGCTGCTGCGCCAGTCCGCCGACCGCTGCCGCGACATCCTGAAGTCGATGGGCGGGGCCGGGCGCGACGATCTGCTGATCCGCTCGGCGCCGCTTTCCGAAGTGCTGTCCGAGGCGGCGGCGCCGCATCGCGGCCGCGGCGCCGAGATCCTGCTGGAACCCGGCGCCGAGGATCCCATCGTGCATCGCGACGCCGCCGTGATCCACGGCCTGCGCAACCTGATCCAGAACGCGGTGGATTTCGCCTCCGAGCGCGTGACGATCGAGACCGGCGTGGATCGCCGCGACATCCGCGTGCGGATCAGCGACGACGGGCCGGGCTTTCCGCCGGCACTGCTGCCCCGCATCGGCAGCCCCTTCCTGACCACCCGGCCGCGGGCCGAGGACGAGCGCAGCTACGAAGGCATGGGCCTGGGCCTGTTCATCGCCAAGGCGCTGCTGGAACGCTCGGGCGCGCGGCTGCGCTTCGGCAACGGCACCCGCGGGGCCGAGGTGACGGTGACCTGGCCGCGCGAGCTGATCGAGACCGAGAATCGCGGCGCGCTGGGGCAGAACCCGGAAATTCGCGCCTGAGCCTCCGCGCGTTAACCACTTCTTAAAACATCGCGCTATAGTTGTGTCCCTGTGGTTTGCTCATGGGTTCCTGCGATGGTTGCGCATTTCCTCATCGCCTTTGCCGCGGCGGCGCTGGCCGTGCTGCTGGCGCTGCTGCTGATCCGGCTGGTGGACGGGCGCATGGCGGGGCGCCGCGCCGCGCGCGGCCTGGACCTGGGGATCGAGCCCATCGTGTTCCTGTTCCGCGACCAGGTTCTGCTGGATGCCACCGGCCCGGCGCGGGCCCTGCTGGCCACCCTGCCGGGCGAAGGCGACTGGCAAAGGCTGACCTGCTGGCTGGGGATGCGCCTGCCCGAACTGGGCGTGGTCCTGCCCGACCTGGGCGGCGCCGCGCGGCTGGAGCTGAAGGAGCGGGCCGCGGCCAATCCCCTGCGCCTGCTGGCCGAGGATCTGGGCGACGGCACGCTGCGCCTGACCCTGGCCGATCCCTCGGCCGAGAATGCCGGCATCCTGGTCGATTCGCTGTCGCTCGGCGCCATGGAGCAGGAACTGGAGATCCTGCGCAGCACCATGGACCATTCGCCGATGCTGGCCTGGCGCCAGGACCGCCAGGGGCAGGTGACCTGGGCGAACTCGGCCTATCTGCAACTGGCCGAGGCCAAGGCCGACGGCCAGACCGTCTGGCCGCTGCCGCCGCTGATCGACCTGGCGGCGCGGCCGCCATTCGGCGCCGGCCCGGCAAGGCGCGTGCAGGTCGAGCATGACGGGCAAAGCCGCTGGTACGACTGCCATGTCCACGAGATCGCGGAGCAGACCGTCGCCATCGCCCTGCCCGCCGATGCTGCCGTGCGGGCCGAGCGCAGCTTGCGCGAATTCGTGCAGACCCTGACCAAGACCTTCGCCGACCTGCCCATCGGGCTGGCGATCTTCGACCGCGACCGCAACCTGCAGCTGTTCAATCCGGCGCTGATCGACCTGACCGGGCTCGCCACCGGTTTCCTGACCGCGCGTCCGACGCTGCATGCCTTCCTCGACCGGCTGCGCGAGGCGCGGATGGTGCCCGAGCCCAAGGATTACCGCAGCTGGCGCCACCAGATGAACACGCTGGAGGCCGCGGCCGCCTCGGGCCACCATGTCGAGATGTGGTCGCTGCCCGGCGGCCAGACCTATCGCGTCACCGGCCGCCCGCATCCCGACGGTGCGGTGGCCTTCCTGTTCGAGGACATCACCTCGGAAATCTCGCTGACCCGCAAGTTCCGCGCCGACCTGTCGCTGGGCGCCGAGGTGCTGGATGCGCTCGAGGATGCGGTGGCGGTCTTCGCCGCCAATGGCGAGCTGCTGATCTCGAACCGTCGCTATGCCGGGCTTTGGGGCGCCGCCGCGCCCGCCACGCTGGACGACCATATCGCCATCTGGCTTGGCGCCTGCGGCCAGAGCCCGGGCCTTGCGGCGCTGCGCGAGGCGCTGATGTCGGCCCTGCCCGACGAGCCCCTGCGCGGCGCCATGGCCGGGCCTTCGGGCGGGCTGCTGTCCTGGGGGCTGCGCGGGCTGTCGGGCGGGCGGGTGCTGCTGAACTTTGCCGCGCCGGTCCCGACCCTGCCGCTCGGTCGCGATGCTCCGCTTGCGGCCGAAGCCCCCACCTCGGCGCAGGCGGCCGCCGACATGCAGCGCGCCATGACCGGATGACGATCCCCCTTGCCCGCCGGTCGCGCCTGCGCTTCCCTGCGTCAGGACTGGCAGGGGATCGGAAACGAGGGGATCGGAGATGGCGGCAAGCCGACGACAGGGCCTGAGCATCGGCCCCGACCTGCTGGGTGGGCGGCGGGTGCTGTTCGTGATGGCGGTGGACGCGGAATACGGGCCGCAGCTGCGCGCCCGCATCTCGCCGCTGATGACCGGCGTCGGCCCGGTCGAGGCGGCGGTGCAGCTGACCGCGGCCCTGGCGCAGCTGGCGGCGTGCGACGAACTGCCGGAACTGGTGGTGTCGCTGGGCTCGGCCGGATCGCGGCAGTTGCGGCAGCTGGGCGTCTATCAGGTCGCCTCGCTGGAATATCGCGACATGGACGCCTCGCCCCTGGGCTTTCCCCGGGGCGTGACGCCGCTTCTGGACCTGCCCGCCCGGATCGAGCTGCCGCACCGGATCCCGGGCCTGGCCGCGGCCAGCCTTGCCACCGGCGCCAGCATCGTCAGCGGCGGGGATTACGACGCCATCGCCGCCGAGATGGTGGACATGGAAAGCTTCGCCGTGCTGCGCGCCTGCCAGCATTTCGGCATCCCGCTGATCGGGTTGCGCGGCATATCCGACGGGGCCGAGGATCTGCGGCAGTTGTCGGACTGGACGCAATATCTGCACCTGGTCGACGCGCGCCTGGCCGAGGCGGTGGATCGCCTGGCCGAGGCCCTGCGGCAGGGCGAACTCGGACTCTGAGGGCCGGGCCGCGGCCTTGGGGATCCCAGGGTGGCGCCTTGTCCCGATCACGCGCGGAAGCGGCGGTTGCCAGATTGAAGTGCTGCGGGACTGTAACTCTTGCCCCGGTCACCCACGGAAGCGGCGGTTGCGGCCGGGGCGGCGGGATCGCTCCGCCGCCCGCCAGTCGTCATCCGCCAAGGGCGTCGTAGCGCCGCTCCCACGCCTCGGCCCGGCGCGAGATCGCCGCCAGTTGCGCCGCATCGACGGCGGCGCTGTCGTCCAGGATGTCGGCCGCGCCCCTGAGCTTCTGGCGCTCTTCGAACACGGCCTGCTTCACATCGCTCTTGCTGGGCTTGCTGGTCATATCGGTTCCTCCGAGGGGCGCGCCTGGTTGCGCACACCCCGACCATACCATGCTTGGATCAATTTTTCACGATAAAAGCTATCGTCATTCACGACAAACGTGGCATGCGCATCAAGCCGTTGCAATATCTCGGGAATCCTGACGGCGGGACAGCACAATTCCGCGACCGGGAGGGCCGATGGCGGTCCTTGGCCGGCACGGTTTCCGTGATCGCGGGGGATGGCCGATTCGTCCTTTGATCCCCTGCCGCCTCGGTCATCGTCCCGCGTTCCACGCGGTTCGGCTGCCGGGCCGGGCCTGCGGTCGCGGCGGCGGTCGCCGCGGGACTGCTGCTTCCTGTCCGTAGCGGCACCGGCAAGGCCGTCGCCGGCGGTCGGCCTGACCGGGGGTAAGGAAAGTGCCTCGCCATGCAGCATCGCGGCCCTTCCAGTCCGGCCCTGACCTGCGGCGTGAAACCACCCATTCTGCGGCAGGCCAGCCCGAATCGCCGGCCCCGATCGCCGGTCCGAAAGCCGCCCGCATCCACTGCCCGAAACCCGCCCAGCCTGCCGCCCGCCCTGCTGCCCAGCCAGCAGCCCGCGCCGCTTGTGCCTAGCTTGAGCGGGTTTGATTTGCCTGACCGCCCTCGGCCGATCTAGTCTGGTCGCATGGTCACGATTGCGCATCTTTCCCGTCCCTACAGCCGCGCCGAGCGGGTCAGCGACGGCGTGGTCCATGTCATCGGCGTGGCGCTGGCGCTGATGGCGGTGCCGGCGCTGATCGCGCTGACCGTGGCCTCGGGCGCGGGGACGGCGGCGGTGGTCGGCGCCTCGGTATACGGCACCACGCTGATCCTGATGCTGACCTTCTCGGCGCTTTACAACATGATCGACAATCCGCGATGGACCGGCCTGCTGCGGCGCCTGGACCATTCGGCGATCTACATGAAGATCGCCGGCACCTACACGCCCTTCACGCTGCTGTCCGGCAGCCAGGCCAGCGGGCTGCTGGCCGGGCTATGGACGGCGGCGGCGCTGGGACTGTCCCTGAAGATCATCGCCCCCGCCCGGCTGAAATGGCTGGCACTGACGCTTTATCTGGCAATGGGCTGGGCGGGGCTTTATGCCGGCGGGGCCATGCTGGCCGGCCTGCCCGCCGGGGTGCTGGCGCTGATGCTGACCGGCGGCGGGCTTTACACCGTGGGCGTGCTGTTCTTCCTGCTGGAACGGATGCCGTTTCACAACACCATCTGGCATGTCTTCGTGCTGAGCGGCAGCGTGATCTTCTTCATCGCCGTCGCGCTCTGCATCGCCAGCTGGCCCGTGGTCTGACCGCGCGAGGCGCTGGATCTTCCCGCCTCCGCCCGGCTAACCTTGCCCGGAAACCTTGGAGCACCCATGTCCAGACAGCTCAACGAACCCGTCGACGCGGCGCTCGTGCCGCGTTTCGCCGGCCATTCGACCTTCATGCGCCTGCCGGCGGCGACCAGCGCCAAGGGGCTGGATGTCGCCCTCATCGGCATTCCCTGGGACGGCGGCACCACCAACCGGCCCGGCGCCCGCCATGGCCCGCGCGAGGTGCGCAACCAGTCCAGCCTGATGCGCCGCGTCCACCACGTCACCGGCATCGCCCCCTATGAACGGCTGGCGGTCGCCGATCTGGGCGATCTGGCCGTGCAGCCCATCGACCTGATGGCGGCGCTGCAGCAGATCGAATCCGGCATCGCCGCGATCTGCGCCGCCGGCGCCCTGCCGCTGAGCGTGGGCGGTGACCACCTGACGACGCTGCCGGTGCTGCGTGCGCTGCACAAGGCCGATCCCGGGCGCGGCCGGCTGGGCCTGGTGCAGTTCGACGCCCACTCCGACACCAATGACCGCTATTTCGGCGACAATCCCTATACCCATGGCACGCCCTTTCGCCGCGCCATCGAGGAGGGGATCCTGGATCCGGCGCGCATGGTGCAGATCGGCATCCGCGGTTCGGTCTACGCGGCCGACGAGCATCAATGGGCGCGGGACCAGGGCGTCCGCATCATCTATATCGAGGAATTCGCCCGCCGCGGTCCCGAAGCGGTGATGGCCGAGGTCCGGGCGCTGATCGGCTCCGGCCCCGCCTATGTGACCTTCGACATCGACGGCATCGACCCGTCGATGGCCCCGGGCACCGGCACGCCCGAGATCGGCGGCTTCACCACCCGCGAAGCGCAGGCCATGCTGCGCGGCCTGGCGGGGCTCGACATCATCGGCGCCGACGTGGTCGAGGTCTCGCCGCCCTTCGATCTGGGCGGGATCACCGCGCTGGCCGGCGCCACCATGCTGTTCGAGCTGCTCTGCGTCCTGGCCGGCAATGCCGGGGATCCGCCGGGCTAGGCGCGTATCGGCCGGCTCAGGCGGCCTTGGCCCTGCGGCGCATGGCGCCGAAGGCGAAGGCGCCGGCAACGATGCCGGCCATGGCCCATTTGAAGGGCAGGGCATCGGCCGTCTCGCTGCGGATCGGCAGGACGGTGACCGTGCCGGGGCGGGATTCGTAACCCGGCTGGCCGGCCGCTTTGGCCTCGGCGATCTGCCGGGGCGAGACCACCCACTCGGCGCCGCGCATCTTGTCATAGGTCATGAGGCCGAAGCCGACGGCCAGCGCCGTCGCGGCAGGGAAAAGCAACTGCTTGATATCAGGCATGATCCAGTCCATCCGTTGAAAGCGGCCGGTCTAGGGCCTGCGCCCTGCGGATGCAAGAACCGCGCTGGAACGGCCGCTTCGCTGGCGCGCCGAGCGGAGATCGGCGGTCCCTTGCCGAACCGCCGCCGCCCTCGCAGCCATGTGTCCGGCCGCGGCTTGTGAGGCGATGCCGGCGCCGATAACGGGAATATCACCCCCTGCCAGCCGTAGACGGACGGCAAGCACCGATGAAGGAGAATGCCATGCGCACCCTGACGCTTCTTCTGGCCGCCCTGGTCGCGGCGGGACCGGCCTGGGCCGAGGATCGCGGCGTGGCCATCGCCAATGCGCGCTACCAGAACGCGCCGGAACTGGCCGATGCCGATGCCGGCCCCGCCTCGGAGGCGATGAAGGCGGCTGGGTTCCGCACCGTGGCCGGTGCCGACCTGACCAGCACCGACCTGCGCAAGGCCCTGGCCGACCTGCTGCGGCCCGACGATGCCCCGGGGGCGCGGCTGGTGCTGCTGAACGGCCGCTTCCTGCATGGCGGCAGCGACAGCTGGTACATGGGCACCGATGCCGACCAGCCCGACCTGGTCCGCGCCGGCTCGCAGGGCGTGCCGCTGTCGATGGTGCTGGACCTGATGAAACAGGCGCAGCCGGGCGCGGTGCTGCTGCTCGGCTCGGACCGGCAGGGCATGGACCATGCCGCCGGGCTGGAAAACGGCATCGGCCCGTTGGCCCCGCCCGCAGGGGTGACGGTGATCTCGGGCCCGCCGGATGCGACCACGGCGGCGGCGGCGGCGCTGCTCAAGCCCGGCGCCTCGGTCGGAGAGGTGCTTCGCGCCGACGACCGGCTGACCCTGGCCGAGGGCGGCGACGCGCAGCTGGTTCTGGTCGCGGCCCAGGCGGATGCCGATGCCGCAGCCGACCCGCTGGAGGCGGATCGCGACCTTTGGGCCAAGGCCGCCGCCGAGGACACGGCCGAGGCCTATCGCGGCTACCTGGAGCGTTATCCCACCGGCCTTTATTCGGCGGCCGCCAAGGCGCGGCTGGAGGCGCTGGGACCGGCGCAGAGCGATCGCGACCTTTGGGCCGAGGCCGCCGCGGCCAATACCGCCGCGGCCTATGAGGATTACCTGGCGCGCTACCCCCGGGGCGAATATGCCGAGGCGGCGCAACGGCGGCTGGTCGAGCTGCGCCCGGCCCCGGAACCCGCCCCTGTCCCCGCACCGGCGCCCGTTCCGGCGCCCGCGCCCGAGATCCAGCAGCCGCGCGCGGTGGTGGCGCCGCGCCAGCCCTCGCAGGCCGAACTGACTGAAAGCCGGCTGGGCCTGAGCCGCGGCGACCGGATGACCATCCAGCGCCGGCTGAACGCGCTTGGCTATTCCACCGGCGGGGCGGATGGCGTGTTCGGCTCGCGCAGCCGCTCGGCGATCCGCGGCTGGCAGCAGCGCAACGGCTATGCGGTGACCGGCTATCTGACCGCGACGCAGCTTGGCACGCTGCGGGCGCAAGCCGCGGCGGTGACGCCAAGCCGCGACCAGCAGGACCGCGCCTATTGGCAGCAGACCGGGGCCCGCGGCGGGGTGCGCAACCTGCGCGCCTATCTGGACCGCTATCCGAACGGCATCTATGCCCAGACCGCGCGGCAACGCCTGGCCGCGGCGCTGGACGAGGACATCCCGCGCGACGAGCGCGAGGATCGCGCCTGGAACCGGGCGCGGCAGCAGGACACCGTGCAATCCTATACGCAATATCTGCAGAACTGGCCGCGCGGCGAACATGCCGAGCAGGCCCGCCAGCGCCGCAACCGGCTGATCAATCAGGGCCAGATGGGCGGCGGCGTGATCGGGCTGGACACGATCATCCGCGAGCTGGTGAAATGACCGGCAGCCGGGCCCGGCCGCTTCCGCGGTCCCGGGCCGGGGCCTAGAAACCGTCGAACAGCACCTGCCCTTCCGGCCAGCGCAGGGTGGTGGTCAGGGTGATGGTGCGCTCTTCGCCCGCGGCGATCGCGCCGTTCCAGACCAGCAGGCCGCGCTGGCCGTCCGGGTCGGTCTCGTCCGGGGCGGGATCGGCCGACCAGTCGATGCGCAGGTCCTTCTGGGTCGAGACCGGCACCTGGTCGATCACCCGCAGCGGCCATGCCTCGCCGGTCAGGTTGCGGATGCGCAGCTCGGCCACCTCCCTGCGTTCCGAGGATGACGAGATCAGCCAGCGATCCCCCTCGACCTGGTCGGGAATGCGGCGCTCCAGCTTGATGCCGGTCAGCGGGCCGAAGCCCAGCTTCATCTCGTCGCCCGCAGCGGTCAGGTCCAGCGCGCCGCGCCCGACCAGGACGCCGTCGGCGTAAAAGCTCGCGTCGCCGGGCAGGATGACCGCGCCGGTCGAATTCACCGTATCGGCCACCAGATAGGCGGTGTCGTCGCGTCGCGGCACCGCCTCGGCCACCACCTCGGGGGTCAGTTCGTGCGAATCCAGCGGCAGGCGCAGCGCATCGGCGCCGTCGCGCAGCGTGACCGGAGTCGGATAGTCATAGACCACGGTTTCGCCCACCACCCCGGCCAGGGCCGAGCCGGCGATGGCATCCTCCCCGGCCTCGGTTGGGGTAGGGGCATAGGCGCGCTCGGCGGAATCCATCGCGACCTCGGCCATCGGCGCGGCCGAGCGGCTGTAGAGCTTCGCCTCGTCCTCGCCGAGGCGCGGGAACAGCGGCTGCAATTCGCTGGGCGCCGCCTGGTCCATCGGCCGGGCGGTGGAAAGCTGCAGATGCACGCCGGTCCAGTCCTCGCCGGTCTGCTGGCGGACCAGCAGGCCGCGATCCATGCGCAGCTTGCCCTGCTTGCGCTGCAACGACAGGTCGTAGACCGGCTGCCAGCTGGCCTCGTCGGTCAGGGTGGTGATGCGGATGCGGGCCGGCTGGCCCTGGCCCTGGACGGCGACGACTAGGGCGCCGCGATCCGATTCCGGGCCGCGCAGCGCTTCCAGCCGGGCTTCGGCGCGCTCGATGTGCTCCTCGAGCTCCTCGCGGCCTTCGTCTGCGGCCTCGGCCTCGGCCTCGGCGCGGATGGCAGTCTGGCGCGCCTCCAGCAATTGCTGGCCGACCGCAGCGGAAAGCGTGCCGATGTCACTGCCGGCCATGCCGTCGGATTCGGCCAGTTTCATCAGGAATTCGATCAGATCCTCGGCCGCCTCGCCGCGGGCCTCGATCTCGGCCTTGCGGCTGTCCCGCTGGGCCAGCTCGGCCTGCAGCCGGCGCAACTCGTCCTCGGCGGCGCGCAGCTCGGGGGATTTGGCGGGCGTCTCGGGCAGGGCGCGCTCCTGCTGGAAGCCCACGGCGCCGATCACCGCGCCCTCACCCAAGATGCGCAGGCTGGCGGGGTCCACGCCTTCGGGGATGCCGGGGATCACCAGCTCATGCGCGCCGGCGGGCAGGTCCAGCGCCGCCTCGCGCGTGACGCCGGCGCCCCAGGGATAGACGGTGACATCGGTGACGCGGGCGGTCGTCTCGATGCGATCGGCAAGCGCCGGCCCGGCGAACAGGATGGCGGTGGAAAGCAGCAGATGGCGCATCGGACCCCCTCGTTCTTGATCCGGCCAAGGTCCGCGAGGGGCGCGGGAAATGCAAGAGGGCGCCCGCCCGGGCGCCCCTCACATATCCGTATCGGATCAGCCCTTCTTCAGGCAGCGATTGCCCAGAAGCTCGGCGATCTGCACGGCGTTCAGCGCCGCGCCCTTGCGCAGGTTGTCGCTGACGATCCACATGTTCAGGCCGTTTTCCACCGTCACGTCCTGGCGGATGCGGCTGACGAAGGTGGCGAAATCGCCCACGCATTCCACCGGGGTCGAGTAGCCGCCCGGCTCGCGCTTGTCGATGACCAGCACGCCCGGCGCCTCGCGCAGGATGTCGCGGGCCTCGTCCTCGTCCAGGAAATCCTCGAACTCGATGTTCACCGATTCCGAATGGCCGACGAAGACCGGAACGCGCACGCAGGTCGCCGTGACCTTGATCGCCGGATCGACGATCTTCTTGGTCTCGACCACCATCTTCCATTCTTCCTTGGTGTCGCCGCTGTCCAGGAACACGTCGATCTGGGGGATCACGTTGAAGGCGATCTGCTTCTGGAACTTCTTCGGCTCGACTTCCTGACCCGGGACATAGACGCCCTTGGTCTGGTTCCAGAGCTCGTCCATGCCCTCTTTCCCGGCGCCCGAGACCGATTGGTAGGTCGAGACGACGACGCGCTTGATGCGGGCGCGGTCATGCAGCGGCTTCAGCGCCACCACCATCTGCGCGGTCGAGCAGTTGGGGTTCGCGATGATCATCTTGTTGCGGTAATCCTCGACCGCATCCGGGTTCACTTCCGGCACGACCAGCGGGATCTCGGGGTCGTAGCGGTAAAGCGAGGAGTTGTCGATCACCACGCAGCCCTGGCTGGCGGCGATCGGCGCATAGGTCTTGGTCGCGTCCGAGCCGATGGCGAACAGCGCGATGTCGTAGCCGGTAAAGTCGAACCCTTCGATATCCTTGCATTTCAGGGTCTTGTCGCCATAGCTGACCTCAGTGCCAATGCTCCGGCGCGAAGCCAGAGCGACAACCTCATCAGCGGGAAACTGGCGCTCGGCCAGGATGTTCAGCATTTCACGGCCCACGTTCCCCGTGGCGCCGGCGACAACGACCTTGTAGCCCATTGGGGTCTCCTTCAACAAAGGACGCCGCGATATAGGGCGTTTCCCCGGAAAGGGAAAGCGAGATTTCGGCGAAACGCCTGATGATATGGCAGAATTTCGGCTTAATGCCGATGGATCCGGCGATCTGCCAGTTCCATCTCCTGCACCCAACGGGATTCCCCTGAAAAATCATGGGGAACCTGTTCGGCGCTTCGCCGGCCGGACAGCGACAGCGAGGCGAAGAAATCGAAGCCGTAGAGGTCGAGGCGCGCCATCTCCGACCGCGCGATCAGGTCGATCATCATGGCGCCGGTGGTCGGGGGCGCGCCCAGCCGGTCCTTCAGCGCCCGGTAGTCGGCCAGCGGATGCAGGTAGAAGCCGGGGCTGGTCGCGGTCCGCCAGTCCAGCCGCTTGCGCTTGGGCGACATCCACAGGATGCGATCAGGGGCGATGCGGCCGCGGTCGGCATCCGAGAGCCGGACCGCCAGCGCCAGCCAATCCGTGCGGGTGCCGTGGCTGGCGGCCGCGGGCATCGGCGCGCGGTTGATGCGGATCACCAGGTCGGCCGCGTCGATTTCACCGCCATGCCGGCTCTCGGCCAGCGCCCTTGCATTGCCGATCAGGGCGATGCGCTTGCCGGCCAGCGTCTCCAGAACCACGGCTTGCGGTGCGGAAAGCCGTTGCAGCGCGGCGTCATTGCGCAGGGTCCGCGCGATCAGGAAGCCGAGGCGGGTCACGCCAGCAGCCTGCGATAGACCTCGACGATGGCGCGGGCCTCGGCTTCGATGGCGTGGTTGGCCTCGACATGGGCGCGGGCCGCCTGCCCCGCCGCCCGGCGGCCGGCATCGTCGTCCAGCCAGTGCGCCAGCGCCGCTGCCAACGCCTCGGCGTCGTCGCGCGCCACCAGGTTGCCGGTCTCGCCGTCGCGGATCAGCGTCTCATAGGCGCCGACGCGGGCGGCGACCACGGGGACGCCGCAGGCCATGGCTTCCAGCGGGGTCAGGCCGAAGCCCTCCCACCGCGCCGGGGCGGCGAACAGGTCCAGCGCCTGATAGGTGCGCACCACCTGCTCCCACGGGATCTCGCCCAGGAAGCGGATGCGGTCCGACAGGCCGGCGGCGGCGATCCGCGCCTGCTGCGCGTCGAAGAAGGCCTGGTTGTCCGGGGTGACGCGGCCGGTGAAGACCAGCTTCGCCCGCGGGCGCTGGGGGAACAGGCGCAGCGCCGCCTCGACCAGCAGGTCCACGCCCTTCTGCGCCCGGATGCGGCCGAAGCAGCCGATGACGATGTCGTCCGGTGCGAAACCCAGTTCCGCCCGCAGCGCCGCGCGGTCGGATGCGGGGTGGAAGACCGACAGATCGACGCCGTGCAGAATCACCGTCGCCGAACGCTCCAGGTAGCTGGCGGCTTGGGGCGAGGTGGCGATCAATGCGTCCTGCTGGCGGATCAGCCAGCGGGTGAATCCTGTATGTTGTCTTTGCGCGGCCGAGGTAAACAACATTTTGTATTTGCGCCGCAGGATGCGCCGCAGGATCAGCCCTAGCGCCATCTCGGTATTGCGGCGGGCGTGCCAGACGCGCCAGCGATCGCGCGGCAGGGTGGCGGCGCGGGACAGCGGGATATGCGGCAGCGCGGGCGGCAGGCCCGGTCCGGTGGTCACGATGCCGATCATCCGCGCCTGCACCGGGATCAGCCGCACCACGGTCGCCGTCACCCCCGACAGGCGGCGTTTCAGGTTCGGCGCGACGACTTCAATATCCGGCATGTCGGTCCTCGGGGCTGAACAGGTAGAACACCAATCCGATGGCCAGAGGTATCAGGAAGAACAGGAAGATGTAACCGTAAGCCTGCGCCGGCGGATGCGTGGCCGAGGTCTGCAGATAGACCGGCCGCGACAGGAACTGCATGATGCCGACGCCCGAGATCGAGACCATGTTCATGAAGGTGATGCCGCGCCCCACCAGGTGATGCGGCAGGTAGACCCGGCCATGCGACATGATCAGCGAATAGGAGCTGTCCGAGATGCAGACCATGACCAGCAGCACCGAGGACAGCCACAGGCTGGCCCCCGGCGCCAGCCACAGCGTCGCCAGCACCGCGCAGAGCAGCAGCGTGTTCGCCACCGAGGTCCGCTTGTCCGAGCCGATCAGCCGCACCACCCTGCCCACCGACAGGTTGGCCGTCACCATCGCCAGGCCCATGCCCAGCGTCACCCAGCCGATGCGATAGTCGCTGGCGCCAAAGACCTCGGCCAGGTAGGGCCCCGCCCAGAGCCCGCGGATGCAGGCCGAGGCGGCATAGGTCACGCCCATCAGCGGCAGGATGCAGCGCAGCTCGCGCACCGCCAGCAGGTCGCGCAGCCGCGCGGGCGGCAGCTTGCCGGCCGGGCTTGCCGGGTTGCGGACGATGGCGAAGATCGCCAGCGACACCGCCAGCGTGATGAGCGCCAGGCCGCCCAGGGCTTCGCGCCAGCCGATCTGGTCGATGATCCAGACCAGCGGCGCCGCGCCCAGCATGTTGCCGAGCGAGCCGAGCCCCACCACCGCGCCGCCCGCCGCGCTCATCGAGGCCGGCGGCAGGGTGCGGGCGAAGATGAAGAAGCTGCCCATCATCACCGGCGCGCAGCCGATGCCAAGCAGTGCCATGGCGACATGGATGTGCCAGGGCGCCTGCGCCAGTGCAAAGACCAGCGCGCCGCCGGCGCCGCCCAGGGCCAGCAGGACCGACACCGCCTCGCGCGGGCCGAAGCGGTCCAGCGCCCAGCCCACCGGCAGCTGCATGGCGGCGAAGGCGATGTACCACAGCCCCGAGGACAGCGCGAGATCGGCCGGCCCCGCCCCCAGCTCGGCATGCAGCGTCGGCGACAGCACCGCCAGGAAGGCCCGATAGAACTGGCTGAGCGCATAGCCCAGCACGAGGGACATCAGTCCCGGCGACATGATCCAGCGCATTCTTTCCCGCCCCCCCTTGCGGGCGAAAGCTGCGTCACGCCGCCAGAAAGTGCAAGCCGGTGGCCGCCGTCACTCGACCTTCAGCGGGGCATCCCAGGCGGTCAGCGGCGCCTCGCTCCATTCGCCATAGGTGGCATTGGGAAAGACGATCCAGTCGGCGCCGAAATGCGCGGCGTTCTTGTCCACCGCCTCGCGCTTCGCCCCTGTCTCGGCCTTGTGGAAGGCGCCGTCGAAATCGTGCAGCGTGTCGCCCAGCAGCAGCACGATCTGGTGATCCTTGGCCACCACCGCCCGCCGCTCGACCTTCGAGGTGCCGTAAAGCAGCACATGGTCCTCCGAGACCTGCGGGAAGCCCAGCTCCTTCAGCGTGGCGATGGTCGCAGCCTTGTTCTCGGGCTCGCCGAAACGGTCCGAGACGTAATAGATCGCCACCCCGGCCTTGTCGGCGAAGTCGAAGAATTCCAGCGCGCCGGGGATGGCGCTCGGCTTGCCGTGCAGCTCCCAGTCGCCCCAAGTGTCCCAGGTGTCGTAGACATGGCATTCCTGCATGTCGCGCACCAGCAGCGGGGTGTTGTCGATCGCCGTCTCGTCCAGGTCGGTGACCACGGCCAGTTTCGCGGGGTCGTCGGCCTTGGCGATGGCGGCTTCCAGATTGGCCCTGGCCAGCGCATAGGCCTGCAATTGCAGGGCCCGGACCTCGGCCGATTGCTGCTGATAGCGCAGGCCCATGGCGAATTCCCGGACCTGGCATTGCGGCATCTGCGCGGCATCCTGGGCCAGCGCGGCGGTCCCGGTCAGGCCGGGCGCCAGCAAGGCCGATGCGGTCAGGCACAGCATCAGGCGGCGGGCGAGGCGGTTATGGAACATGGAACTCTCCCTTTTTTATGTTTTATGTGCCGGCGCGTTCTGCGCCTGACCGGGAAGGCTAGGGTTTGTTGATTGACCAGTCAAACAAAAACCGGCAGATCAGGCGGCCGCCAGCCGTGATGGCGCCTCGCGCACCGGCAGGTGGATCAGGGCGCTGAAGGCGCCGACGCCGACCCCTACCCACCAGACCAGCGTATAGTCGCCATAGATGTCATACATCTTGCCGCCCAGCCAGACGCCCAGGAACGAGCCGAGCTGGTGGCTCAGGAACACGAAGCCGTAAAGCGTGCCCATGTAGCGCAGCCCGTAGATATAGGCGACCAGCCCCGAGGTCAGCGGCACGGTCGCCAGCCACAGCCCGCCCATGACCAGCGAGAACACGATGACCGTGGTCGGCGTGATCGGCGTCAGGATGAAGGCGGCGGCGGCGATGGTGCGCAGCGTATAGATCCCGGCCAGCAGGTATTTCTTGGTATAGCGCTTGCCCAGCCAGCCGGCGAAGATCGCCCCGCCGATGTTGGCCAGCCCGATCAGCGAAATGGCGGCGGCGCCGAGCGCCGAGGTGGTGGTGATGCCGATGCCGGACAGCATGCCGCCCGGCGCGATCGGCCCGCACATCTCGGTCACCATGGCCGGGAAATGCGCGGTGATGAACGCGAGCTGGTAGCCGCAGGAAAAGAACCCGGCGAAGATCATCAGGTAGGAGGGATCGGTGAAGGCGCGCTTGAGCACCGAGCCCATGCTCTCCTCCAGCTCGCCGCGGCTGGCGGGCTTGCCGCCGCCCAGCAGGGGCAGGAAGAACAGGCAGGCCAGCACGATCACCCCGAAGATGACGAACACGCTTTGCCACGGGTAATGCATCAGCAGCACCTCGGCCAGCGGCGCGCCGAAGACCTGCCCGGCCGAGCCGGCGGCGGTGCCGATCCCCAGCGCCAGGCTGCGGTTCTCGTCGCTGGCGGCGCGGCCGATCACCGCCAGGATGACGCCGAAGCCGGTGCCGGCGATGCCGAAGCCGACCATCACCTCCAGCAGCTGCATGGTCAGCGGGTCGCTGGCATAGGCGGTCAGGATCAGCCCGGCGGAATAGAGGAAGGCGCCGATGATCACCGACCAGCGGTCGCCCCAGCGCTCGGCCAGGGCGCCGAAGATCGGCTGGCCGATGCCCCAGGCCAGGTTCTGGATGGCGATGGCCAGGCTGAACTCGGCCCGCGGCCAGCCGAATTCCTGCGCGATCGGGATCTGGAAGACGCCGAAACTGGCGCGCAGGGCGAAATTGATCAGCAGGATGATCGAGCCGCCGACCAGGACGGCGGTGAACAGCGGCGCGCGCGTGCTGGCGGACATGGCTTTTTCCTCTCTCCGGCCGGCCATTCCTGCGCCGGGGCGCGGGCGGCGTCAATGGCGCTCATTGCGCGGCGGGCGGCCGGGCGCTAGCCTTGGCCCGGTGAACCGCAAGGGGCTGTCCATGTATCAGGTCATCGGAACTGCACGCAGCCGCGCCATGCGGGTGCTCTGGCTGCTCGAGGAACTGGGCCAGCCCTATGAGCATGTGCCGGTGAACCCGCATAGCGAGCGGGTGACGCCCTTCAACCCGGCGGGCAAGGTGCCGGTGCTGATCGTGGACGGCACGCCGATCACCGATTCCACCGCCATCCTGACCTATCTGGCCGACAAGCACGGGGCGCTGACCCATCCGGCCGGCACGCTGGACCGGGCGCGGCAGGACAGCCTGACGCAATTCGTGCTGGACGAATTCGACGCAGCCCTGTGGCTGGCGGCCCGCCACAGCTTCGTGCTGCCCGAGGAGATGCGGCTGGCGGCGATCAAGAACACCCTGCGCTGGGAATTCGAGCGCAGCCAGCGCACCCTGGTGCATCGCATGGCCGAGGACGGTTTCCTGATGGGCGAGCACATGACGGTACCCGACATCATCCTGGCGCATTGCCTGACATGGGCGCTGACGGCGCGCTTCCCGATCACCGAGCATCGGCTGACCGATTACCTGGACCGCATGCGCGCCCGTCCCGCCTATTTGCGCGCCGCGGCCAGATAGGCGGCGGCACCCTGCCCGGCCCGGCGCCCGGTGGCCAGGCAGCCGGTCAGCAGATAGCCGCCGGTCGGCGCCTCCCAGTCCAGCATCTCGCCGGCGGCGAAGACGCCGGGCAGGGCACGCAGTTCCAGCCGTTCGGTCAGGCCGGCGCCGGCAATCCCGCCGGCCGAGGAAATCGCCCGCTCCAGCCCCATCGGCCCCTCGTGCCGCAGCCGCAGCGCCTTGGCACGCGCGGCCAGCCGCCCGGGCTCGGCGGGCAGGGGCTTGCCCCATTCCAGCAGCAGCGCCGCCCGGACCGGATCGCCCAGCACCCGCCGCAACCGGTTGCCGACCGACAGCTTCGCCGGGGCCCGGGCGAAGCGCCGCGCCAGTTCCTCGGGCGCAAGATCCGGTGCCAGGTCGACGAAAGCCTCGGCCCCGTCCCGCATCGCGGCCGCGACCTCATAGATGCCGCCGCCCTCGATTCCGCCTGCGCTGACCACCCATTCGCCGCGCCCGACCCGGCCCGCGACATGCAGCGCCACGCCCTTGACCGCCTGGCCGAAATGCCGGGCCATCTGCGCCGACCAGGAAACGCGAAAGCCCATGTTCGCCGGCCGGAACGGCACCATCTCGACGCCCCGGGCCAGCAGCCACGGCACCCAGGCCGCGTCCGAGCCCAGCCGCGGCCAGCTTGCCCCACCCAGCGCCAGCACGACGACCCGGGGCCGCAAGATCTGAACCCCGCCCGGCACATCGAAGCGCCAGCCGTCGCCGTCGAAGCCGCTCCAGCGCCAGCGCGTCCGCAGCTCGACCCCCGAGCCCGTCAGCCGCGCCAGCCAGGCCCTGAGCAGCGGCGAGGCCTTCATACCGACCGGAAACACCCGCCCGGTCGAGCCGGTGAACAGCTCCACCCCCAGCCCGCGCGCCCAGGCCATCACTGCCTCGGGCCCGATTTCTTTGCTCTGCAAACACCCCGGGGGAGTCCGCAGGACGGGGGCAGAGCCCCCATAATGCGCCGCAAAAGCCGCAAAGGGCTCGGCCCTGGTCAGGTTCAGCCCGGATTTCCCCGCCATCAGGAATTTGCGCGCCGGGGTGGGCATGGCCTCGGCCACGACGACCCGCACGCCCTGTCCGGCCAGCACCTCGGCCGCCATCAGCCCGGCGGGGCCGGCGCCGATGACCAAGGCCTGCATCAGCGCCCGCCGCGCGGCATCATGCAAAGCCGCAGCAGCATCCGCTCCATCACCGCCATTGCCGGCGCCTTGGACGACGAGCGCAGCACCAGGTCGGTCTCGATCAGCTGGTGGATCGCATCCTCCAGCGCCCGCATGCCCCAGTCCTGCGCCTGCCGGATCATCCGGTCGCGGCGCGGGCCGAAGACCGGCGGCCGCAGCCGCGACAGCCCGGCGCCGGGCCCGCCGGGGTCCGAGGCGCCGGCATGCAGCGCCCGGAAATGCCGCAGCGCCGCGATGCACAGCGTCACCGGGGCGATGCCCTGCCCCTCGATCCGCCGCATCAGCGTGCCGAATTCGCGCGCCCGGCCCTCGGCCACGCAGTCGATCAATTCATCGACCTCGGCTTCGATGGTGGCCGGCGCCAGCGCGGCGATCTCGGCGGGCGTCAGCGCCGCCGGATCGCCATGCTTGTAAAGCCCGATCTTCTCGACCGTCTGGCGGAAATCGCCGGGATCGAGGGCGCGGGACAGCGCCATCAGGTCGCGCATCGCATCCCGCGGCACCTCGCGCAGCCCGGCCTCATGCAGCCAGCGGCCCACCTCCTCCTCGCCGGGCGGGTCGTCATAGATCGGCGCGGTCACGGCGGCGGGATGCGGCTCGAAGAGCTTGCGCAGCGCCGAGGACTTGCCGAGCGCGCCTGCCGCCACCACGATCACCGCGTCGCCGCTTTTCCATTCGGCAATGGCCGAGGCCACCGCCGGCGTGGCCGCATCCGGCGCGTCATCGACCAGCACCACGCGCTGGCCGGGAAAGAAGCCCACCGCCTTCACGGCATCCAGCAGCGCCGCCGGATCCTTGCGCAGGTCGGCGCCGGGAATGCGGGTCAGGCGCATTTCCTCTTCGGCGCCGGGTCCGACAAGGGCCTTGACCGCCTCGGCCCGCTTCAGCGCCACGCGCATGGCGTCCTGGCCATGGATCAGCAGCGCCGGCCGCGTCGGATCGGGCCGCGCCAGATAGCGTCCGATCTCGGCGCCCTTCAGGATCATGGCACCGCGTCGGGCGCGACGGCCAAGAGCCGCGTCACCACCTGGTCGGCCAGCATCCGCGCCAGCCGCTCATGCGCGTCCTGCTCGGCGGCCATGGTGGCGATGGTGGTGCCGGTGGTGGAATAGGAGGTGAAGCTGCTGACCTGCCCGCGCGTCACCTCGCGACCGGTCGTGGCCTCGGTCAGGGTGAAATCGGCGGTGCCGTTCAGCGCATAGCGCGTCGTCACCTCGTCCGGGGTGATCGCCTGCGGCACCACGGCGATGCGCAGCCGGTAGTCGAGCAGGAAGCGTCCTCCGGCATCGGGGCCCAGCCGCTCGGCGATGCGGCCGGCAAAGCTGAAATCGTCCGGCGTGCGCGGATCGGCGGCGCGGACCTGGCCGAAGAGCCGCGTCCCCGTGCCGCCCGGCCCGTAGACCGGCGAAAAGCCGCAGCCGGCCAGCGCCAGCACGGCCAGGATCGCGCTGCGCCTAGACCACGACATTGACGATCCGCCCCGGCACCACGATCAGCTTCTTCGGCGGCTGGCCTTCCATGAAGCGCCGCACGGTCTCGTCTGCCAGCACGATGGCCTCGATTTCTTCCTTGGGCATGTCCTTCGGCACCTCGATCTCGGCCCGGCGCTTGCCGTTGATCTGGATCGGCAGCACCACGCTGTCGGAAACCAGCAGCGCCGGGTCCGCCTTGGGCCAGGCGGCATCGACCACCATGCCCTGGCCGCCGGCCTTCATCCAGACCTCCTCGGCCAGGTGCGGCACCATCGGCGCCATCAGCTGCGCCATGATGCGCAGCACCGCGCGCCGGCTGTCGCCGCCCGCGCTCGACTTGCCGATGGCGTTCGCCAGCTCATAGATCTTGGCCACCGCCTTGTTGAAGGCGAAGCCCTCGATGGATTTCGTCACCTCGTCGATGGCGCGATGCGCGGCGCGCAGCAGCTCGGGGTCGTCGCCACCCTCGGGGATCTCGTCGGCGAGCCGCCAGACCCGGGCCAGGAAGCGGTTCGCCGCCTCGGCCCCGGCGGCGGTCCATTCCACGTCGCGCTCGGGCGGGCTGTCCGAGAGCATGAACCAGCGTGCCGTGTCGGCGCCGAAATTGGCGACGATGTTCACCGGATCGACGACGTTCTTCTTGGATTTCGACATCTTGGCCGAGGGGATGATCTCGACCGCGGTGCCGTCGGCCAGCTTGCCGTCCACCACGTCCTCGGGCAGGTGATAGACCGGGCGGCCGCGCTCGTCCCGGGTCATGTAGATCTCATGCGTGACCATGCCCTGGGTGAAGAGCGCGTCGAACGGTTCCCTGGCGCTTTCGGGCAGGTGGCCGGTCTTGACCATGGCCCGGGCGAAGAAGCGCGAATAGAGCAGGTGCAGGATCGCATGCTCGATGCCGCCGATATACTGGTCGACGTTCATCCAGTAATCGGTCTCGGGCCGGTCGGTCGGCACCGCTGCGTGGGGCGAGGTGAAGCGGGCGTAATACCAGGACGAATCGACGAAGGTGTCCATGGTATCCGTCTCGCGCCGGGCCGGGCCGCCGCATTGCGGGCAGGTGGCGTTGCGCCAGGTCGGATGCCGGTCCAAGGGGTTGCCGGGCACGTCGAAGCTGACGTCCTGCGGCAGCAGCACGGGCAGATTGGCCTTGGCCTCGGGCACGGTGCCGCATGTCTCGCAATGCACCACCGGAATCGGGCAGCCCCAATAGCGCTGCCGCGAGATGCCCCAGTCGCGCAGGCGGAATTTCGTCACGCCCTCGCCATAGCCCTTGGCCTCGGCATGGGCGATGGCGGCATCGACCGCCGCCTCGCCGGTCTGGTCGGCCGGGCCGGCAAAGCCGCGCACATAGGTCACGACCTCCGACTTCAGCGGCACATAGGGCGCTTTCGCCACCAGTGCGTCGGCCTGCTCCAGCGTCATGCCCTTTTCGCCGAAGGTGGCGCGGATCGGCAGCCCGTATTTCGTCGCAAACTCGTGGTCCCGCTCGTCATGCGCGGGCGAGCCGAAGATCGCGCCGGTGCCGTAATCCATCAGCACGAAATTCGCGATCCAGATCGGCAGCCGCCAATCCGGATCCAGCGGGTGGCGCACGGTCAGCCCGGTGTCGAGGCCCAGCTTCGGCGCGGTCTCGATGGCTTCCTCGGTGGTGCCGATCTTGCGGCATTCCTCGACGAAAGCCGCGACGGCCGGGTCCTTGGCGGCCAGCGCCTTGACCAGCGGGTGATCCGGCGACAGCGCCACGAAGCTGGCGCCCATCAGCGTGTCGGGGCGGGTGGTATAGACCTCGATCTGCGGGAAATCCGGCAGGTCCACGGTGTCGAAGCGGAATTGCAGCCCGCGCGACTTGCCGATCCAGTTGGCCTGCATCAGCCGCACCTTCTCGGGCCAGCCTTCCAGCCCGTCTAGCGCCGCCAGCAGCTCGTCCGAATAGTCCGAGATCCTGAAGAACCACTGCGTCAGTTCCTTGCGCTCGACCATAGCGCCGGATCGCCAGCCCTTGCCGTCGATCACCTGCTCGTTGGCCAGCACGGTCATGTCGACCGGGTCCCAGTTCACCTGCGCCGACTTGCGGGTGACCAGCCCGGCCTCCAGCATGTCCAGGAACAGCGCCTGCTGCTGGGCGACATAGGCGTCGTCGCAGGTGGCGAATTCGCGGCTCCAGTCGATGGACAGGCCCAAGGGCTTCAGCTGGCCGCGCATGGTGGCGATATTGCCATAGGTCCAGTCGCGCGGATGGCCGCCCTGCTCCATCGCCGCGTTCTCGGCCGGCATGCCGAAGGCGTCCCAGCCCATCGGATGCAGCACGGAAAACCCCTGCGCGCGCTTGAACCGCGCCACCACGTCGCCCATCGTGTAGTTGCGCACATGGCCCATGTGGATGCGCCCCGAGGGATAGGGGAACATCTCCAGCACGTAATACTTGGGCCGCTCGTCCCGCACGGCGCGGAACGTATCGGCCTGCTCCCACGCCTCTTGCCAGCGCGGTTCGCTGATTGCGGGATCATAGGGCATGGAAACCTCCGGGCGACAGATTGCCCGCAGGGTATTAGCCGCTTGCCCGATGCAGGTCCAGCGGGCTCGGCGGGATCAGAGGTTGCGGTCCTGCACCCGCAGCTGCCGGGCCCGCGTCAGGATCGCATCCTCGACCGCGCGCACGGTATCGGGCGCCACGGCAGCCCCGCCCGCCCCCTGCAACGAGACCTTGAGCGCGCGCGCATCCAGCGCCGGGTCGCTGACCTTGATCGTGGCGCGATAGGACCGCCCGCCGCCCGGCGGGGTGCCGTAGCCGGTGACGATGACGCCGGTGAAGGGGTCGATCGACTGGATCGGCAGGAAGTTCAGCACGTCCAGGCTGGCGTTCCACAGGTATTTGTTGACCGCCACCGTGTCGTTGGGGTTGCGCCGGTCCGAGAACACGTCCCAGATCGTCTCGCGCCGCTCGACGGCCTGCGGCTGGGCCTGGCGATTCCCGCCGCCCGGCATCGAGGTCGCCGATCCGGCCGAGCCTGCCGAACCCAAGCCCGAGCCGCCCCCCGAACAGGCGGCAAGCCCCGCCAGGATCAGCAGGGCGGCGGTCAGCCGTGCGGCGCGTCTGGTCATCTGATGTCCCCCGGATCGTCCTTGCCGCGAGCCATAGCGCAATTCCGCCCCTTGCGACAAGAGAGGCTGCGCCCCTGGCCCGCGATCCCCCGTCCCGGAGGGGATATGGCTCGCGCGCGTAAGGGCGTCCGCGGCGGGGCGGGGGGCGTTGCAACGGGGTGTGGCCCATGTGCATCACAGCAGGTCGGAATCGGGCTAAGCCGATGCGATTCCGTTGCAATGCAGGGGGGAAAGCGCGACACAACTGGCATACCCCAAACCGGCATACCGGGTGGGGCATACGAGAGAGACAAGAGGGAAACATCATGAAAAAGGCTCTTATCGCCTCCACCGCGCTGGTCCTGACCGCGGGCGTTGCCGCCGCCGACGTGACCATCTCCGGCTATGGCCGGACCGGTGTGATCTATTACGAAAACACCGCTGCTCAGGACGCCGCTGGCCAGAACGAGTCGCGCGTCGTCAGCCGTCTGCGGATGAACATCGACGCTTCGCAGTCGACCGATTCGGGCGTCGACTTCGGTGCGCGCTTCCGTCTTCAGTGGGATCAGGGCAACGGTGTCGGCGCTCTTGGTTCTATCGCAGGTGGCGGCGATGCGAGCTTCGACGACGTGAACGATCTTCTCAGCGGCCGTGGGTGGAGCGCTGCTACCAACGCGGGGAAACTTTGGGTCAGCGCCCAAGGCTTCACCGTCGAAGTCGGTAACGTCGACACCGCTTTTGACTCGAACGGTCTGCTTTACGCGACCGAACTCGGAGCCTTCGACCGCTCCGTCGGTTTCAGCGATGTAGCAGGTACTTTCTTTGCTTATGCAGCTGGTCCTTATGCCCTTCAGGAAATCGATCGTGTGGGCATCCGGGCTCTTTACACCCTGGGTGATCTGACCCTGCAAGCGTCGTATGTCGATCCCGATCAGTCGGGCCTGACCGACGCGCTCTCGGAGGAGCTGGGCCTCGACGGCCTGATGGAAGAGGAGATCTCCCTTTCGGTCGACTATACTTGGGATGACCGTCTGGAACTGTCCGCCGCTGCTGCGTTCAATGGTGGTGGCATCGACGGCAACGATATCTTCTTCCTCGGCGCCCGTTATGCCGTCATGGAAAATGCCCGCGTCGGTCTGAACTACGTGGACGGTGGCGATGAAGAGGATGGCTTTGACGGCCAGACCATCGCGCTCTATGGCGACTACACCCTGGCCGATGGCCGCACCAACATCGAAGCCTATGTCGCCAACAATGATCGCGACAGCAACGAAACCGACAACGCGTTCGGTATCGGCGTGAACTACGACCTGGGCGGTGCCCGTCTGGGTGCGTCGCTTCAGCGCGACTACGACGAGCGCGTGACCGCCGACATGGGCGTGCGCTTCGAGTTCTGATCCTTCGGGATACGGAAAACAGGAAGAGCGGGCCTTGCGCCCGCTCTTTTCTTTTGGAAATCATGCCGCCATGGAACTGGATGACATCAGGCGCCGCATTGCCGCGGCCGAGAAAGCCGCCGAACGCGCGCCTGGCGCCGTCACGCTGATCGCCGTCAGCAAGGTGCAGCCCCCCGACCGGGTCGAGGCGGTGCTGGCGGCCGGCCATCGCGTCTTCGGCGAAAACTACGTGCAGGAGGCGGCGGGGAAATGGCCCCGCTGGCGCGAGCGTTTCCCCGGCATCGAGCTGCACATGATCGGCCCCCTGCAGACCAACAAGCTGAAACCCGCGCTGGAGCTTTTCGACGCCATCCACACGCTCGACCGCCCCTCGCTGGCCGAAAAACTGGCGCGGCAGGTGCAGGCGCGCGGGGCCTGCCCGCAGCTTTTCGTGCAGGTGAACACCGGCGCCGAGCCGCAAAAGGCCGGCGTCCTGCCGGACGAGGCCGACGCCTTCATCGCCCGATGCCGCGCGCTGGACCTGGCGATCACCGGGCTGATGTGCATCCCGCCCGAGGATCTGGACCCGGTGCCGCATTTCCGCGCCCTGCGTGATATTGCCGCACGCAACGGGTTGGCCGGCCTGTCGATGGGCATGAGCGCCGATTTCGAAACCGCCATCGCCGAGGGCGCGACCTATGTCCGCATCGGCAGCGCCATCTTTGGTGCGCGCGACTACGGCTGACCGCGGGGGCGCCCCGGTCCGTTAAGCCTTTATTAGCAATAAGGATGCGGGGCGGGCGGCGACGGGATAAGGTGCCAATGTGGGTCGCGTGATTCGCTTGGGTTCCCGTCATGTTGTTGATCAGTAGTCTGCTCAGTTTGGTATTCGCCGGCCTTGCCGTGGATGTGACCGGGACCGCCCGCACTCCCGGCGGCGAGCATGACCCCGACGACCCGCCTTTTCCTGAATCATCCGATCGCGACGCGCCCAAGGGGCTGACGACCGAGGGCAGCGAGGGCTCGGACTGGCTGGCCGGCGGCGATGGCGACGACCTGCTGACCGGCCTTGGCGGCAACGACGACCTGCATGGCGGGCTGGGCAGCGACACGCTGCTGGGCGGCGACGGCACCGACTGGATCTATGGCGACGGCGACTATGGACCGGGCGGCGACGATTCCATCGACGGCGGCGCGGGCGACGACTATCTGGCCGGGCAGGGCGGCAACGACACCGTGCATGGCGGCCCCGGCAACGACACGATCTTCGGTGGCGAGGGGGACGACCTGCTGACCGGGGGCGACGGCGACGACTGGATCTCGGGCAATGCCGGCAACGACACGCTGATCGCCGGCGGCGGCGAGGATGACCTGGACGGCGGCGAGGGCGACGATTTGCTGATCGGCTCGGCCGAGCCCGAGCGGGCCTGGCTGCATGGCGGGGCCGGCCGCGACACGCTGCAGCCCGGCCTGGGCGATTTCGCCGAGGGCGGCGAGGGCGAGGATCTGTTCCTGCTGGACGTGCCGGGCGAGGATCTGGACGATCCGGGCGAGACGCTGCCGGTCATCGCCGATTTCGACCGGGATCTGGACCGAATCGAGTTGCGCTATCACGGCGACGGCGCTGATCCCGTGGTCGCGCTGGAGCACGAGACCGACGGATCGGCGGTGATCCGCGTGGACGGGGTGGCGGTGGGCCGGGTGTTGCAGGCCGAAGGGCTGCGGGTTGCCGACATCGCCCTGACGCGGATCGCACCGGGCGGCTGAGCCGCAGAAAACCCTTTCCTTTTCGGCCGATTTTGCCTATACGCCCGCATCCGACCGGGCGATTCCGGCGGATCTCTCCACGGGCCTGTGCTGGACGACATCCCGGCCTGTGCCATAACCCTTTGATCCTGAAAGGAGACCCCGATGTCGATCACCGTCGAGGAAAAGAACCGCGTGATGACCGAATTCGCGACCAAGAAAGGCGACACCGGCTCGCCCGAGGTGCAGGTCGCCATCCTGTCGTCGCGCATCGCCACGCTGACCGAGCATTTCAAGACCCACAAGAAGGACAACCATTCGCGTCGTGGTCTGCTGAAGCTGGTCGCGCAGCGCCGCAAGCTGCTGGACTACCTGAAGCGCAAGGACGAAGCCCGCTATACCGACCTGATCGGCAAGCTGGGCCTGCGCCGCTGACCGGCCGGCCGCGATCCCGCGGCCCTTGGATTGCAGGAAACGCCCGCGGCAAAGGCTGCGGGCGTTTTTCGTTGCGGTGCGGCCGGTCAATTAAAATCCAACGGATTGCTTTCTGGATTCCTAACGGGCGACCTTTATCCTGTGGCTGTCTTCAAGATGGAGATCGTAAGATGGTAATCAGTTCACTTTTCAAGCCTATTTCCTCTTCTGCCCCAGCCGCCGCCTCGGGGGCCGGTTCGACGCCCTTGCAGGCTGTCTCGAACGCCTTGGGTGCGCTGGCCGGATCGCTGCTGGGCGTGAGGCCCGCGGATGGCGACGGGGTCCGGTTCGACTTCTCGTCCCAGGCGATGCAGGCTTCTGCCGATGGCGCGGCCCCGGCCGATGAACCACCGGCCCCTGTCGCCGCCGCGGCCGCGAAGCACCCGGTGCCCGAGGCTGCAGCCCCTGCCGCGGCCCAGGCCCCGGCCGGGGGCGCCGATCCGGCGGAGGCGGCAGCGGGGCCGG